>NZ_JBOICF010000044.1:0-2908 GCF_050739935.1 Pseudomonas sp. | reverse complement strand
CATCTGGTGGATGCGCAGAAGCAGAAGCGCGGGGAAGGGTTCGAGCTGCGCACGGATGGGTGGGGGGCGATTCGGGGGGGTAGAGGCGTATTCATCAGTGCCGATGAGCAGGCCGGGGCCACTGGCTTTCAGATGGACATGAACCAAGCCATTGAGCAGTTGGAAAGCGCGTTATCGCTGGCCCGCTCCATGGCCCAGGCGGCGCGCAGCGCTCAGTGCACGCCGGGCGACACCGACAGCCAGTCTCGCCTGAACGAGGCGCTGAATGGGCTGGCTCAACCCGGTTTGCTGTTGCATGCCCCGGCGGGCATCGGCGTGGTCAGCCCGGAAACTGTCTGCGTATCGTCCGGCAGGGAAAGCGTCGGCCTGATGGCAGCCCATCAGATCGACCTCAACGCCGGGACCCATATCACCGCCACCGCCGAAGAAACCATCAGCCTGTGTGCTCAAAAAGCAGGCATGCAGCTGAAGGCCGCTCAGGGCGACGTCGAACTGCACGCTCACAACGGCAAACTCCACGCCTTGGCCAGCGCTGACCTCAAGGTCGAAAGCGTGGCCGGTCGAGTGGAGATATCCGCCGCTGAAGAACTCGTATTGAGTTGCGGCGGTGCCTACATACGCCTCAAGGGCGGGGACATTGAACTGGGCGCGCCGGGCAATATTTACCTCAAGGCCGCGCATGTCCAGAAATCCGGCGCAACCACGCTCGACACGCCCAAAACACCTCTGCCGACCGGTTACTCGGCCGGATATGACCTGAGTGACGGGCAGGGGGCGGCGCCATTCGCACGCTACCGCATGACCACGCCACAGGGCGAAATCTTCGCGGGTGTTACCGACAAGGCAGGCAGGACCATGCCGGCGCATACAGCGCTGCCAGCGAAGATGGACATCGAATTTCCGGAAACGGTGCGCCACGACGATCCAGCGCTGCCTGACACGTTGGAGGAAGAGGAAGAGGAAGAAGAACTCGCCGAAGGCATCACCCTGCGCCTGGGCCTGTTCTTCGACGGCACCGGCAACAACCTCGCCAACTCGTCGGTGGCTGCGCGCTGCCAACGCGACGACCTGAGCCGGTACGGCGAGGCGGAGCTGCAAAGCCTGATCCAGACCTGCAAGGCGTATGGCTACGATCAGTTCAATGGTGAGCTGTTCGAGCAGGTGAAAGACAGTAGCTTTGCGAACGCGATGAGTAATGTGGCCCATCTGTATCGGTTGTATCCGGATCATGCCACCAACGGCTTACCCGCGGACTCCGTAATCGGATTCGTACCTGTCTATCTGGAAGGCATTGGCACCACAGGCGGCGGCGAGGATTCGTGGATTAGCCAAGCGTCTGGAACAGGTACGACAGGTGTTGTAGCCAGGGTCAAGCAAGCGCAAAGCCTAATCGAGGAACAACTGCGGGATTTTGCTTCAACGAACCCCGACACAGCGGTTAGACGTATTGAAATCGACATCTTCGGTTTCAGCCGTGGCGGCGCAGCCGCCCGACACTGCGCCAATGAGTTTCTGAAACCACAGCGTGGAATCTTCCGTGACCTTCTGCAACCTGGTCGTTTCGGTCTGCTGGATACCTTCGACCCAAATGCTGATGTCTGCCTCAATCTCATCGGCCTGTTCGACACCGTGGCCGCCATCCTAGATCCGACAAGGGGTGATTACAGCGCGGCTAACGAGCACAACCCCGGGGTGAACCTTTACCTGCCGCCAGGCTGTGCGCGGCAGGTGGTGCAACTGCATGCCCGCGACGAACTGCGGGAAAATTTCGCCCTCAACAGCGTCCTGGCCGGACACCGCCAGATCGGCCTGCCCGGCGTGCACTCCGATGTAGGGGGCGGCTACCGGCCCAGCGCCACGGAGCGTCTCTGGGTCGTAGAGCCGCGGCGGATCGTGCTTGGACCCCGCCAGACGCTGGAGACTCATCCGACCTGGCAGACGATGCAGACCCTGGCGCGAGAAATCCGGGCCAGCGGTCGATACGGCACGGACTGTGATCTGCAAGCCCGGGCCTGGGCCACGATGCAGCCTCCCCGCGGCAGAGACGATACGAGTGCACAAGCCTATTGGGCAACGGTCGTGCTGGAACGCAAGGTTCGAGGTGAACTGGCGCTGATTGCGCTGCGAGTGATGCGTGAGCTTGGGGTGCGGCACGGCGTGCCGTTCAAAAGCCTTGAAGGACGTCCAGAACTTCGCCTACCGCAGGAGTTACAGCCAATTGCCGCTTCCATCCGGGAACAGATCGAAACCAATGATGACATCAAACTGGATCCGGAGCAGGAAGCGCTGTTGCGGGCGCGCTATATCCACTGCTCGGCCCATTGGTCGCCTGTGCTTGGGGCCATGGTTCACAAACCGGCAAGGCACGAGCGACGCAACGTCTACCCCAACCGCCCACAAAAGGGGTATCCGCAATGAAGCGCCCGATCTTGCTTGGCCTCTTGTTGAGCCTCGTAGCCTGCGCCAGCGATTCAAACCGCCCACCGCGCCCCAGGCTTCCTTACGACAGTTGGTACGTCGGGTTGGCAGCGCCTCGGCATATGGAAGTCTGGGTCGAGCGCGTGGACGTGCTCGACCAACGCAAGATCGCTTTTTATAACGTTCACGGCGGCGTCGCCGGGTACACCCGTAAGCCTGAGGGCTGGCATAACGGCGGTGGAAAAATAATGCCGGTCAACAATGTCGATCTGCCGCTGGAAATCGTCGTGCGCTGGCAATCGTTGGTGGAGCCTCAAGCCTATTGGATCAACGTTCGAATTCCGCAGTGGGTGCGCGATGAGATGGTGAAGCCGGAACGGGTTTTCTGTCGAGGCTCGAAGGAGTGGGTGGACGACTATCGCATGATGATCACCCTGGGTATGGCGCCCGGCGGAATTGTAAAAGCGTGGCTGGGCGGCCCTTGTCTGGA
>NZ_JBOICF010000043.1:0-120225 GCF_050739935.1 Pseudomonas sp. | reverse complement strand
AGCCGGGAAACACGAACGACGACTTGGGCGCGGCGTGCAGACTGAAACGGGCGTCCTGGCCGAGGATCTGCTCCAACGCGATGTCGTGCTCGCTGGAAGTGAATTCGACGGTGTAGGTGAATGGCTCACTCAGCCGTTCCTCGCCGTTGAAGGCCAACACGTCGAGCGTGGCATCGAGGTCGCGCACCCAGAGGCGATGGCGAGAGTGGTCGAAGAAAGTGCGCAGTTCACTTCGCATGGATAAACCCCTCGTCCGCAGACGGCGCGGTGTTTGGCGCATCAGTGAAGTGCAGACCAATCCCATCGGTGTCGCTGTATTTCAGGGTCACTTCATGCGGCATCAGGCCGAGGGCCTGGCGCTGCAGCAGCTGCTGGCTGAGCACGGGCAGGATTTGTTGATTGAGCAGGCTGTCGATATTGCGCGCGCCGCTGTCCGGCAGCAGGCAAGCGCTGACCAGCGCATCATTGAGGCCTTCGTCGATGCGACACGCCAGGCCATAGTGATGACGCAGACGCTGTGCGACTTTGCCGAGTTTCAGGGCGACGATGGCACGCAGCGCATCGGCCTGCAGCGGGCGGTAGATCAGGGTCTGAAAGCGGGCGAGTAATGCGGGCTGGAAGTGCTCGCGCAATATCGGGTGCAGCAGCGTCTGCAACGCCGCGTCGGTCGTGTCGGGTTGCGCTTGCAGGCACTGCTGCAATGCGTCGCTGCCGAGGTTGGAGGTCATCACGATCACGCTGTTGCGGAAGTCGATCTCTCGACCTTCGCCGTCGCGCATGAAGCCTTTGTCGAAGACCTGATAGAACAGGTTGAGCACGTCGCGGTGCGCTTTTTCGACTTCATCGAGCAAGATTACGTTGTAAGGCCGTTGGCGAACGGCTTCGGTCAGCACACCGCCCTGACCGTAGCCCACGTAGCCGGGTGGCGAGCCCTTGAGCTGGCTGACCGTGTGCGCTTCCTGATACTCGGAGAGATTTAGGGTGATCAGCGAACGTTCGCCGCCGAACAGTTGATCGGCCAGAGCCAGCGCGGTTTCGGTTTTGCCGACGCCGCTGCTGCCGACCAACAGGAAGACCCCCAACGGCGCGTTCTCGTCGGTGAGGCCGGTCTTGGCCGCGCGAAGACGTTGGGCCAGTGCGCCAAGGGCCTGATCCTGCCCGATGACGCGTTCGCCCAGCCTCTGCTCCAACTTCAGCAGGCTGGCCTGTTCACTCTTCAGCAGATTGCTCAGCGGCACGCCCGTCCAGTCAGCGACCACCTCGGCAACGCAGCGTGCGTCAACGTCCAGCGACACCAACGGATGTGCGCCCTGAACCGCCGCCAGTTGCCGTTGCAAGCGCACGCGCTCGGCTTGCCTTGAATCGTCCTGACGCGCCGCTAGCAATTCACGGCTCAAACCTGATTCGCGATCGTATTGCCGCTGCAGTTCTGCCAGCTGGGCATCGAGTTGCGTCTGCCGCTCGGCGATACGCATCAGCCGCTCGGTGGCTGGGGTCTCTTGAATTCGGCTGTCGTCGTCAAGGGCGCGGTTTTCCATTTCCAGCGCCGCCCGTTGCGCCTTGAGCTTGACCATAATCTGCGGCTCGCAATCCACGCTCATGCGCACCCTGGCACTGGCGGTGTCCAGCAGGTCGACAGCCTTGTCCGGCAGTTGTCGGCCGGTCAGGTAACGGCGCGACAGACTGACTGCCGCTTCGACGGCGCCATCGAGAATGTGCACGCCGTGATGCCGGGCGTAACAGGGTTTGAGGCCGCGCAACATGACACAGGCGCTGGTGTGATCAGGCTCGTCGACCTTGACCATTTGAAAGCGGCGCTCAAGTGCCGCATCGCGCTCGAAATACTGTTTGTATTCGGCCCAGGTGGTTGCCGCGATGGTGCGCAGTTCTCCGCGTGCCAGTGCTGGCTTGAGCAGGTTAGCCGCGTCGGCGCCGCCTGCCTGATTGCCGGCACCGATCAAAGTATGGGCTTCATCGATAAATAACAGCACCGGGGTGGTCGATTGCTGGACGGCCTCCATGACGTTTTTCAGGCGCTGTTCGAACGCGCCTCTGACACCCGCTCCCGCTTGCAGCATCCCCAGATCAAGGGTGCGCACGCTGACCGGTTTCAGGCTGTCGGGCACCTGCCCCTGCACGATGCGCAATGCCAGCCCTTCGACCAGCGCGGTTTTGCCGACGCCCGGTTCACCCACCAGAATGGGGTTGTTCTTGCGTCGGCGGCTGAGGATGTCGATGACCTGACGGATTTCGTCGTCACGCCCGAACACTGGGTCGATCTGCCCCGCGCGGGCTTTGGCGGTGATGTCCTGGGTGTAGGTTTGCAGAACATCATTGACTGCAGGGCCTGGGGCTGCCGAGGTCGGGTCCGCGGCCTCCGCCGCCATCGACGTGTCTTGTGAGGTCAGGGATGATTCTTCGGAGTGCTGATCGAGCAAGCTGGGTAATTGCTGAAGCTGAACCGGACTCAGGCTTACCAACGGCCACGCCGCATCGCAGGCGAGCAAGTGAGGATTTTCAATCAGCGCACCAAGCACATGGATGGAGCGCAAAGCGTCGTTTTGACCTTCCAGTGACGCCAGCAGCCAGGCGCTTTCGATCAACGACTGCAACGTGTCAGACAGCTGCGGTTTGGCGGTGACACTTCGCGGTAGCCGGTCCAGATGAGCGAGCAGACCGTTCCACAGCGCGTCCATGTCCCACTCGTACCGGCGCACGATCAGCGGCAGATCACCACCGCCCTGCTCCAGCATCTTGAGCAGCCAGTGCTCAATGCTGATGTGCGCATGGCCACGGGTCTGACACAACGATGCCGCCGAGCTCAGCGCCTGGGCACAATACGGGTTCAGTCGACGAAGCAGACGAGTCGGGTTCTGTACCATGGGGGTACGTCCTTGTAGTGAAATCGGTTGAAGAAAGAAGCGTGTCCAGGAGCGCTCAATGTGTCCGGTTGAACAGCCCGGCCTGGCTGTTCAACCGGACACACGAAGTACCGGCAAGCGAAGGCCGCTTGCCGGTGTCTCGAGCGTCAGGCGCTCTGACGTTCACTCCAGGAATCGGAGTGAATGATGTTGCCGTCCTTGTAGGTCCAGATGATCTTTTCGTAGCGCAGCTCTACCTCCTCCAGATGGTTGTGCTTTTCCTTCGTGGGGTCCTTGACGTCGTGCATTTTCGGCGCGACGCCCACCACCTTCACGTTCTCCAGCTTGGTGTTGAAGTACTCGACCTCCTGGCCAGCGTCGTCGATGCGGAACCACTTGAACTCAGCGCTTTTGAGCGTCTGCCCGGAAGTGACCGCCTTGTACAGGTACGGGCTGGACGCATCGGTTTCCTTGGTGAACAGGAACGGCGTATGGACGCGAGTGCCCGTCAACTTGCCAGTGTTGTTGTCCGTGGGGATGTAGACGTTGTGGCTCTGGGCGACGACCTCGATGCTGCCTTCGCGCTTCTGCACGTCGACCGAACCTTTGATCTCCGCGCCTCCATCGTCTTGCAGCCACAGATAAACCGGAATTGCCATGTGAAGCTCCTTTGTTTCATATGACGCCGCATCATGCGGCGTTGGGATTGACGTCTGGCATTGGCTGCGATGACGCGCACGCCCCCGCTTGCGGCACCAGACGAATATCGACTCGACGGTTGGCGCTGCGCCCGACCTCGGAGTCATTGCTGGCGATGGGCTGACTCGCACCAAAGCCTTGCACGGCAAAGCAGCTGTCATGGATATCGCCCATGCGCTGCATCCAGTCACGTACCGCCCCAGCGCGGGCACGGGACAGTTGAAGGTTGTGCTCGGGCCGCCCAGTGGCGTCGGTGTGACCGGTTATCACGATCAGCCAGCCTGGCTGCGCCTTGATGTGTTGCAACGCCTGAATCAGGACCTTGGTGGAGCCGGGCTTCAGTTGAGCGCTGCCCACGCTGAACAGCGACAGGCTATCCAGCCGCACGGGATCGACCGCCTGTTCGGTTATTTCAGTGAGCGGTGGCCGATCGGCAATCGCCGACAACAGCGGCGCGCGCAGGCGGTCGGCTCGATACAGCCCCAAACCGAGCGACGGCGGCGCGCCGTTGCGGTAATGGTCTTCAAGGGTGCTGGCGTGGCCCTGCAAAACCTTGAAGGCGTTTTGTCTGAGCGCAAAACCGGGTTGGTCGGATCGCTGCACCGGGGCAATGGCGCGGTACAGATTGATGTCATCGCTGACCTGGCGGAGCAACCGCGTGTTCTGCCAGAACGCACTCACCAGCGCGATTGATGCCGCGACCGTGAACATCCATAGCGCGGCCACACAGGCTCGACGCAGAGCCATGTCGTTATCAGGCTCGGGCAATAACGCCAGCAGCGGGTCGGGAAATGGCAGGCGCTGGTCAACACCGTCGGCTGGCACGTGCCGGGTGCCGTCGAGCGCTGTTCTTTCACCCAGCCATTGGTGCCAAAGGTTGGCGCGAGTCACGCGTGGCAGATCGGGTACCAACAGCACCGTGGAAGCCACCAGTTGCTCCTGCGCAGGCAAATGCGGCAGCACCGCTTCGGCCAGCCATTGCAATGCGTTATTGAGCTGAACGCAGGCTCGCAAGCGCTGTGATCGCTCCGTTTCATCAAGGGCCTGGCGCTGCCACTGACCCAGGCCGGTGCAGGTGCCTGCCTGGCGTACGCTGGGCTCCAGCCCGCCAGCCTCACAGCTGAACCACGCGTCGTTGGCGTCGGCGCCTGGCAGGTAGGTCAGCAGTTGTAACGGCAGTGGTGCAGCGGATTTACGGGCCAGCGCCAATTGATGGGATGCGACACGGATCTGGCGCGTCAGATCGGCATGATCGGGATGATCGAGCGGGCTGATGACAAGCATGACGCTCAGTCGTCCGAGCCAGCCCGGCTGCCTGACTGCCATGCCAGACACCATCGCTGGCAGTTGGGTGATGGTGGGGACACACACGTAACAACCCTGAGCCGTAAAATGCACGCTTGCACAGGCGTTGTCCGTCGCGCCGAACAGCCTCTGACTATCACCACACACCAGCACCACAGGCTGTCGCTGCACGGGCTGCAACGCAGCCTCCAGCCCTTCGCCCAGCCTGACCCGACGGGCGCTTTTCCCCTGCTGCTCAGTGCGGCGCCAAGCCATGACCATCAGCACTACGACAGCCACCGCCAGCGCCAGGCGCCATGCCATGTCCATTGCAATGATGATCGCCAGACCCAGCACGAGCGCGCTGGCCCACAGATAAAGTCCGAGAATCAGATGGCGCGTCATTCGGACCTCACACCTGCTCAAGCGTCAGTGTGGCGATGAGATCAGCCAGGGACTGGTCCAGCCAGAACCACACCGACACCAGCAACAGAACGGCCGCCAACCCATGAACGATTGGCGAGCGCAGAAAGCGCAAGGGACTGCGAGACCGACCGGCAATCAGGCGCGTGATCGGCGCAGCGTCCAACTGCATTGGCGGCACACGCTCTTGCAGCTGCGCAACCAGTTGCCTGCGTTCTGGATCGTTGACGTCGCGGTAGCGCCCCATGAAGCCCAGCAACATGACTCGCTGGTAAACGGTCAGCACGCAGCGGTCCGGCATTGGCTCGCGCAACACCTCACGCATTTCTTCATAAAGGCATTCACCCGCCTGATGCCGATTGAAGAATCTGGCCTGCAGCGGTTCGCCCGCCCATTTGCTGCGCGCGTTCTCCTCGGCGTGGGTGAAGACACTTTCATCGAGCAGTGCGCACTGCGCATGGCTGATGTGATCGATGCTACGCAGGTTCATACCGGCATCCCTGAGCACCTGCCGGACGTGCTCGATCTGCTGGACGCAAAAGTCCCACAGCGCGTCGCTGCTGCTGGCCGAACCGCCCTGACGCAGTTCGACCACCAACAGGTAACTGTCTTGCAGCAGCTCATCGATATCCAGAGAAGGCTTGATCGAGGTTTTCGATTTCATGTGCGTAACACCGCAAACAGTTCAAGTTTCACGTCGGTCAAGGTCCCCGGCACGTAAAACACGCACGTCCCTGCCGCGAGCACTGCCTGGCCGCAGGGGTGTTTAAAGTCGAGGGCGAAATACTGGTTCTCCAGACGCAAGGGGATCGCCGCCGGAACATGCCCCAGGGGCAGCAACGGAACGCCATCCAGCGCCGCATTCACCAGCCGGTCAACGTCATCGGCCGTACCCACCTTGCACAGACGCGGGAACTGGCGCTGCAGCTGGGCAGCCGGTTCGCGACTGCGCACCGAGAGATAGAAATCAGCCCCGTCAGGCTCTTTCAAACGAGGATCATTGAGCTCTGCCCGCCAGCGATTACCGCCCTGTTGCTCCATGTTCAGCGCGATGACCCGCGACGGCAGGCTGGCCTCCAGCAGGAGCGAGATGGTTTGCATCAAGGGCGCGAACACGGTTTCGAGACGGTCATGGCGATAGGCTGGAATCCGGTCAATGTCGTATTCCAGGGAGAATGTGAGCAGGCTTCCGGCGAAGCGCACCAGCTCCAGATACACCTGCTCGGGATGGCGCGCGGGAAAAGCCTTGAGATCGGCGATCACCGGCTGATAGGTATTCAGTGCATTGAGCAGCCAGAACAGCGACACATCGGCCACTGCAAAATCGGCCATGCGCTGGTTGCTTTCGCGGCGCATGCCCATCAGCCGCTGTCGCTTGGCCGACAGCTGAATCAACAGATTCTCCAGCTGAGTCAGCAACCCCGGATGCGCCGCGAAACTCAGCAACGGCGGGACATAAGCGTCATCGACCGTCCACGCGCCTTGCGTGTCTCGCACGAGCCGAACGATCGGGCAGGTGACGTAGTCAGCATTGTCGTCGCCGGCCTGCCGCAAACTCAGCACATGTTCGAGCGCGCCAATCGACTGGGCCTCATCGCCAAGGATGTCTTGCACCGTACGCCAGTCCTGTCGATACCGCACAGGCCGATCAGCCCGGCTGTCTTCGAACAGGCAGTTGCCGCCATTGGCTTGCACCAGCGGCAGGGCCAACAGCACGAGGAAATCCCGCTGTTCGCCCGGCAAATGCCCCAAGTCCAACGCATCGGGAAGGCGGTCTACCTGATCGGTATCGATGAGCGTGCCGTCAGGCATGCGCAGGCTTAATCGGCTGGCCTTGAGCTTGCCCAGCGCCAACGCTTGCCGATCGAACATCGCGACCTCGACACCCCAGGGGTGAACGAGGCCCAAATGGGCGATCCGCTCGTTGGTCAAGGCCTCCCACCGCGCCTGTTGCTGAAACTGCTGGGGAGACAACAATGCACCCGCGACCCACGCAGGACGGTCAATCTTCATGACTCAGACTCCGTGCGCGTTTCACGTTTTCGCCTTGGGCATCTGCGCCACCAGCGAGAGGTTGACGTCCATGCCTTCCACCTGAAAATGCGGAATGGCATACAACTTGACGCGAAAGAAACCCGGGTTGTCGTCGATGTCCTCGACGATCACCCGCGCTTCACGCAACGGATGAGATGCCTGCAGGTCGTCGCCCGGGTCAGTCATTTCCGTCACGAGCCCCCCGACCCACTTGTTCAACTCCAGTTCGAGCAAACGCCGGTCCTTGGTCGTACCGATGTTTTCCCGCTGGATGAGTTTCAGATAATGGGCGATACGCGAGAGTAAAAAGATATACGGCAGCCGGGCGTTGATTCGACTGTTGGCCGTGGCATCGGCGGTGTCATAAAGCGCAGGTTTTTGCGTGGAATTGGCCGAGAAGAAACACGCGTAATCCCGATTCTTGTAATACGAGAGAGGAATAAAACCAAGGTTGGCGAATTCGAACTCCCGCGTTTCGGGAATCATCACTTCCGATGGAATCTTGACCTGATTACCGGTGCCCAGATCATATAAATGGATGGGCAGGTCCTGAACCGCCCCCCCGGACTGCGGCCCGCGGATCTGAACGCACCAACCGTTGGCGATGAAACTTTTCACCATATTCGCAGCGAAGGCGAACGACGCGTTGGTCCACAGGTACTTATGGTGATCGTCACCTTTGACATTTTCGACGTAATTGAAACTTCGCACCGGTACGGTATCCGGGCCATATGGCAAACGGCCCAATACCCGCGGCATTGTCAGGCCGATATACCGTGAGTCATCGCTGTCGCGGAAAGACTTCCATTTTATATACTCCGCACGGTCGAAGTAATTGGCGATATCCTTTATCGCCGCCACTTCTTCCATCGTCTCTTTCCCGAAGAACGCCGGCCCCACCGCGCCAATGAACGGCATGTGCGCCGCAGCGGCCACTTTCGATATATTGCGCAGCAGCGCGATATCCTGCGGCCCGCGATTGAATTCATAGTTGGATATTGCCGCTGCGATAGGTTCACCACCGGGGGTATCGTATTCCTGAGTGTAAGTGTGCAGGTATAAGCCACTTTGAGTGATTTCCGGCGCATCTTCGAAGTCCTGAACAAGATGATCCTTGCTGATATCCAGCAACTCGATACGGACGTTCTGGCGGAAGTCCGTCTGGTCGATAAGCGACTTCACTCCACGCCACGTGGATTCCACGCGCTGAAAGTCTGCATGGTGCATGACGACGTCCAACTGGCGGCTTATCTGCATGTCCAGAGACGCGATGTGTTCATCCAAAAGAACCTTGTCCAGCCGCTCGACCTTGTGCGCGGACTGCTTGAGCATGCCGAGGAAGACGCTGACGGCGGCAGTGACTCGCTCATCGGCAGAGACGTCGGACAGCGCTTCGATATCCTGAAACGCATCGATGCTGCCGAGCGAGACGACCGGACTGAGATTGATCTTGCTGAACAATGCGCCGTAGATACTTTGATTTTCATCAGACAATGCGGCTGCATCGCGCGAAGTCGCGCTGGCATTTGTTGCAGTCATGGGAGTTCCCTGATTGATTGACGCTAGTTCGAAATATTCACTCGACCGATAAGGCGGCCAATTCGCTACGCAACCCTTCGCTCAATGTTTCGTCACGAAGAATACGCTCCAATTCCTGACGGAAGGTGGCGTTATCCAGCAGGTTGGATTTCAGATCACGCAATAAATTACGCATCGCCAACAAGGCGCGTAATGCCGGAATCTGTCGCGCCACCTGCTCGGGTTCAAAATCCTTCAATGTGCGAAAAACCAGATCAACAGGAGTGTCAGACCCATCACCCACCAATGTATTTTCCACTGCCAGTTTTACGCTGGGCGAAAACTCGGATAACACGCTATTGAAGTTATTCTTATTAATATTGATCTTCTTGCGTTCCGACAGGGGTGCTGCCTCACTGCCGTTACTGTAGTCGCCCATCAACATCAATTTCAGCGGCAATTCTACTTTTTTCTGCGCACCCCCTGTGTGCAAATCAAGTTTGATATTGACACGGGCTTTGGGTACTTCGTTTTGAAAACTGTTTGAAGCCATGCATCCTCCTTGAACGGTGCGTGACACGTGTTTTTTACAGATATTCGGCGGTGAGCGCTCATGTCAACTGGCCGACCGCAAAAAACGTCATCACCTCACACGGTTTTATAAAATCAGGAAAAGCCCTACGCAATTCCTCAGCTCAGCGGGAGGGACAGCACAGTGAACCAACCCCGCTCTGCCAACAATAAGCGTGAGGCACTAAGGGAAACTTCCTACGCAAACTTTCAAATTGTCCTACCTAGTCGAGTTAGCGTCGGCGCCGCCGCCCTGGCCGCTTCCACGAAGGATCCTTTGCCCGTACCCACCTGACCGACACTCACTGATCTGGCGGCAACGGACAGAGGCTAGAGTGATCAAACATGCGCCACAAGACGCTAAGGCTCGCTCGGATAGTTCACACAAATGGCCCGGATCGGTCTGTAAGTAAACTCAACAGACGGTCTGACAGATGGACGGGATGGTGGACGCCGATCTGGCCCCTCAAAACTGCTGACGAGTGACCCGGGCCGCGGGATGCAGAAAGCGAAGCGTCGACCCCGAATACAGGGGAGCGGACGTTCCACGACGCCCTCCCAGCGAGATCGCATCGAAGCTGCGTCTGCGAAACCCACACATTTAAGCAACGCTCACGGCCCAGACTGTAGGAAATAGCCTTCAAGACGCCAACAACCGATATCCCACCCCCTCGGTCATGATGACGCCAGGCCAGCGCCTCCGCTCAGCTCTTCGCCACTGCCCCCGGCGCGGCATACACCGCCGAGCAGCGACGGTTGCCGAAGGTGATGGTGCCGGTCTTGCCCAGAAAGCATCTGGCTGAAGCCATGTGCGTCGCGGTGGTGGTGTCGAGTTACCGCGTGCAGGCGCGGGGGCCGAGCAGATGCCTACATCCGTCCCGCAAGATGGCCGCCTGTGGTCGTGCATAGCCAATGAACTAGACTCGCGGCTTTAACCATAAGGAAGTGTGGGACGATGCAGATTTCAGGGGCTATTCCGTTGCTTCGGATCTTTTCCGAAGAAGAAGCCAAAGCGTTTTATGTTGATTTTCTAGGCTTTCGCATCGAGTGGGAGCATCGCTTCGAAGCGGATCTGCCGCTGTATGCCCAAGTCAGGCGCGGGGATTTGGTGATCCATCTGACTGGCCACCACGGCGATGCCACGCCGGGCTCTACGATCTTCGTCCCGGTGCGGGACATCGAAGCGCTGCATGCCGAGCTGAACGCCAAGCGCTACAAGCATGCAAGGCCGGGGATACAGGAACAGGGCTGGGGCAAGGTGATGGAAATCGCCGACCCGTTCGGCAACCGACTGCGTTTTTGCGAACTTTCCGAAGACTGACCGCTCCCAGACGCCAGCCGCGTCCATCACTGCTCGCGGCTGACCACTTCATCCCGAGACGCACGATACACCAGACTCGGCGCCTGCCCCGGCACATCGTTGAGGGTGTCGATGCGCTGCATCCCGGCCTTCTCCAGTACACGGATCGATGCATGGTGCTGGGGCCTGACCACTGCGAAGACTTCCGGAACCACCAACTCAGTGAACGCGAAGTCCAGCGCCGCTTGGCTAAGTTCGGTGGCATAACCCTGCCCCCAGGCCTGCACGGCAAAGCGATAGCCCAGATTGAGTCGCACGACATCCAGGTACCAGCGCGCATCGATACCACCGAAGCCGATGACCCGATCGGGGCGTTCACGCATGGTGATCGCCCACTGCCCATAACCTTCGCTTTGCCAATGGGCCAGCCAGCCTTCGAGAAGCGATTGCGCCTGCCCGATTCGGCTTAACGGCCCGGACGGGTTGAACTGGTTGGTCGCAGGATCGCCGTAGATCGCGAACAGGCTGTCGAGGTCACCCAGGGTCGGGGCGCGCAGAATCAGTCGCTCTGTGGTTCGTTGCATCGATGCGCCTTTCTTGTCATTGGAGTCAATGCCAGGGACCTCAAAACCCCTGCTGTTACTCAATCAACGTGATCCCAGTGAGGACGGCCGCGGCGCTGTCAGGTTGGCAACGCATTCCCCTGTGGGAGCGAATTCATTCGGGGAAGATGCATCAAGCGACGGAAAATGCATCGACCGACGGCCTCTCGCGAATGAATTCGCTCCCACAGCGTGACCACGTTTACCCATCGACCGCGCGGTCGCGGTCCCCAGACGCCTCAAACCGCGAGCAAGCGCTCGCGCAGCTTGGTGATTTCGTCGCGCATCTGCGCTGCCGCTTCGAACTCCAGGTCCCGTGCCAGTTGATACATCTTTTCTTCCAGCTGACGAATGCGCTTGGTGATCTCGCTCGGTGAGCGCAATTCGGCTTCGTACTTGGCATTCTCTTCGGCAGCCTTGGCCATGCCCTTGCGCTTCTTGCTGCGCGAGCCGGGCACGGTGGCGCCTTCCATGATGTCGGTGACGTCCTTGACCACACCTTTGGGGGTGATGCCGTTTTCCAGGTTGAAGGCAATCTGCTTGTCGCGACGGCGCTCGGTCTCGCCGATGGCCCGCTCCATGGAGCCGGTGATGTTATCGGCGTAGAGAATCGCCCGGCCATTGAGGTTTCGCGCGGCCCGGCCGATGGTCTGGATCAGCGAGCGCTCGGAACGCAGGAAGCCTTCCTTGTCGGCGTCGAGAATCGCGACCAGCGACACCTCCGGCATATCCAGCCCCTCGCGCAGCAGGTTGATCCCCACCAGCACGTCGAAGGTGCCCAGACGCAGGTCGCGGATGATCTCGACCCGCTCCACCGTATCGATGTCCGAGTGCAGATAGCGCACCCGCACGCCGTGGTCGGCGAGGTAATCGGTGAGGTCTTCGGACATGCGTTTGGTGAGGGTCGTCACCAGCACCCGTTCCTCCATGTCTACGCGCTTTTTGATCTCGGACAGCAAATCGTCGACCTGGGTCAGCGCCGGACGGATCTCGATCTGCGGGTCGACCAGACCGGTCGGCCGCACCACCTGTTCAACCACCCGCCCGGCATGCTCGCCTTCGTACGGGCCAGGGGTCGCCGAAACAAAGATGGTCTGTGGGCTGACGCCTTCCCATTCGTCGAAACGCATGGGCCGGTTGTCCAGCGCCGATGGCAGACGGAAGCCGTATTCGACCAGGGTTTCCTTGCGTGAGCGGTCGCCTTTGTACATCGCGCCGACCTGCGGCACGCTGACGTGGGATTCGTCGATCACCAGCAGAGCATCCGCCGGCAAGTAGTCATACAAGGTCGGCGGTGGCGCGCCGGATGGCCGACCTGACAGATAACGCGAGTAGTTTTCGATGCCGTTGCAATAGCCCAGTTCGAGGATCATCTCCAGATCGAAACGGGTGCGTTGCTCCAGACGCTGCGCTTCCACCAGCTTGTTGGCGCCACGCAGGTATTCCAGACGCTCCTGCAGTTCGACCTTGATCCCTTCCATGGCATCCAGAAGTGTCTCGCGGGGTGTCACGTAGTGGCTCTTCGGGTAGAAGGTGAAACGCGGCAGTTTGCGGATGACCTCGCCGGTCAACGGGTCGAATGCCGACAGGCTCTCGACTTCATCGTCGAACAATTCGATGCGAATCGCTTCCAGGTCCGATTCGGCCGGGAAGATGTCGATCACATCGCCGCGCACGCGGAAGGTCGCACGGGCGAAATCCATGTCGTTGCGGGTGTATTGCAGGTCGGCCAGACGACGCAGCAAGGCGCGCTGATCGAGTTTGTCGCCCCGGTCGACATGCAGGACCATGCGCAGATAGGTTTCCGGACTGCCCAGGCCGTAGATGCACGACACCGTGGTGACGATGATCGCGTCCTTGCGCTCCAGCAGTGCCTTGGTGGCGGAAAGACGCATCTGCTCGATGTGGTCGTTGATCGAGGCATCCTTCTCGATGAAGGTGTCCGACGACGGCACATAGGCTTCGGGCTGATAGTAGTCGTAGTAGGAAACGAAATATTCGACCGCGTTATTAGGGAAGAACGCCTTGAACTCGCCATACAACTGCGCGGCCAGGGTCTTGTTCGGCGCCAGCACCAGGGTCGGACGCTGCACCTGTTGAATGACGTTGGCGATGCTGAAAGTCTTGCCCGAACCGGTCACACCGAGCAGGGTCTGGTGGGACAAACCGGCGTCGATGCCTTCGACCAATTGACGTATCGCCTCCGGTTGATCACCGGCCGGCTCAAAACGGGTAACGAGCTGAAACTCGGACATAACGTACCTCTTTGTTGGCGACCCTGGTTGTTTTGCGACCTGGGTTCGCGCTCGCCCGGATTACTCGCGGGCCGAAGCGTGATGAGCGCGGACGACTGATCTCACCAGAGAAAAGGCGTACGAAGAAAAGAATGATGGGACTACAGATGGAGTCCGCATTGCCAGCTTTCAAGCCATCATCAGGACATTAGTCCTCGCGACATGACTAATGGTCGAAAATAATCGGAAAAACCCGGAAAAAACCGGCCCCGACCTGTCGCTCCGGTTGGCGATGGTCTCTATACTGACTCCCCGTTTGCGCACCGCTCTAGTGCATTCGGCCGGAGCGATGCGACCCATTCACTCCCCATTCAGAGCCGCCGTAAAAATGAGCCTGTTCTCCGCTGTCGAAATGGCACCACGCGATCCTATCCTGGGCCTCAACGAAGCATTCAACGCCGATACCCGTCCGACCAAGGTCAACCTGGGCGTAGGCGTCTACAGCAACGAAGAAGGGAAAATCCCGCTGCTGCGTGCCGTTGCCGAAGCAGAGGAAATTCGCGTCGCTCAACACGTCCCGCGTGGCTACTTGCCGATCGACGGCATCGCCGCTTATGACAAGGCCGTGCAGACCCTGCTGTTCGGCGCCGAGTCACCGCTGCTGGCCTCGGGCCGGGTGATGACGGTGCAGGCCGTTGGCGGCACCGGCGCCCTGAAAATCGGCGCGGACTTCCTCAAGCAACTGTCCCCGAATGCCGTGGTGGCAATCAGCGATCCGAGCTGGGAAAACCATCGCGCGCTGTTCGAAACCGCAGGTTTCTCGGTTCAGAACTATCGCTACTACGATGCGGCAACCCATGACGTGAATCGCGCGGGCATGCTCGAAGACTTGCAAAACCTGCCATCCGGTTCGATCGTCGTGCTGCACGCCTGCTGCCACAACCCGACCGGCGTCGACCTGACTCTCGAAGACTGGAAAAAGGTCCTCGAAGTGCTCAAGGCCAAAGGCCACGTACCGTTCCTCGACATGGCCTATCAGGGCTTTGGTGACGGCATCGACGAAGACGCCGCTGCCGTGCGCCTGTTCGCCGATTCGGGCCTGACCTTTTTCGCTTCCAGCTCGTTCTCCAAATCGTTCTCGCTGTACGGCGAACGTGTCGGCGCGCTGTCGATCATGACCGACTCGAAAGAAGAAACCACTCGCGTGCTGTCCCAGGTCAAGCGGGTGATCCGCACCAACTACTCCAACCCGCCGACGCACGGCGCGACCATCGTTGCCGCGGTGCTGAACAACCCTGAGTTGCGTCAGAAGTGGGAAGAGGAATTGGCCGAAATGCGCCTGCGCATTCGTGGCATGCGCGAAGAAATGACCAACCGTTTGGCAAATAACGCCGCCGGTCAGGACTTCAGCTTTGTCGCTCGCCAGCGCGGGATGTTTTCGTATTCGGGCCTGACCACGCCGCAGGTTCATCGCCTGCGTAGCGAGTTTGGTATCTATGCGCTGGATACTGGGCGCATTTGTGTGGCTGCTTTGAACAAGAGCAACATCGAGGCGGTGACCAAGGCAATTCTGGCGGTTATCTAAAGAGCAGCGGCGAGTTACAAGCTGCAAGAGGGGAAGCGGATTTGGGTCTGCTTCCCCTTTTTTGTTTATCAGGGCATTGGTGGCGCTGGTTTTTGGGTGTATTTCCGTTATTTCGGTTTGCAGCGTATCGGGGTTTTTATGATGTGATCGTTCCCACCCAGAACGTGGAACGATCAAGACATTCACCTACAAAGGCGAAGAGCGTTGGCTCCAGCGCACAGGCTGTTGCCCTTCATGCGTGATAGCCCGGACACGGCTATCACCCCCAATCACTGGGCCTTCTTGCGATAAGCCATCGAATCATCAATCCGCTTCAAGATATAAGCCCCCGCAGCTACTGGCGGATACAGGCTGCTGGCTGCGTCGATGCCCAGATCACAAGGGTCGACCACTGCGTCGTAGGTGGGGTCATAAAACGTGGCAATCGAATACCGCTCATGCCCCGACTTATTGATCACCCGATGCAACGTCGAACGAAAACGATCATTCGACCAACGCGCCAACAGATCACCCACATTGACCACCAAACTGCCCTCGATGGGCGTGGCGTCGATCCAACGGTTACTGCCTAACTCACGCACCTGCAACCCGCCACTGTCATCCTGATACAACAACGTGATACAGCCGTAATCGGTATGCGGCGCGACACCAAACTGATCGGCTTCGGCCAGTGGTGGGTGCGGCGGGTAGTACACCATCTGCGTACGCTGCAACCGCTTTCCGTATTTCGGTGCAAAAAAGCCCGGCTCGATGCCCAGCCCGACCGCCACCGCCTTGAGCAGGTCGGCCCCTGCCAGACCGACTTCCTGGTAATACGCATCCAGCGCCATGCGCAACTCAGGCATGAAATCCGGCCACTGATTCGGTCCGCGCAACGCCTCCCCGGCCAGCACGCAAGGATCATCCTCCGGCAGCTCCAGGCCCATGCTGAAAAACTCTTTGAAGTCTGGCTTGGTCGCCTCATACATCAGCGCCCCACCCAGCGCGTGCCAACCCCGATGGCGCTTGTTCACCGCGACCTGACGTTTCACATCAAACGGATAAGCGAAGAAGGTTTTCGCGGCAGCCATGGCCGTTTCAATCACCGATTGCGGCACACCGTGGTTGATGATGTAGAAGAAGCCGGTCTCGCTACAGGCCTTGCGAATCGCCTCGCCGGCCCGAAGGATGGCGGCCTCGTCGCCGTCGCGGACGCCGGCCATGTCGATCAACGGAAGGTTGGCGGTGGCAGTCATGCAGGCTCCTGGCGGTGATTGAGGCGGTAGGCTGTATAGACAGCAGAAGCATTTAACGTGCCGCGCATCAACGGCCGCCCGTTGGGAGCGCGCCTGCCCGCCATTGAGGTGGTTCAGATGCCACCTCTCCGTCTGACAAACCGCCATCGCCGGCAAGCGCGCTCTGGACGCTGAGCAAGCATGCGGTTTCGGCACGCCCCAGCAGTGGGCGCCCCGGCCTCATTCGGTGCAACCTTTGGTGACATCCATCGGCGGTTATTTCCAGCGGCCAGGCGCCAGCCCACAGAATGACCACCCTCGCTGAACTGGCCTGCATCTTGCCTCGGCTGTCTATACAGCCTGAGCAAGGATTTCCATACGTGCGACAAACCATCACTCAGCTACGCGAGGCCCTGGGCGACGCGCAGGTCCTGACCGGTGAGGCCATCAGTCAGCGCCACTACAGCGACTGGACTCGCCACGCACCGACGTGCCCCGCCGCGTTGATCCTGCCCAGGGACACGGCCGAAGTCGCCACCGCCCTGCGCATCTGCAATGCCGCTCGACAAGCGGTGGTGCCACAAGGTGGCATGACTGGGCTGGCGGGCGGCGCCGTACCGCGCTCGAGCGACATCGCGCTGTCGCTGGATCGCCTGCGCGGAATCGAGGAAATCGACGTCGCGGCGGCCACTGTCACGGTCAAGGCGGGCACCACCTTGCAGGAGATTCAGCAGGCGGTGGGCGACGCCGGTTATCTGTTCCCGCTGGATCTTGGCGCCCGCGGCTCGTGTCAGATCGGCGGCAATATCGCCACCAATGCCGGTGGCAATGCGGTGATTCGCTATGGCATGACCCGCGATCTGGTATTGGGTCTGGAGGTCGTCCTGGCCGACGGTCGTGTGTTGAACCTGATGAACAAGATGATCAAGAACAACTGCGGCTATGACCTGAAACAGTGCTTCATCGGCAGTGAAGGCACTCTTGGAGTGATTACCCGCGCGGTGCTGAAGATGGCGCCGCAACCGGGGCAGACCACCACCCTGCTCTGCGCCCTGCCGGACTACACCAGCGCCGTCGCCCTGCTGCGACGCCTGCAGCGAAGCGCCGGTACACCTCAGGCCTATGAGCTGATGTGGCAGGACTTCTTTCGCATGGGCGTGTCATGGCTGGAACATCCCGTCGCGCCGATGCCCGATCATCACCCGCTCTATGTGCTGCTTGAGTCCTCGGCGGCCAGCGAAGTCCTGGAGCAGACGCTGCGAGCCGCCATCGAGGCTGGCGAGGTGGTCGATGCGATTCTCGCCACTTCGCAGACCCAGGCTCGCAGCCTGTGGAAGATTCGCGAAGCCACGGGCGAATTCCCGGTGCGTCTGGCGCCGCTGAATTTCGACATCAGCCTGCCCATCGGCCAGATCGGCGACTTCGCCGCGCTCTGTCGGCAGCGTCTGGAACAGCGCTGGCCCGCTAACCACAGCGTGTATTTCGGCCACATCGGTGACAGCAACCTGCACCTGACCGTGGACTGCAACAGCCTGCCGCAGCCCGCGCCTATCCTGGAAATCGAAGAGCTGGTGTACAGCGCCGTCGGCGAATTGGGAGGCGCGGTGTCTGCCGAACATGGCATCGGCCTGCTCAAACGCGAGTTTCTGCATCACTCGGTGAGTGCTGAAGCACTGCAAACCATGGCCGAGCTCAAGCGCAGTTTCGACCCCAACGGCATTCTGAATCCGGGGAAAATCTTCGTCTAAGCGGCCCGCCAGTTGTATATACCGGTATGGCACGCTAACTGCACATTCACTTCATATGCGCTTCACATCGCTTCGCCGCTTCAAACGCTTTGCCATACGACGACACAACACCGCATCTAACCTGGGAGCATCCGCATGCCATTTCATTCCTGTTTCGGTAACAGCTGCTTCGGTAACAACGTGCTGGGTAAGACATTCAAGAGCCTGAGCCTCACCGCCGCCATGGCGCTGCTGCCTGTGGTTGCACACGCCGATCAGTTGGCCGACGTGAAGAAAGCCGGTGAACTGGTGGTCGGTACCGAAATGCAGTTCGCCCCGTTCGATTTCCTCGAAGCGGGGAAACAGCAAGGCTTGAACGCCGAGCTGTTCGCCGAACTGGGCAAGGAACTGGGGGTCAAGATCAAGTTCCTCGACCTGCCGTGGCCGAGCGTACTGCCGGGCCTGGAAGCGAAGAAGTTCGACGTGGTGGCCGGCCCGATCATCGTCACCAAGGCCCGCAAAGAGCGGTACCACTTCGTCTCGCCGATTGCCGAAGCCACGGTGGCATTGATCGCCGGTGCCAAGGACGACAGCATCAACAAGCCAGAAGACATCTCGGGCAAAACAGTCGGTGCCGGTAAAGGCTCGGCACAGCTGGAAGAGCTGAAAACCTTCGCCGCGACCCTGCCGGAGAAGGTCACCATTCGCGAATACGTCGACAACAACCAGGCCTACGCCGACCTTGCGGCCAAGCGCATTGTCGCGGTGGCCAACTCGCTGCCGAACATTTCCTACGTCGCCGCGCAGAAATCCAATCTGTACAAAGTGGTGCAACCGCCGTTCGGCAAGAAATCCTACTTCGCCTATCTGGGCCGCAAAGACGCTGATGCCGACAGCCTGATCGCCGCACTGGATGCCGCCGTGACCAAGATGCACGACGACGGCCGCCTGGCTGCCCTGCAGAAGAAATGGCTCGGCGCCGAGATGGATGTGCCCAAGGGTGATTTCGAACCGACCTGGTAAGACGCTTAACGCATCTGGCACGTGACGCGGGCGATCAGATTGCCCGCATCCCTGTGGGAGCGAATTCACTCGCGAGACGCGGGTACGGCCGATAGAAATGCGTCGGATGTACCAGCCCATCGCGAATGAACTCGCTCCCACAGGGGGGTTGGACCCAGCCTGGAAAACCGGGAGGTCCATTCCCACAGGGGATTTTCACCGTGCTTGAATACATGGTTCGAAATTGCGTCGATAAGCTGGAGTCACACCGTGTTCGATTGGCCCTTGCTGCAGCAAAACGCCCCGCTCCTGCTCGATGCCCTGTGGGTGACGTTGCAGGTTTCCATTGCCGCGCTGGCGATCGGTTTTGTCATCGGCATCATCGTCGGTAGCCTGCGCCTGTCGCCGCTTCCCCTGCTCCGCCGCCTGGGCGGTGCCTACATTTTCGTGTTTCGCGGCATCCCGCTGCTGGTGCAACTGCTGTTCATCTATTACTTCCTGCCACGCATCGGCCTGCCGAATGTCTCGCCCACGGTGGCGGCGATCATCGGTCTGTCATTGGCCGCGGGCGCCTACATCGCCGAGATCATGCGTGGCGGGTTTCTTGCGATTCCCGGCGGCCAACTGGAAGCGGCCGGTCTGCTGGGCTTGAGCGCCAGCCAGATGCTGCTGCGCATTCGCGTGCCGCAGGCCGTGCGCCTGACGCTGCCTGCGCTGGTCAACGAAATGATTCTGCTGATCAAGGCCTCATCGCTGGTCTCGGTGGTCGGTCTGGCAGACCTGACCCGCACTGCGCAGAACCTCGCCGCCAGTGATTACATGTTTGTGCAGGACTACCTGATGCTGGCGGGCTTCTACTGCCTGATCAATATCCCGCTGGCGTACTGCGGCAGCGCGCTTGAAAGGCGTTTGAAGGAGCAGACCGCGTGATCTTCGACCCGACAATCATCACCGACCATCTGGGCGATATCGGCTCGGGGTTTCTGGTCACCCTCGGCACCTGGAGCAGCGGCGTGGTGCTCGGCATCACCCTCGGGATGCTGATCGCCGTGGCGCAACTGTTCGGTAACACCTTGGTGCGCGCGCCGTTGCGGGTGTTCATCGAACTGATCCGCAGCACGCCGTTTCTGGTGCAGCTGTTTCTGGTGTATTACGGCGGCCCGGCGTTTGGCCTGAGCCTGGACCCGATCCCCGCTGGCATCCTCGGGCTGGGTGTCTACGGCAGCGTGTACTTCGCCGAGATCTTCCGCTCCGGTTTCCAGTCAGTCGCCCGAGGTCAGCTGGAAGCCGCCGACTGTCTGGGTATCACCCGCCTGCAATGCATCTGGCGCATTCAGCTGCCGCAGATGCTGGTGATCATCCTCCCGGCGCTGATCAACATGATTACCGTGCTGTGCAAGGAAACCGCCGTGCTGTCGATCATCACCATCCCGGAACTGACGATGGTGCTCACCGGCATTGGCTCGGAGACCTTCGCCTTCGTCGAGACCCTGCTGATGCTGTGCATCGGCTACCTGATTCTGGTGGAACTGTGCTCGCGGCTGGGCATGTTCCTGGAAAGCCGCGTCGGCCGCTTCATGAGCAGGCAACCGCGATGAACAGCATCCTGATTCCCAGCGGCACCGTGTCCGCCAACAGACGCGAGAAACAAGGTGAAAGCATGAAGACTTCGGCAACAGCGCCCGGCGAACAGCCCACCATTCTGACGCTGAGCAAGGTCGGCAAAAGCTTTGGTGCCCTGCGCGTGCTCAAGGGCATCGATTTTGCGGTGCAACGCTCGGAAGTGGTGTGCCTGATCGGCCCGTCCGGCTCCGGCAAGAGCACCCTGCTGCGCAGCATGGCGTTTCTTGAGGAATACGACGAGGGCGAGATTCATATCGAAGGCCAGTTGCTTGGCTGGCAAGACACCGACAAGGGCCGGCGACGCGCCCCGCAGTCGCAGATCAATCAAGTGCGCCGCAATATCGGCATGGTTTTCCAGCAGTTCAACCTGTGGCCGCACATGACTGCCATCGGCAACGTCTGCGAGGCCCTGCGTCGGGTGCGCAAGCTGTCGCCCGATGAAGCGAACAAACGCGGCATGGCGATGCTGGAAAAGGTCGGGCTCGCGCACAAGGCTGATGCCTGGCCGGCGCAGCTCTCGGGCGGTCAGCAACAGCGCGTGGCGATTGCCCGGGCGCTGGCGATGGAGCCGCACATCATGCTGTTCGACGAGCCCACCTCGGCCCTGGACCCGGAGTTGGTGGGCGAAGTGCTGCAGGTGATGAAGACCCTGGCCAAGGAAGGCATGACGATGGTCGTGGTCACCCATGAGATGGGTTTCGCCGCGCAAGTGGCCGATTCGGTGATCTTCCTCGATCAGGGTGAAGTGGTGGCGCGTGGCACCCCGCAGCAGATTTTCCATAACGCCTCACAGCCGCGCTTGCGGCAGTTTCTGCAGAATTACCTGGACCGCAACGCGTTTTGGCAAGACGGCAGAGAGGCCAGCCAGCTGTGAGCATTTCCCGCAATGCTCCGGCCGGGCGGCGAATTGGAAATCGCTACTGCCGGCAAGCCGTGCTGCTACAGCAGGGTTGCGCTTGGACAGACATGGCGCAGGACAGCTGATGGACAAGCCTGTCCCACAAGCCCTGTACCGGCAGGCGAAGGAGTTCGTGCAGAGCAAGCTTGTGTCCGGGGAATGGAAACCCGGCGATCTGATTCCTTCGGAAAATCGCCTGGTGCTGGAGCTGGGGATGTCGCGCATGACCGTCAACCGGGCGCTGCGGGAGTTGACCGAAGAAGGGCGGCTGCTGCGGATTTCCGGGGTTGGCACCTTCGTCGCTGAAAGCAAACCGCAGTCGAACCTGCTGCACATCACCAACATTGCCGACGAAATCCTCGCCCGCGGCCATCGCTATCGCTGTCAGGTGCTGAACCTGGCGCGCGAATCGGCGTCGATGACCATCGCCTCGGCGTTGTCATTGCCCACCGGGGCGTCGGTTTTTCATCTGCTTTGCGTGCATTACGAGGACGACGTCGCGGTGCAACTTGAAGATCGCTACGTCAATCCGCAGGCCGCACCGGAGTTTTTGCAGCAGCCGTTTGGCGACCAATTGCAGTCCGCGCGTTACTTGCTGCAGATCATCCAACCGGACGAAATGGAACATATCGTCGAAGCCAGCCATCCCTCCTCCGACGAGTTCAGGCACCTGCAGATCGACCCTGCCGAGCCTTGCCTGGTGCTGATGCGCCGTACCTGGAACAGCGGGCGGGTGGTGACGTACGTGCGTCTGGTGCATCCGTCTTCGCGCTATCGTCTTGGCAGCCGATTGCCGGTCACGGGCGCTTATCGCGACAGCTGAGCCGGATAGACAACCGGTCAGCAGATTCATCGAACGCCTGCGCCGCTGTGCCCTCGATATCTATAACCCCAGTCAATCGGGCATTCAGAAGAGGTGCATATGGCTACCCAAGACAACAACCAAACCACCGAGCGCAACGATCCTGCCATCGACCCGGACACCCCGGACAATCACATGGGCCAGGATAAGACGCCTGAACCGGCTGAGGGCGAGCAGACTCAGGGCGGATCGCAAACCCAGAGCAACGACGGTACGCAGACCCAGGAGAACAATGGCGATCAGTCCGGGAAAAACAGCTTCACGCCGAACTTCAAGCCTGAAGAACACGAATCGAACGACACCACGAGTGAACAGAAAGATACGGGCGAAACCGACTCCGATATCGATACTCAGGGCGGTTAGGCACAAGTGCGTCGTCTGCGGTGCAGAACGTGACCGCGATCATTTGTAGGAGCCGGCTTGCTGGCGAAGGCGTTCGGTCAGACACCTCAATGTCGAATGACGCCGCGTTCGCCAGCAAGCCGGCTCCTACAGGTACAGGTTCTGCTGCGTGAGGGCGCCGGCCCTAACGTTAAATTGCGTCGTACCTCCGGCATCCGCTCAAACTCAGGCGTCCGCCGGCAAGCCGCCCCCTCGATACCTGATCAGCGTTTAGCCCTTTTATTGGGCGCGCTCGCTCAAACTCGCCCATCTGCCCATTGCATAGCGTCCTGACAAACCGGCACCATCACGCTTTCTTCTGTGCTTGCAGTCTTGCCAGCAGTACCCCCCGGAGCGTTGTCGATAATGGTCCAGCCCGCTACTCAGGATTCCCCGCGCCTCGGCGAAAAGCTCACCCCCCGCGAATTTCGCGGCATGGCGGCGATTTTGATGTCCATCGCCCTGGCGACCCTCGACACCGCCATCGCCAATACCGCGTTGCCCGCCATCGCTGCCGACCTGAATGCCTCTCCCGCCGCTTCGGTATGGATCATCAACGCTTATCAATTGGCGGCGGTTGCCACGTTGTTACCCTTCGCGGCATTGGGCGGGGTTCTGGGGCAACGCAAGGTGTACCTCGGCGGCCTGATTCTGTTCGTGGTGTCATCGGCGCTGTGCACCTTTTCCTGGTCATTGCCGACTCTGACCGTCGCTCGGGTGCTGCAGGGTATCGGCGCCAGCGCCATCATGAGCGTCAACGCCGGGCTGATCAGCTCGATCTTTCCCGCGCACCGCCTTGGTCGCGGCCTGGGCATGAACGCACTGGTGGTCGGCACTGCATTTTCAATCGGTCCCACCGTTGCTTCGCTGGTGCTGTCGGTCGCCAACTGGCCGTGGCTGTTCGCGATCAACCTGCCGATTGGTGTGTTCGCGCTGGCGTTTGCCTGGAACTCCCTGCCCACCAGCAAACCCGGCACTTTGGTGTTCGACCGCACGACTGCGATCCTCAACGTGGTCACCTTCGGCGCACTGATCTTCGCCTTGAGTCAGGCCGCGCAACTGGGTTCGATGAGCAGCGTGCTGATCGCCCTGGCGATATTTCTGGTGGGCGGCGCGGCGATGCTCAAGCGTGAAGCCGGGCACCCTGCGCCGATGTTTCCGCTGGATCTGCTCAAGCGCCCGATGTTCGCGCTGTCGGCGCTGACCGCGTTCTGTTCGTTCGCGACGCAGGGTCTGGCGTTCGTTTCACTGCCGTTCTTTTTCGAGTCGACGCTGGGACGTGATCCGGTGCAGACCGGCTTTCTCATGACACCGTGGTCGGTGGTGGTGGCGATGATCGCGCCGTTTGCCGGGCGCCTGTCCGATCGTTATCCGCCAGGACTGTTGGGCGGGATCGGTCTGGCGATGCTGTGCCTGGGGATGATCTCGCTGGCGACCATGCCTGCCGATGCCAGTGTGATTTCCATTGGCGCGCGGATGATTCTATGCGGCTTGGGATTCGGTTTCTTCCAGGCTCCGAATCAGAAAGCGCTGATGACCAGCGCCCCGAAAGAACGCTCCAGCGGTGCCAGCGGCACTATCGCCACAGCGCGCCTGATCGGTCAGGCGACCGGGGCGGCGCTGGTTGCGTTGAGCTTCGGCATTTCCAGCAGCCACGGCCCGGTCCTGGCGCTAAGCATCGGCGCAGGGTTCGCGGCCGTGGGCAGCATCGCCAGCGGGTTGCGCCTGGTGACGAAGAATACGGCGAATGTTCGGGGGTAAGGCAGGTTCCTCAGATTGGTGATCCCCTGTGAACCCGTTTGGCCAACGACCAGATTGCGCCCTACATCCCGCCCCGACTGAATATCCTGATCACTTCATCCAGATGCCCCGCCATAGCCCGGCGCGCGGCCTCGGGATCGCGATTTTCCAGGGCTTGCAGGATCAGGATGTGCTCGTGCTCGGACCTGAACGGCATGTCGTCCGAGGTGTAATGCGCCTGCAGACGCTGGAACATACTGCCGTACTGATGCCCCAACAGGTGCTGGATCAGCAGCGCATACGCGGCATTGCCCGAAGCCTGGGCAATGCGGATGTGGAACAGGCGATCGCCTGGGTGCGTATGCGAGTGCGCGCGGTTGTCGCGGGCATTGCGGTCGAATGCGGCGCGAATGCCCTGGAGTTCTTCGTCGCTGGCGTTCTGCGCAGCCAATGCAGCGGTTTCCGGCTCAATCAGACGGCGCGCCTGCAACAACGCGAACGGCGGGATTTCCGCACTGAAATCCACCTCGATGCCCAACTCGGGATCGGGATCCTTCCACTGATTGCGGGTGGCCTGAGTCATCACCGGTTCATCTGACAGCAACTGCACCGGCGGCTCGCACACCAGCACGCCATTGCCGACGCGCACGTCCACCAGCCCGATCACTTCCAGCGCGATCATCGCCTCGCGCACCGACGCCCGACTGACCCCCAGCATTTTGGCCAGTTCACGTTCGGCTGGGAGCCGGCTGCCTGGAGGAAATTCACCGCTGTCGATCAACGCTCGCAACTGGTCGGCAATCTGTCTGTAAAGTCTTTGGTTATCAATAGCTTGGATAGGCATCAGCACTCAGCTCAGGATTTCAGCACGCGGATCAGCAAAAAAATGGCCTTGTTGAGGCCGAATACAAGTGCTACAAAAAGGACCAGTGGCCTGACCATTGGATCGCTGCACTGAGCGGATCATAGCAAACCTCGTCAGGGTTGAGCTTGATTACACACCTCACCAGCGCGCCTCCAATGGCCTGACCTTTAGACCTGAAACAGCATTGTTTCCAAGATCGTTTCCACAATAAGAACAAGGACTCAGCATGGATCTCACCGGTAAGCGAGTGCTCATCACCGCCGCCGCCCAAGGCATCGGTCAAGCCAGTGTCGAGGCTTACCTGAATGCCGGCGCGGAAGTCTTCGCTGTCGACATCAACGGCGCTGCGCTGGACAAGCTGCAGGGCGTGCACAAGCACGTGCTGGATGTGACCGACCACGCCGCCATCGAACGTCTGGCCGCTGAAATCGGCGCGCTGGATGTGCTGTTCAACTGCGCAGGCGTGGTCCACAGCGGCAACATCCTCGAATGCTCCGACAAGGATTGGAGCTTCGCCTTCGACCTCAACGTCACCGCCATGTACAAGATGATTCGCGCGTTTCTGCCGGCGATGCTGGCCAATGGCGGCGGCTCGATCATCAACATGTCTTCCGTTGCCTCCGCCATCAAGGGCGTGCCCAATCGTTTTGCCTACTGCGCCAGCAAGGCCGCGGTGATCGGCATCACCCGCTCGGTGGCCGCCGATTTCGTCGGGCAGAACATCCGCTGCAACTGCATTTGCCCAGGCACGGTGGAGTCGCCTTCGCTGCGTCAGCGTGTCGCCGAGCAGGCTGAACGCGAGCAGCGCGATGAGGCCCAAGTGTATGCGGCGTTCGAGGCCCGTCAGCCAATGGGCCGTCTGGGCACTCCGCAGGAGATTGCGCAACTGGCGTTATATCTTGGCTCACCGGCCAGCGGATTTACCACCGGGACGGCGCAGATCATCGATGGCGGCTGGAGTAACTGAGGCGCTTTCGTTCGCCTAAATTTTGGTGGCGATCAACTCGAATCGACGGCGCACGTGCAGGTAGCAACACGGCTTGCCGGCGGTGATGGATTGGTGATCGCTACCGCTGGCCAGCCGGACTGTTACAGGTCGGCGCCTGGAAAACACCACTCATTTCAAAGAGGACACCCCATGAAGTTGCTGCGTTACGGCGAACCCGGTAAAGAACTCCCTGCCCTGCTGGACACCGACGGTGGCATTCGCGATCTGTCGGAAATCATTGACGATGTATCCGGTCAGGCCCTGAGCCCCGAGAGCATTGCCCGATTGAAAGCGATCGACCCGAACAGCCTGCCGTTGATCGAGGGTAATCCGCGCATCGGTCCTTGCGTCGGCCAGGTCGGCAAGTTCATCTGCATCGGCCTGAACTACGCCGACCACGCCGCTGAAACCGGGGCGGATATTCCCAAGGAACCGATCATTTTCAATAAGTGGACCAGCGCCATCGTCGGTCCCAACGACAACGTGGAAATCCCGCGCAACTCGAAAAAAACCGACTGGGAAGTTGAGCTGGGCGTGGTCATCGGCAAGGGTGGCCGCTACATCGACGAAGCCAGCGCGCTGGAACACGTGGCGGGTTATTGCGTGATCAACGACGTGTCCGAGCGTGAATTCCAGATCGAGCGCGGCGGCACCTGGGACAAGGGCAAGGGCTGTGACACCTTCGGGCCAATGGGACCGTGGCTGGTGACCCGTGACGAAGTCGCCGATCCGCATCAGCTCGACCTGTGGCTGGAGGTGGATGGCAAGCGCTATCAGAACGGCAACACCCGTACGATGATTTTCCAGATCCCGAAACTGGTGAGCTACCTGAGCCAATTCATGAGCCTGCAACCGGGAGACGTGATCTCCACCGGCACCCCGCCGGGCGTGGGGCTGGGGATCAAACCGGAACCGGTGTTCCTGCGTGCTGGCCAGCGCATGCGTTTGGGCATCGAAGGGCTGGGCGAGCAGGAGCAACTCACTGTGGATGCCTGACCGGGAGTGCGCCGTCGTGCCGACTGGCGGCGCTGTACCTGTGGGAGTGAGCTTGCGGCTTATTACTTGTGGGAGTGAGGTTGCTCATGAAGGTGTAGTCAGGGCCGCTGAAGATGCAGCGGATGTACCGGCCCCTTCGTGAGCAAGCTCCCTCCCCCAGGATCCCGCAGGATCCGAGATTCACTGCCAAGCCCCCAAAACAACTCCAAAGGGACCTGCCATGACCACCATCACCGCCCTGCGCGTTGAAGATATTCGCTTCCCCACTTCGCAGTCACTCGACGGCTCCGATGCGATGAATCCGGACCCGGACTACTCGGCAGCCTACGTCATTCTGGAAACCGATCACCCTACCCTGCAAGGCCACGGTCTGACCTTCACCATCGGCCGCGGCAACGAGATCTGCTGCGCGGCGATCAATGCGCTGGCCGGGGTCATGGTCGGTTTGAAACTGGAATGGATCGCCGAAGACATGGGCCGTTTCTGGCGTCACGTCACCAGCGACAGCCAGTTGCGCTGGATCGGCCCGGACAAGGGCGCGATTCATCTGGCCACCGGTGCGGTGGTCAACGCGGCGTGGGACCTGTGGGCCAAGTCCGAAGGCAAACCGGTATGGCAACTGGTGGCCGACATGAGTCCCGAGCAACTGGTGCGCTGCATCGATTTTCGCTATATCACCGACTGCATCACCCCCGACGAAGCGCTGGCCCTGCTGCGCGACCGGGCCGAGGGCAAGGCCGAGCGCATGCAATCGCTGCAAGCGGAAGGCTACCCGTGCTACACCACATCCGCCGGCTGGCTGGGCTACCCGGACGACAAGCTGCGCCGGCTGTGTCAGGAAGCGGTGGACGGCGGTTTCTCCCACATCAAACTCAAAGTCGGTCGCGACCTTGAGGACGACATTCGTCGTGTGCGCATTGCGCGCGAGGTGCTCGGGCCGGATCGCCATTTGATGATCGATGCCAATCAGGTCTGGGAAGTCGACGCCGCCATCGATTGGGTGCGCGAGCTGTCCTTCGCCAAGCCGTGGTTCATCGAAGAGCCCACCAGCCCGGACGATGTCGAGGGCCATCGCAAGATTCGTCTCGGGGTCTTGCCAGTCAAGGTCGCCACCGGGGAGATGTGCCAGAACCGCATCGTCTTCAAGCAGCTGATCATGCGCGAAGCCATCGATGTGGTGCAGATCGACGCCTGCCGGCTGGGCGGGGTCAACGAAGTCTTGGCAGTGATGCTGATGGCCGCCAAATACCACTTGCCGGTATGTCCGCACGCAGGTGGGGTCGGGCTTTGCGAATACGTCCAGCACTTGTCGATGATCGATTACCTGTGCATCGCCGGGACTCACGAGGGGCGTGTGGTTGAGTTCGTCGATCACCTGCATGAGCACTTCGAAGACCCGTGCGTGATTCGCGACGCGGCGTACATGCCGCCGACTGCACCGGGGTTTTCGATTCAGATGAAAGAGGCTTCGAGGCAGCGGTATGCGTATCGCGGGTAATCGCCGCGTCTCCACATGAAATGAAGAAGCCCTGTAGGAGCTGCAGGAGGTTACGACGGTGGCGAATGCGATCTGCCTGACACACCGCTTTCGCCACCGTCGTAACCTCCGACAGCTCCTACAGGGATCAGGTACACCCGAATCACCGAGGACGGAGTACAACAACAATGTCGTCCCATGACACACCGCCTCCAGCGCCGCTATTGCGCGTGGATGCCCATCAACATTTCTGGCGTTACCGTGCGCAGGATTATCCGTGGATCGATGATCGCCAGGGCGTCCTGCGGCGCGACTTTCTGCCGGACGATCTGAAGCCGCTGCTCGATCAACACGGCATTGATGGCTGCATCGCCGTGCAGGCGCGGCATGGTCTGGAAGAGACCGATGCCCTGCTCGCCCTGGCCGCACAGCACCCCTGGGTCGTCGGCGTGGTGGGCTGGGTCGATCTGCGTGCGCCCGATCTTGAGCAGCAACTGGCACGCTGGTCCGACGCCGAAAAACTGGTGGGTTTTCGTCACCAGGTTCAGGACGAACCCTCGCCTTCGTTGTTCATGCAGGACCCGGCGTTTAACCGTGGCGTGGACCTGTTACAGCAGCGCGGGCGGGTTTACGAAGTGCTGATCAAGGACGCTGATCTGCAGGCCGCGGCGCAGTTCTGCCAACGCCACGACGTGCATCATCTGGTCCTCGATCACCTCGGCAAACCGGACTTGTCTCAGGAGGATCCGGTCGCCTGGGCCGATCGCATCGCGCCCTTGGCCGCCCTGCCCCACGTCAGCTGCAAATTGTCGGGGCTGATCACCGAAGCCGACTGGCAGCGATGGCGCCCTGTGGAGTTGCTGCCGTATTTCTACCTCGCACTGGAACTGTTCGGCCCACAACGCCTGATGTTCGGCTCTGACTGGCCGGTATGCCAACTCGCTGGCAGTTACCGCGACGTGCATCAATTGTTCGAGTCCGCCATCCATGAACTGTCCGCCGACGAGCAGGCAGCGATCCGTGGCGGGACTGCCATTCGCCTTTATGGCCTGCAAGGAGACTGCCCATGAATCTGCATCTGCAAGACAAAGTCATCATCGTCACCGGAGGCGGCTCCGGCATCGGCGCGGCGATCTCCTTGGGCCTGGCCGAAGAAGGCGCGATCCCGGTGATCTTCGCCAATCAACCGCTGCCCACCGAACTCGCCGCGGAGCTGGACAAGCGCCAACCGCAAAGTCTGTTCGTGCAGGTCGAACTGCGTGACGAAGCCGGATGCGCGGCGGCGGTGGGCAAGGTGCTCGAACGCTTTGGCCATATAGACGGGCTGGTCAATAACGCAGGTATCAATGACAACGTCGGTCTGGAAGCCGGGCGCGGCGCCTTCATCGAGTCGCTGGAGAAGAATCTCATCCATTACTACTTGATGACTCACCTGTGCGTCGACGCGTTGAAAGCCAGCAAGGGCGCGATCGTCAACATCGCTTCGAAAACCGCGCTGACCGGGCAAGGCGGCACCAGTGGCTACACCGCCTCCAAGGGCGCGCAACTGTCGCTGACTCGCGAATGGGCGGCGTCCCTGCTGGACGATGGCGTGCGGGTCAACGCGGTGATCCCGGCCGAAGTGATGACCCCACTGTACGAGCGCTGGATTTCGAGCTTCGAGAACCCGGAGGCGAAGCTGGCGAAGATCGTCGAGAAAATCCCTCTCGGCCAGCGCATGACTACCCCGAATGAAATCGCCGACAGTGTGTTGTTCCTGCTCTCGGCACGCGCCTCCCACACCACCGGGCAATGGTTGGTAGTGGACGGCGGCTACACCCACCTCGACCGGGCGCTGACATGAGCGCGCAGCGGTTTTGCCTGGCGTTGGACCTGGCCGAGGACGAGAGTTCGATTGCCGAGTACCAGCGTCTGCACCAGCGGATCTGGCCCGATATCGCCGCGCATCTGCGCAGTCAGGGCCTGCTGGACATGCAGATCTGGCGATTGGGCACGCGGCTGTTCATGGTCATGGAAACCGCGCCGGGTTTCAGCGCCGATGCGATGGACAAGGCCTCGGCGGCGAATCCCAGGGTGCAGGAATGGGAAGCGCTGATGTGGCGTTTTCAGCGACCGACGCCATGGACCGAGCCGGGCAACAAGTGGCAGCCGATGGAGCGGATTTTCAGTTTGGTGGAGCAGCCGTCTTGATCGGCGCCCTGAATGGAATCGCCATTCCCCCGTAGCAGCACCGCGTGCCGACGGTAGCGAACGCACTGATGCGACCGCCGGCATGCCGAACTGCAACAGGGATACGTATTCGCAGCACTGAAACGCCGCAAACAAAAACAAAAGGAGAGCGTCATGTTGACCAAAGACACGAAAGTCCACACCCAGGCGTACAGCCCCGCCGTTCCTTCGGTGCGTCTGGCGCTGATGCTGGTGACCAGTCTGTTTTTTCTCTGGGGCCTGTCCTACGGACTGCTCGATGTGCTGAACAAGCACTTCCAGGAAACCCTCAACGTCAGCAAGGCCCAGTCCGGTCTGCTGCAGGCGGCGTATTTCGGGGCGTATTTCATCATTGCTCTGCCCGCCGGTTTGCTCATGGATCGCTTCGGCTACAAGGCCGGGATTCTGCTGGGGCTGTGCCTGTATGCAGCCGGTGCGCTGCTGTTCATGCCTGCTGCGAGCGCGGCCAGCTTTCCGTTTTTCCTGTTCGCGCTGTTCGTCATCGCGCTGGGGCTGGGCTGTCTTGAGACCGCGGCCAATCCCTACGCCACGGTGCTGGGTGATCCCCAAGGCGCGGAACGTCGCCTGAATCTGGCGCAATCATTCAATGGCCTGGGCCAGTTCGTCGGCCCGTTGCTGGGCGGCGCGCTGTTCTTCGGCGGCAATGCCAGCGCCACCGACAACAGCTCGTTGCAGACTACGTACGTGGTCATTGCCGTGATCGTGCTGTTGGTGGCTGCGCTGTTCGCCCGCACACCGATGCCGGACCTGCGTGAGCAGGAGTCCAAAATCCAGCACCGCGACAGCAAGACGCTATGGCAGCATCGCGAGTTCGTCGGCGGCGTCGTCGCCCAGTTTTTCTACGTGGCGGCGCAGGTGGGAGTCGGCGCGTTCTTCATCAATTACGTCACCGAACACTGGGCGAGCATGACCAGCCAGACGGCGGCGTACCTGCTGTCGGTGGGGATGATCTGCTTCATGGGAGGGCGCTTCTTCAGCACCTGGCTGATGGGCCGGATTCCCGCGCAACGGCTGTTGACGGTCTACGCCTGGATCAACGTCGCGCTTTGTGCGGTGGTGGTCAGCGGGGTGGAGAACGTGTCGGTGGTGGCGCTGATCGCGATCTTTTTCTTCATGTCGATCATGTTCCCGACCATCTTTGCCATGGGCGTGAAAAACCTCGGACCTCACACCAAACGCGGCAGCTCATTCCTGATCATGGCCATCGTCGGCGGCGCGTTGATGCCGTATTTCATGGGATTGGTGGCGGATCACTTTTCGACGGCATTGGCGTATCTGCTGCCGCTGGGATGTTTTGTAGTGGTGGGATGGTATGCGCGCAGTCAGCGGTCCTGACGCCGAATTGTAGGAGGCGGCTTGCTGGCGAATGGTCAATCAACACACATCGGTGTCGACAGACCTGACGCTTTCGCCAGCAAGCCGGCTCCTACAGGGGGTTACCCGCAATGCCTATTTCACGGCTTGGCAATATCCGTACGACTCACCGCTGGCGATTCCTTGGGCAAGGTCGCGCGTAACTGCGCCACTTGTCCGGCATTCACCGCGGGTGCCTGATTGCCCCAGCTGCTGCGGATGAAGGTCAGCAGTTGCGCCACTTCCTCATCCGACATCCGCCAGGCAAAACCGGGCATGCCCAGTTCCGATGGCGCGGTGGCGGTGGGCGGTAATTTACTGCCGGCCAGAACCAGACGAATCATCGATACCGGGTCTTCCGAGAGCACGGACGAGTTGCCCGCGATCTTCGGGAACACTCGCTCGTAACCCTGTCCGTTGGTGCGGTGACAGGCGGCGCAGTTGTCGACGTACAACTCCGCGCCGCGACTGCCTTCCTGCCCCGCCGCCAAAGCCTTGGCCGTGCCCGGATCGGCCTTGAAGCTTGAGACCTGACGCTCACTGGCCGGCAGGCTTTTCAGGTACGCCGCCACCGCGTGCAGATCGGCGTCGTTGAGATGCTGCGTGCTGTGCACCACCACATCACCCATCGCCCCGCCCAGTACCGCATGGGTGGCGCTTCGCGCGCTGCGCAGGGTCGCGACGATATCCTCGTTGCTCCAGCTCCCCAGGCCGTCAGCCGGGTTGCCGCGCAGGTTCACCGCCAGCCAGCCATCAATCACCGGACCGCCAGACAAGAACTCTGGCCCCGACTCATCCAGCGCCTTCTCCTGCAACGTCAGCGCACGCGGGGTGTGGCAACTGCCACAGTGTCCCAGGCCCTGCACCAGGTACGCACCGCGGGCAATCTGCGGATCGTTGTAACGTCCGGCATCGAACGCCACCGCTTGCGGCGCGGGTGCGAACACCTTGCGCCAGATCGCCAGAGGCCAGCGCATCGACAACGGCCACGGCACATCATTGGCGCGGTTTTCGGCCTGGACCGGAGCGACGCCGTGCATGAAGTACGCATACAGGGCGCGTATGTCATCGTCGCTGGTTCGAGCATAGGCCGGGTATGGCATCGCCGGGTACAGGCTGTTGCCGTTGGCGGCGATACCGTGGCGCACCGCCCGGTCAAAGTCATCCAGCGAGTAGTTGCCAATGCCGGATGCCTTGTCGGGCGTGATGTTGCTGCTGTACAGCGTACCGATCGGCGATGCGATCGGCAGGCCACCGGCGAACGGTTTTCCATCCTTGGCGGTATGACAGGCCGTGCAGTCACCGGCGTCGGCCAGATACCGTCCTTTTTCGATCAATGCCGCCTGATCGGTACCCGCAGTGGTGTCCAGCGCAGGGGTCGAGGTCGGCCAAAAGGCAAATACCAGCAATGCGACAAACACCACCACCGCGAGGGTAATCAGGCTCAGGAGAAACTTTTTCATGGTCGTCACTCCTTATGCCTGAACCAGCGGGCCGGGGTTTTTCAGGTACTGCTCGCGAATGGCCTTGGCAGACCAGTACGCCAGCGCACCCACCATCCCGGTCGGGTTATAGCCGTTGTTCTGCGGAAACGCGTTGGCGCCGATGGCGAACACGTTGTGAACGTCCCAGGATTGCAGGTAGCGGTTCAGTGCCGAGGTTTTCGGATCGCTGCCCATGATCGCGCCGCCACAGGTATGGGTGCTCTGGTACTTGGTGATGTTGTAGTGCTCGCCTGGCTTCTTGGCGTCACCGGCCATCGCGGTCGGGTTGAGGACCTTGGACATCTCCAGTGCCTTGCCCACCAGATATTGCGAGGCCTTGACCTCGTTGTCATGCCAGTCGAAGTTCATGCGCAGCAGCGGTCTGCCAAAGCCGTCCTTGTAGGTCGGATCGAGGCTCAGGTAATGCTGCTTGTACGACATGCAGGCGCCCTGAACTTCGAAATAGAACGAATGGCGAAACGCATCGCTGGCCGCCTGTTTCCAGGCCGTGCCCCAGTTTGGCGTACCCGGCGGCACATTGATCCCGCGCACCGGACCCGCGCCCGGCTGACGCGCCCAGATGATGCCGCCGCCGACGAAACCGGCCTTGGCATTGTCCAGTTGGTTGCCGTTGAGGTTGTCCATGGTCGTGCCCGCGCCACCGATCCCGATGAACTGGTTGGCCTGCACTTCCTTGCCGAAGAACAACACCACGCGGTTGAGGTTCTGGTAGGAGTAGTTGCGACCGATGGTGCCCTCGCCGGTTTGCGGATCGTATGGTTTGCCGATGCCCGACAGCAGCATCAGGTGCACGTTGTACAGCGAGAACGCGCACAGCAGGACCAGGTCGGCCTGTTGCTCGACCTCACGACCCTGAGCATCCAGATAGGTCACGCCCGTGGCCTTCTTGCCGTCGCTGTCCAGATTGACCTTGAGCACCTGCGCGTGGGTGCGCAGTTCGAAATTCTTGCGCTGACGCAGTACCGGCAGAATGCTGATGTTGGGGCTGGCCTTGGAGTAGTTCAGGCAGCCGTAATCACTGCAGAAACCGCAGGCATTGCATGGCCCCATCTGGCAACCGTACGGGTTGACGTAAGGCGCGGAGGCGTTGGAAGCCGGGATCGGATATGGGTCCCAGCCCATCTCCCGAGCGCCTTTGTAGAACATTTCAGCGCCCAGATAATTCGGGTTCGGTCCCAACGGAAACTCCCGCGAACGCGACCCTTCGAACGGGTTGCCGCCGGCCTGCTTGACCCCGTTGATGATTCCCGCCTTGCCCGAAGTGCCGCAGACATGTTCGAAATGGTCGAAATGCGGTTCGAGGTCTTCGTAGCTGACCGGGAAATCCTGGATGCTCATGTCGGACGGAATGAAACTAGCGCCATAGCGCTGCTCGACATTGCTGCGCAGCTTGAAGTCTTCCGGCAGCGCGCGGAAGTGACAGCCGGACCAGTGACTACCCGCGCCGCCGACACCGGTGCCGGGCTTGAAGGAGCCCATCTGCCGATACGGCACAGCGGTGGACGTGAGGTTATGCCGTACGGTGACCGTTTCCTGCGCCAGGCTTTGCAGGTAGCGGCGGTGCACCGAACCTTCCAGCTCATCGACCACCTTGGGATAGGCGAAATCCGGCTGGGTATCGCGATCCGCGCCGCGCTCCAGTACTACAACGTGCAGACCTGCATCGGTCAGTTCCTTGGCCAGAATCGCACCGGTCCAGCCCATGCCGACAATCACGGCGTCCACTTTTTCTTTTGCGTTCGCCATGTTCAGCCCCTCCGCCCGGACAGATCGACCGGCGACAGTGGATACGGCTTGTCGCGCACCGTGATCCAGTCCATGTAATCGGCGCGCATGCCGGGATAGCCGATCATCTTCCAAGCACCCATGTTCTTGTTGCCACCGTGGGACGGGTCAGCGAAATAACCATTACGCACTTCGTTGAGCAGGTTGGTGAAAAACAGCTTCGAGGAAATGTCGTCCAGCGCCAGCTTGCCGCTCTCGGCGGACTTGAGCAGGTCTTCCTGCTGAGCTTGGGAAAGTTCGGCGAACGCCTTGCCGGAGAAACTCTTCTTGCTATAGGCGTCCATCGACTTGATGCCGATGCGAAGGGTTTCGCGCAGGTTCAGACGCCCCTGGTAACCGAATTCCGGTGCAGCCTCGAGGAACGGCCCCTGCATGTACCAGATGCCGCCGTTGGCATACGGGGTCTGCATATGGCGGTCGAGAAATTCAGGGACGCCGAGCTCGACGGCGCCCGGGCCCACGTGATCGGACGGGATCAGGCGATCACAGGCGGCAGTCAGAAACGCCCATTCTTCGGGCGTGAAGAACGTCGGTTTGTAGTCGCCTGGAGCGGGGGCAGGTACTGCGGCCGAGGCCTGTTTCGCGTCGCTTGCCGGAGTCTGCGCAAAGGAACTGGTGGGAAGGCCTGCACTGGCCAGCGTTACGACGGGGATGAGCGTTAGCGACTTGCGTAGAAAATCGCGACGCGCCGGGGAGGTCTCGTCATCGAGCATGTTTCTTTTTCTCCTGGACTGAACACGGGTGTACTGATTTTTCTTTTGGTTTCTTGTTATGGGTGGCCCGGCGCAGACGAGCGCCGGGCGACTGGATTGCTAGCTAATAATTATCAAACTAAGCATTCGGGCGTTACTAAAACAGCGTTTGCCGTTCTGTGCCAGCAGCACGGCAAGCTTAAACGTTTCATCAGATCTTGAATTGACGAACGAGCTCGCTGAGATTGCCGCCCAATGCCGAAACGTCTCGCATGGTGCGCGCGCTCTGCTCGGTTTCTTCAGCCAGGTTTTCCACCGCGCCGGCAATCTGGTGCACGCTGCGGTTGATCTCCTCGGCGACCGAGGTCTGTTCTTCGGCAGCGCTGGCGATCTGGGCGTTCATCGCGTTGATGGTGCCGATCAGGTCCGAGATCGAATCCAGCGAAACGCCGACTTCGTTGGTCTGCACGTTGGCGCCCTCGCCCGCTTCGGTGGATCGACGCATGGCTTCGACGGAAGCATGGGTGCCCGTTTCAAGACGCGTGATCATGCCCTGGATTTCTTGCGTGCTCTGCTGCGTGCGGCTGGCCAACGCACGGACTTCGTCGGCGACTACGGCAAACCCTCGGCCAGCTTCACCGGCGCGCGCGGCTTCGATGGCTGCGTTGAGTGCCAACAGATTGGTCTGTTCGGCGATCGAGCGGATCACATCGAGCACCGAAACGATGGAGCGCACATCCTGCTGCAGGCTGTCGAGGCTGACACCGCTCTTGCGAATATCGTTGACCAGCGAGTCCATGCCGGTGATGTTGCTGCCCACGACCTTACGCGCGGCCTGGCCTTGCTGGTCGGTTTCGGCGGCGGCCTGGGCGGCGCGTTGCGCACTGGTGGCGACTTCCTGGGCGGCAGCGGACATTTCGTGAATCGCGGTGGCGACCTGATCGGTCTCCTCGCGCTGACGCTGCATGGCCTTCTCCGAATGCTGAGTCTGCTGCGAGGCCTGATCCACCAGCCCGGCGAGGTCGGTGGTCATTTGCGCGATCTGGCGCACCATGGCGTGGATCTTGTCGACGAACAGGTTGAACGACGTTGCCAGATCGCCCAACTCGTCGCGGCTGGTCACCACCAGGCGGTGAGTCAGGTCGCCGTCGCCCGCCGCGATGTCGTCCAGATTGGTCTTGAGAATGCGCAGCGGGCGCACGATGCCGTTTGCGGTCCATATACCGGCGGCAGCGGTCACCAGCAACAGGATCAGGGTCACCACGAAGACGCTGGCGAGAATATTGTGGGTACGGCTGGTCACGGCTGCCTGTTCGAGGACCATGGCGGCGTCGATGTCATCCATATTGATCGCGCTGCCCAGCACCATGTCCCACTTTTCCAGGTACACGGTGTAGCCGAGCTTTGGCACCTGAACCGCTTCGTCACCCGGCTTGGGGGCGGCGTAGTCGATGTAATGCTTTCCGTTTTTGGCGACCTCGACGAAGGTCTGATAGTGGTAGGTGCCGTCCGGATCGCGAGTGTCCCAGAAGCTTTTGCCCAGTCCGGCCGGGCTGTCGCCGCGAAAGACCCGCACGCCCTTTGTGTCGTAGCCGAAGAAATATCCGTCCTCGCCGTACTTCATCGGCTTGAGCAATTCCAGTGCCCTGTCCCGCGCGGCCATGTCGCCTTGTGCGGAAGCATCGTGCAACGGCTTGATCGTCGTCAGCGCCACGTCCACGTAATTCTTCAGCACTTGCCGGTTACGCTCCACCAGCTGCTGGCGGGTTTCTCTCATCTGCTGGTCGGCGCTGCTTTGCAACATCCATGCAGCGACGCCGCTGAGAATCATGGCAAACAGGAGCGCTGGAATGATCGCTAGGCAGAGCAATTTGCTCTTCACAGTAAGCTTCATGGAACTAGTCACCTTCGGTCGTGTGGTGATGACCTATCGGCCGAAGATCGTACGGCTTGAAATATTTTGATCACTTTTTGACGCCAGCGTGCTGACGAACGGCGTCTTTACGTCCTGTACACGCTAGAAATGACCGACGGTGTCACTGATTCGATGCCGTTGCTGGGGGGCGCGGTCGGACAACTGATAGCTCTCGCAACGCTTCAGCCACGAACCAGATGTTGCAAACAGTGGAAGCGTTATCATCGCAATCAGCTCGTTCATCGAGAATTAGCGTACAGACTGATACGCCGGGTTTGCCGCAGAACTTCTGGCGGATCAAAGGCTGCGACGTCTCCCACAGTGACCCGCTGTAAAGCGCAGCCAATATCCGGGCGCCACCTGAAATGACGGTATGCCTCCAATCTCAACGCCGCCATGCCATCCAACCGTGCCGCTTGTACCTATCCGGATACATTCCAGACAATCCGCCGACATCTGGCCCCGTCACCCTTCCGCCCCGCTCGCCGGCGAAGTAGCATGGCAGCGTCGTTCCTCACTCGCGGCCCAACCCGGCGGCATTACATGGCAGCCACATGCAAACGACCCCCGATAGCAGCACCGCCAGCCCCCAGGCCGAAGAGCGTCGCTGGAACACCCGCGCGCTGATCGTCGACGACGACATACCGATCCGGGAACTGCTGTGCGACTACCTGGCTCGCTTCAACATCCAGAGCACCGGGGTCACCGACGGCAACGCCATGCGCCAGGCTCTGGCCGAAGAAACCTACGATGTTGTCGTGCTGGACCTGATGCTGCCCGGTGAGGACGGCCTGTCGCTGTGCCGCTGGTTACGCAGTTCCTCGGACATACCGATCCTGATGCTCACCGCCCGCTGCGAACCCACCGACCGCATCATCGGTCTGGAACTGGGCGCCGACGACTACATGGCCAAACCCTTCGAGCCGCGGGAGTTGGTCGCCCGCATTCAGACTGTCCTGCGTCGGGTGCGCGACGATCGCACCGAAGAACGCACCACCCTGCGCTTCGACAACTGGCGCCTGAACAGTGTCCTGCGCCAGCTGACCGCCCCCGACGGGCTGGTGGTGCCGCTGTCCAACGCCGAATTCCGCCTGCTGCGCGTATTTCTCGAACGCCCGCGCCGGGTGCTCAATCGCGAACAACTGCTGGACGCCGCCCGTGGCCGCTCCATCGAGGCCTTCGACCGCAGCATTGACCTGCTGGTCTCGCGGCTGCGACAGAAACTGGGGGATGACCCCAAATCACCGCAACTGATCAAGACGGTACGGGGCGAAGGCTATATGTTCGACGCCAGGGAGATTGGTTGATCCGTTCGGCCGATACACTCTTCGCCCGACTGTTCGGCGGCGCGCTGCTGGCAATCGTGCTGGCGCATTTGCTGGCGTTCATGTGGTTTCATCATTACGGCCCGCCGATGCCGCCACCGCCGATGCCGCCGAGCGCTCAACCCGGCGCATCCGACACAGATATCGGTAAATTGGAGTCGGCTCTGGAGGCCCTGCGGCCGCCGCATCCACCTCCGGGACGGCCACCCTTTTTCGGCATCCCGCTGATTCCACTGTTCTTCCAACTGGTGACGCTGGTGATCGCCGCCTGGTTCGGCGCCAAGGCCCTTAGCCGGCCGGTGCAACGGATCAGCGACGCCGCCGAGCGACTCAGTGAAAACCTGGACAGCCCACCGTTGACGATCACCGGCCCCCGAGAAGCACGCCAGGCTGCGGCCACCTTCAACTTGATGCAGGAGCGCATCCGCGAGCAGGTACAACAACGTGGACGCATGCTCGCCGCGGTTTCCCACGATCTGCGCACCCCCCTCGCCCGCCTCAAGTTACGGGTCGAGCAGATCGAGGAGCCCAAGCTGCATGGCCAAATGTCCCAGGACTTGAACGACATGATCGGCATGCTCGATGCGACCCTGACCTATCTGAACGAACAGCGTACCCGCGAAGCCCTGCAGTATTTCGATGTGCAGGCGTTGATCGAATCCCTGACCGAGAATGCTCAGGACAACGGCGATGACATCGAGGCCAGCGGCACCTGTCGGCCGCTCAAGTCCCAGCCGATGGCCCTGCGTTCATGCCTGCACAACCTGATCGACAATGCCTTGCGCTACGCCGGACATGCGCGGGTGGTGATCGAAGACTCCAGCGATCGCCTGCGGGTTCGGGTGATGGACTCTGGCCCCGGCATCCCGGAGCACATGCGTGAAGCGGTGTTCGAGCCGTTTTACCGCGTTGAAGGCTCACGCAATCGCAACTCCGGCGGGGTCGGTATCGGCATGACCATCGCCCGCGAAGCCGCACGGCGCATGGGCGGTGATCTGCGCCTTGAAGAGACGCCAGGCGGCGGCCTCACCGCTGTGCTGGATCTGCCCAGGGTCTGAACCCGCCATCCAGCGTCATCTGCAGCGCAGGTTTTGCAAGTTAGTAGCTGCGCGCTTGCCCGCGTAAAGCCCTGACATCCACAACATTGATAGAGCGCCAACAAGCCTATTTGGGCAACTGCCGCACTCGACTCTCGGCCACCCAGTCCAGCAACAGGCTGTAGGCTACTGCCAGCAGGGTCGGGCCGATGAACAGGCCGATGAAGCCGAACGCCAGCAAGCCACCAAACACCCCCAGCAATACGATCACCAGGGGCAGGTTACCGCCGCGACTGATCAGGTAAGGCTTGAGCACGTTATCCACGCCGCTGACGATGAACGTGCCCCAGAGGCCGAGAAAGATCGCCATACCGTACTCGCCCTTCCAGGCCAGCCAGGCCGTGGCCGGTATCCAGATCAGTGGCGGTCCCATCGGCACCAGGCTTAGCAGAAAGGTGCCGATCCCCAGGACCAATGCTCCGGGAATCCCTGCAATCAGAAAGCCGATCAGCGCCAACACCGCCTGTGCCGCAGCCGTGCCGATCACCCCGTTGACCACTCGCTGAACAGTGCCCGCCACCAGATCGACGTAATACTGCGCGCGGTCACCGATCAGCCGCTCCAGCAGACTGAGCACGAACGCCGCCAATCGTGGGCCATCGCGGTAGAAGAAGAATACGAAAACGATGCTCAGGGTCAGTTCGAGAATGCCGCCGCCGATCTGCGCGCTGCGCGCCAGCAACCAGTTGCCGACCTGACCCAGATAAGGTTTGAGACTGGCCAGCAGTGCGGCGCCCTGCTGATCGATAGTGGTCCAGTAGCCCACAAGCCGTTCGCCCACCAACGGAATGCTGCCCAGCCAGGTGGGCGGATCGGGCAGACCGTCGACCTGCACGTCCTTCACGAAAGCCGTCGCATCGCGCACATGATCGGCCAGATTGAATCCCAGCCACACCAGCGGCGCCGCCACCAGCAGCATCCAGCCCAGGGTCAGGATGCTCGCTGCCAGTGACTCACGGCCGTTGAGCGCGCGAGTCAGCAGGCGCATCAGCGGCCAACTGGCAAAGGCCAATACCGCACCCCAGAACAGCGCCGACCAGAACGGCGCCATCACCCATAAACAGGCACCGAGCAGTGCCAGCAGAAGAATCTGCACCAATAGGCGATCGTTATTGATCATGGGTTCATTCCATAGAAGAAAAGTCCGAAGACGTGAAGCATAACGGCGAACCCCACGGCTCGCCTCATCACACCTCAAGCTTCAGAGACAGAGCGCGCTTCAGCGAATGAGTTCGAGGGTCAGGCCCTGGGTCTGTTTGTTTCCTGCTTCCAGTCGCGCGGCACGTACGCCACCGTTGACCAGTGCTTCGCGCCAGGCCTCGCCTCGTGGTCCGGAAATCGTCACGCGCAAGCTGCTGTCCAGATTAAGGCCCCGTGACAGCAAGGTAATCCACGGCTCTGCCGGCGCGCCATTGAGCATCGGCAGCTCCAGATCGCCCGAGCTTTTCAGCTCGCGCAGTAAGGTCGCGGAAGTCGGCAGCAGCTCCCCTAGCGGTGCGCTGGCCTGGAATTGCTCGACATGCAGATAGGCTCGACGGTTGCCTCGGGTGATGCTGTACAACGCGACCAGTTTGTCGTTATCGGGCGCCATCAGACGCAGCAGCAGATAAGCCTGGCCGTTGTCCGAGCCATACAGCCTGGAGTTGCCAAACACTTCGTTGGCCCACAGGCTGCTCTCGCCGCAATCCCGTGCCTGACACCAGAACAACAGCTGTGCGCCCTGCTTCTGCAAGTCCTCGCGGGCCGCTGTAAAGGCTTCATCGGCGGAGCGCTCGGCGGGCAATTGATAGGTGATCGAAGAGGCGCTGCCACGGGAAGAAACCTGGCCGTCGAAACGCAGCTGGCCACTGATCTTGCGAATCGAGCCCAGCGGATAGACGCGTTCAAGCTCTACGGCAGGTCGGTAATCGACGATTTCCGCGTCGGTGGGCCGTGGCAGGTTAGCGAAATCCTGACTGCCTGGGACATCAGCCGCAGGACTGATGGTGGCGTAACCGCTCAGGCATAGCAGCAAACCCAGAGCACGTGATAGACGCATAGGGGCTCTCATCGCAGGAAAATCGAGGGGCAAACGAATACCGCACGGATGTGCGGCATGGGGCGGGGTGAACTTGTCGAGCGTGGGCGGTGGTCCATCGTGCTGTCTCCTGTTTCAACTCGCCCAGCGTCGACAGTTGCGCTGTGCAAGTCAAGGAACGGCGAAGAACCGATTGAAACAGTCTGCAACAGCGTTCGCGCCAGCCTCGTCATTGAGATGCAGATGATGCCCGCCGGGCAGCACAGTCACCTGAAACGGCACACTGTCGAGCAGCTCCTTGTTCTGGGCCAACATGCCCTCCTGCGCCACCACCAGTTGCGCGGGACAGCGCACGGCATTGACAAAGGACAACGCCTGAGCGCGGGTCAGGCGAGTCGGGGACGCCAGGGTCAGGCGGCTGTCGCTGCGCCATGTGTAGCCGCCGGGTACCGGCATCAGCCCGCGCTGGGCCAACAGCTCGGCAGCGTCACGACTGACCGCGACCATGCCCTTCATTCGCGCCTCGACCGCACGATCCATTTCGGCATACACCGGCTTGCGCTTGCTCGACGCCACCAGTTGCGCCTGCAAGGCCGCACCCATGCGCTCGGCGGCACCTTCGGGCTCGCCCAGCGGCGGGATCAGACCGTCGATCAGTGCCAGGCGATTGATTCGCTCGGGCAAGGCGCCAGCAATGATCACCGAAACGATGGCGCCCAACGAATGCCCTAACAGCGAAAACTTCTCCCACCCCATCTGCCTCGCCGCCTGCAATACATCGTGGGCGTAATCCGGCAAGGCGTAACCGGCGCCTGGTGGACGATGGTCGGAATGGCCGTGGCCTGCCATGTCCAGCGCCAGAATGCGCAAGCCGTCGAGCTTCGGCGCCAGCCGGGCAAAGCTGTTGGCGTTATCCAGCCAACCGTGCAGTGCAATCACCGGCTGGCCGTCTTGCGGCCCGAACAGGTGCGCCGCCAGTTCGATGTGCGGCAGGCTCAGGCGGATTTCTTCGACCGAACACGTCATGCGCTGACCTGTTGCCGAGTCAGGCCGTCATTGGCGGGTTGGGTGCGGGCGCTCCAGCGGGAGAACAGGTTCTTGAGCAATTGCGCGGTGTCCTGGGGGTGTTCCAGCGGAAACATGTGCCCGCCCGGGACCGAAAGATACACGCCTTCGCGCATGCTTTTCACCGACATCGCATGATGACGGCGTACCACATCGCTGTGCTCGCCCCGGACCATTGCCAGCGGCACCCGCAAATGACGGGCCATGCCAGGGCTGGTGTGGGGCACGCTGCGGTAGATACTGATCTCCGTCGCCGGGTCGAAGCGCAAGCGCAGTTGCTCGCCATCCGCTTGCAGCCCGTGCAGCAGATAGGCCTCGAAGCATTCGGGATCGAAGCGTCGGAACAGGGTCTTGCCGGAGAAATAATGCCGGGCGGCGTCCAGGTCACTGAAGATTTCACGCCGGCCAAGGGTGCGGCCGGCAGGCGTAATGCGATCAATGAAGCCGAAACGCTTGGCCGCCCGGATCATCCATTGATCGAAGCGCGTCAAGACCGGGGAATCGAGCATGACCACGCCGCGATACAACTCAGGATGACGTAACGCGGCATGGTAATGCAGCACGCCGCCGAGTGAGTGCCCGACACCCCATACCGGCTGCGGCTGTTCGCGCAAATGATGAATCAGTTCGTCGACCAGATTGGGCCAGTTGTCGGTCACCGGAAAACGTGGATCGTGAGCGTGCTGCGCCAAGTGAGTGATCTGAAACTCATCCCCCAGTGCCGCGAACAACTTGCCGTAGGTGGCTGAGGGAAAGCCGTTGGCGTGAGCGAAGAATACGTGTTGAGTCATGCCGGCACTTCCAGTGAGCCCTGATCAGGGTGCAATTGTGCGCGCCGGCATCTGGCAGCAGCAATGACCGGAACTGCCATCGGTGATGACACTCCGGTCATGCACGCTTCTGATCAGCGTGCTGGCGGCTGCTCGCCCAAAGGAACGATCGCGACGGTCAGGCGAGAGATGCAACTGACCTTGCCTTCATCGCTGGTGAGGCGAATGTCCCAGACATGGGTCGTGCGGCCGATGTGAACCGCATGCGCCACGGCGGTCACGCGCCCGCTGCGCAGGCCGCGCAAGTGGTTGGCGTTGATTTCAAGGCCCACACAGAAGTATTTACTGGTATCGATGGCCAGATAACTGGCGGAAGAACCGACGGTTTCCGCCAGCACCACCGAAGCGCCGCCGTGCAGCAGGCCGTAGGGCTGATGGGTGCGATGATCGACCACCATGCTGGCGGTCAGCGACTGGTCGTCGAACGCTTCGAAACGAATATCCAGCACCTCGCCAATGGTGTTCTTCTGCATGGCATTGAGGGCTTCGAGGTTGGGAGTTTCACGCCAAAGACTCATTGTTCTTCCTTGTTTTGAATAGACGCGCAATCGAATGGTGCGCATGAACATTGTCGGAACCGGCTTGCTGGCGAACGCGGCGTATCAGGCGCCATTTTATGTAACCGAACGACCGCTTTCGCCAGCAAGCCGGCTCCTACATTAAATGTCATCGGTGTGGGTATACGGGCGTCACCCCGGATGCCGAACGCCTACCAGGGTCATCGCCCCGGCCAACGGAAAGTCCGCTTCAAGCTCGGCAAGGCCGGCAGTGTGCATTGGCTCGGCTTGCTGCAGATTGCCATGTACCGCCAGACCGATCAGCGAACCCACCAGCGGCTGATGACTGACCAGCAGCACGTCGTCCGACGCATATAGATCCAGGTTTTGCAGTACCTTGCGCGGATCGGTATCCGGGGTCAGCCAGGGCACGGTGACGACAGAGTCGGCGAAGCCCAGAGCCTGACGCACCAGTTCAGCGGTTTGCTGGGCGCGCACGTACGGGCTGGCGATGATCCAGCGCAGTGGACGACCCATCAGGTGTGCGGCACTGGTCAGCACTTCTTCGCGGCCTTTGGCGGTCAGCTCGCGTTCGGCGTCCGTACGGGCCCGGTTCTGAGCTTCGCCGTGACGCAGAATCCACATTTTCATAGCTTCGGTTCCTCGTCTCGCACTGGATGCTCGGCGGCAGGCACGCTGTGCGGAGCCTCCCCTTCCGGCGCGCGTGGCGCGGGCCAGTCGGCAAACGGCCAGGGTTTCTGGTCGGTATGAAAGGTGCCGAAACGGCCGATCTGTGCCAGGAACTGGCTCAAGCTGTCGCCGAATGACATCAGGCTCAGGCTCGGCGCTCCATAGAACAGGCGGTAAGCCAGTTGCACCAGCACCACGACAGCCAGAACGATTTCCGCGACCTGCCAGACCACGACAAACACCACCATCCACAGGATGCGCAGGAGGATCGATTCGTGTTGCTTGAATTTTGATTCGTTCAAGAGCTTCTCCACAGGGGCTTATATCGAGGCTACACACCGGCGTAGCAGTGAAATCAGTTGAAACCGCTGGTCGAGATGAAATCGACGTCGGTCTTGGGTTCGGCGCGCATCAGCAATTCGATGACCTGTTCCAGCGTGCGCCCTTCGAAGAGAATCGCATGCAGACCTGCGACCAGCGGCATGTACACCTGGACTTCCTGCGCCTTGGCCTTGAGCACCTTGAGCGTGTTGACCCCCTCGGCCACCTCGCCCAGCCGGGTCACGGCTTCGTCCAGGCTCAAGCCCTGCCCCAGCGCGAAACCGACCTGGTAATTGCGGCTCTTGGGCGAGGAACAGGTCACGATCAGGTCACCGACACCAGCAAGGCCGAGAAACGTCATCGGGTTGGCGCCTTGGCTCACGGCGAACCGGGTCATCTCCGCCAGCGCGCGCGTGATCAGCATGCTTTTGGTGTTCTCGCCCATGCCCAGCGCCACCGCCATGCCGGCGATGATGGCGTACACGTTTTTCAGCGCCCCACCCAGCTCCACGCCAAAACGATCGGCACTGGCGTATACACGGAAGGTACGACCGTGGAGGGCCGCCTGAACCTGCTGGCAGAGGTCTTCATCTTCGCTGGCGACCACGGTGGCGGTCAGTGCATGTTCGGCGATTTCGCGCGCCAGGTTCGGCCCGGACAGCACGCCGATGCGGGCCTCTGGCGCGATGTCTTCGAGGATTTCGCTCATCAGTTTGAAGGTCTGGGCCTCGATGCCTTTGGTCAGACTGACCAGCATCTTGCCGGTCAGCAGCTCGACATGCGGCGTCAATACGCTACGCAGCGCGCTGGATGGCAGGGCGACGAACACCAACTGGCTGTCGCTCAACACGCTCTGCAGGTCCGTCACCGGCTTCACCGCATCGAGCACCTTGATGCCCTTGAGATAGCGCGGATTCTCGCGATTGACGCGAATCGCCTCGGCCTGCTCGGGGTCACGCATCCATTGCAGGACCCGGTGGCCATTCTCGGCCAGCAGGTTGGCCACGGCCGTCCCGAAGCTGCCGCCACCCAGAACTGCGATCGGTTGCTGTTGGGTCATAAAACAATCCATTTAGAGCCATCAGATCTGGCGATGACAGCATTATACGGAGCGCCGTGCTCGCCACCAGCGGCAAAACAAGGCAGCGCGTCTCACAGGTGGAGCGCCTACTCTTGATAAGGAAAATCCCTACGGCTCGGTTAAGATGCGCGCGCCGAATGAAAATTCCACCGCGGCGCCGATGAGCTATTGTCAGAGCGTTTCTTGATGAGATCAGTCAATGACCCGACCCCCTTCCCAGGCCTGGTGCCTCGCACACGATGGTGAATGAACCGCCCATGACGACGATAACCTGGCCATGACTGCACAACGTGGCTGGAACATCAGCACCCGCACACAAATCCTGAGCCTGGGCCCGGCCTTGCTGCTGACCCTGCTGCTGATCAGCTTCTTCACTGTGGTGCGCATTCAGGACCTTCGCCAGGAACTGACTCATACCGGTCAATTGATCGCCAATCAATTGGCTCCAGCGTGCGAATATGGCGTGATCGTGGGCAGCGACGAGCTGCTGGAAAGTCTCATGAAAGCCACCATGAGCACGCCTCATGTGCGTTTTCTCGAGGTTCAGGACAGCACCGGCAAAGTCCTGGTACACGTTGAGCAGGCCGGCGAGAACGGTCACACCCGGCCAATGGAGATCTTTCAGGCGCCCATCCGTCTACAGCAGATCAAAGCCGATAGCCGTCGCCTGGGCGATGCCGATGACTTCGCCAGCGTGCCCGTCGAGGATTATGTCGGACGCGTGCTGGTAGGGATGTCCAGCGATGCCTTCAACGTGCGCGAACAGGAAATCCTGCTCAAGGCCGGGATCCTCGCCCTGTTTGCCCTCCTGTTTACCTACATTCTGGCGCGACGTCTGTCCCTGAGTCTGTCCCAGCCGATCAGCGCCATGAGTGACGCGGTCAAGGCCATTCAACACGGCGATTACACTGTCCCCTTACCAGTGGCCGACGACGCCGAACTGGGCGATCTGGCGCGGCATATCAACAATCTGGCGCTGGGGCTCGAGAAAGCCAGTCGCGAACAGAAAAAAGCCATGGATGAGCTGATCAGAACCCGCGAAGAAGCCGAGCGCGCCAACAGCGCCAAATCGGAGTTTCTGGCGATGATGAGCCACGAACTGCGCACCCCGATGAACGGCGTCCTGGGCATGCTGCAGTTGATGGAAACCACAAAGATGACCGAGGAGCAGGCCGAATATGCGGCCTTGGCCACTGAGTCCACCGAACATCTGCTGCGTGTGATCAACGACATTCTCGATTTCTCCCGTTTCGAACGCGACGCACTGGAACTGGAGAACATTTCGTTCAATCTCGCCGAACTGATCGTCACCTCGGTTCAGGCGTTTGCCCACAACGCCCAACAGCGGGGTCTGACGCTGGAACTCGAGCTGCAACCGGGCCTGGATCTGTTGCGGGTCAACGGTGACCCAACCCGCATCCGGCAGATTCTGGTGAACCTGATCGGCAACGCGCTGAAGTTCACCGAGTTCGGCAGCGTGCGGGTGGAGACGTCATGGCAACAGCACGATGCTCAGCACATCCTGTTCACCTGCGCGGTGCGTGACAGCGGCATAGGCATTTCCGCGCAATTGCTGGAATCGATGTTCGACGCGTTTCAACAGGCGGACAACTCGATTTCCAGGCGTTACGGCGGCACCGGCCTCGGCCTGCCCATTGCCAGAAACCTGGCCGAGCGCATGGGCGGATCGCTGCAGGCGCAGAGCAGTGAAGGAATCGGCTCAGTGTTCACCCTGCAGATTCCCTTGCAATGGGTCCAACAGGAAGACTCCCTGGCACTGCCCGGCGCGGTAGACGAGATGTCTCAGACGCGCGAAGGCGGCGTGCTGCTGGTCGAGGACAACCCGGTCAATCGCACCGTAGTCGAAGCCATGCTGCGCAGCCTGGGTTTACAAGTCAGCGTGGCGGGCGATGGTGCACAGGCGGTGAGCATGGCCTGCCATGAAAAATTCGCCCTGATCCTGATGGATTGCCGTCTGCCAGTCATGGACGGGTACGAGGCGACGCGCAGGATTCGCCAGCTCCCCGGCCGCGAAACGCTGCCTATCATCGCCCTGACCGCCAACGCTCGACACGGAGACCGGGATGTCTGTTTACAGGCGGGTATGAACGATTACCTGGCCAAGCCCTTCAAACGTGCTGATTTACAGCAGGTTTTACAGCGCTGGCTGACCATTAAGGCATCTGCGACTGGCGATAAATGATAAATTGCGGCAGTCTTGTGTGCCGTGATCGACCCGCGCCGACGCGCGGACGGAAAATTTCAGTGCACAGGTGTACATTCATTTCACCCGTGCTGTGACTTTCACTACAACGCAATAGTCTATGAGTAGGCTGCCAGCACGCTGGTCAGATTGGGTTAGTACGCCACACCCTGCCGCACAGGATTATCGAGGAGCTCGCATGACCAAACAAAACGCCTTTACCCGGGAAGACTTGCTGCGCTGCAGTCGCGGCGAGCTGTTCGGCCCAGGTAACGCGCAACTGCCCGCCCCCAACATGTTGATGATCGATCGGATCACTCATATCAGCGAGGAAGGCGGCAAGTACGGCAAAGGTGAATTGGTCGCCGAACTGGATATCAGCCCGGACCTGTGGTTCTTCGGCTGTCACTTCGAAGGCGATCCGGTGATGCCGGGCTGCCTGGGCCTCGACGCCATGTGGCAACTGGTCGGTTTCTTCCTGGGCTGGCAAGGTCTGCCGGGCCGTGGCCGTGCGCTGGGTTCGGGCGAAGTCAAATTCTTCGGCCAGGTCCTGCCGACCGCCAAGAAGGTCACCTACAACATCCAAATCAAGCGCGTCCTCAAAGGCAAGCTGAACCTGGCGATCGCCGACGGTTCGGTGACCGTGGACGGTCGCGAAATCTACACCGCCGAAGGCCTACGGGTCGGCGTGTTCACCTCCACTGACAATTTCTAAGGGTATTCGCATGCGCCGCGTCGTTATCACTGGTCTGGGCATTGTTTCCTGCTTGGGCAATGACAAAGACACCGTCTCCGCCAACCTGCGTGCAAGCCGCCCTGGCATCCGTTTCAATCCGGAATATGCCGAAATGGGCCTGCGCAGCCAGGTTTCCGGCTCGATCGACCTCAACCTCGAAGAGCTGATCGACCGCAAGATCTACCGTTTCGTCGGTCACGCCGCGGCCTATGCCTATCTGGCGATGCAGGACGCGATCAAGGATTCGGGCCTGAGCGAAGAGCAGGTTTCCAATCCCCGCACTGGCCTGATCGCAGGCTCCGGCGGTGCTTCGACCCTGAACCAGATGGAAGCGTTGGACATCCTGCGCGAAAAAGGCGTCAAGCGTGTCGGCCCGTACCGTGTGACCCGCACCATGAGCAGCACCGTTTCGGCTTGCCTGGCGACGCCATTCAAGATCAAGGGCCTGAACTACTCCATCGCTTCTGCCTGCGCTACCAGTGCTCACTGCATCGGTACCGCCATGGAGCAGATCCAGATGGGCAAGCAGGACGTCGTGTTCGCCGGTGGCGGCGAAGAAGAACATTGGAGCCAGTCGTTCCTGTTCGATGCCATGGGCGCACTGTCCAGCAAGCGCAACGAAACCCCGGAACAGGCATCCCGTGCCTACGACGCCGACCGTGACGGTTTCGTGATCGCCGGCGGTGGCGGCATGGTCGTCGTCGAGGAACTGGAACACGCTCTGGCTCGCGGCGCGAAGATCTACGCCGAACTGGTTGGCTACGGTGCAACCTCCGATGGCTACGACATGGTCGCGCCTAGCGGCGAAGGCGCCATCCGCTGCATGCAGCAGGCGCTGTCGACCGTCGACGGCAAGATCGACTACCTGAACACCCACGGCACCTCGACCCCGGTCGGCGACGTCGCGGAAATGAAAGGTGTGCGTGAAGTGTTCGGCGACAACGCGCCAGCCATCAGCTCAACCAAGAGCCTGTCGGGTCACTCCCTGGGCGCCGCCGGCGTGCACGAAGCGATCTACTGCATGCTGATGATGGAAGGCAACTTCATGGCCGGTTCCGCCAATATCGATGAGCTGGACCCAGCGGTCGCTGACCTGCCGATCCTGACCAAGACTCGCGAAAACGCCGAGATCAATCTGGTCATGAGCAACAGCTTCGGCTTCGGTGGCACCAACGCCACGCTGGTAATGAAGCGCTGGACCGGTAAGTAATCCGACCGATCGCAGCATGTGAAAAGGCGCCTCTCGGGGCGCCTTTTTAATGCCTGAAGAAACGCGGTCCATCGCAGAAGCCGGCTTGCCGGCGAATGCGCAGTACCAGACAGCTCATTTACTACTGATCCACCGTATTGGCCAGCAAGCCAGTTCCTACAGTTCAAATCATTAGCACGTTACACCGCGAATTCCGCCACCATTGCGTTCAGATCCGTCGCCAGCCGCGACAGGTCATGGCTGGCCGCGCTGGTCTGGTGGGCGCCCGCCGAACTCTGCAACGCCAGGTCGCGGATGTTGGTGATGTTACGGTCGACCTCCCGCGCCACTTGCGCCTGCTGTTCGGAGGCACTGGCGATCACCGTGTTGCGCTCGGTGATCAGGGAAATCGCGGCTGCGATCTCGTCCAGCGCCACGCCTGCCGACTGCGCCAGTTCAAGCGTCGAACGTGCACGGCTATTGCTGCCTTGCATCGCCGCGACCGTCTCATCGGTGCCCTGACGAATATCGCCGACCAGCACCTCGATCTCCTGGGTCGATGATTGGGTGCGATGGGCCAGCGCCCGCACCTCATCGGCGACCACGGCAAATCCACGACCGGCCTCCCCCGCCCGCGCCGCCTCGATTGCAGCGTTGAGTGCCAGCAGGTTGGTCTGCTCGGCCACCGAACGAATCACATCCAGCACCTTGCTGATGCCATAGACTTTCTGCGCCAGGATTTCCACCTGATCGCCGGTCTGCGTCACATCTCGCGCCAGATGATTGATCGAGAGCACCGTGTCTTGCACCTGCTGACGACCACGCTGAGCGATGCGCTCGGATTCATCAGAAGCCTCGGAAGTGGCCACCGCGTTACGCGCTACTTCCTCCACTGCCGCCGTCATCTGGTTGACCGCCGTGGCCGCCTGGTCGATTTCCAGATTTTGCTGACGCAGTCCGCGAGTGGAATCCTCGGTCACGGTGCTCAACTCTTCCGACGCTGACGCCAGCTGGCCCGAGGAATCGGAAATGCGCAGGAGCGTGCGGCGCAGGCTCTGTTGCATGGCTTTCAACGCCTCCAGCAATCGCGCAGGCTCATCGCGCCCACGGACGACGATATCGGCCGTCAGATCCCCCGCCGCGATAACCTGGGCAATGCCCAAGGCTTGAGCCAGCGGCTGGACGATGCTGCGGGTCAGTACCCAGGCCAATACCAGGGTGATGAGCGCGGTCAGCACCATCATGCCAGCCATCCACCGCTGAGCGCTGCCGAACACCGACTGGGCCACATTGGTCGCGTCGTTGGCCCCTTGCTTATTCAACGCACTGAGTTCGTTGAGAGCCTGAGTCATCTGGTCGGCGTGCTGATTCATCTCGCCGTTGATCACCCGAAGGGCCTCATCCAGCTGATTGTGCGCCGACAACTCCATTACCCGTCCCTGCCGCTGAAAATAAGCCTGCTTGGCAACGGAGAACTGTTCATACATGCCGCGTTCGCGAGGGGCCTCGATCAGCGAGACGTATCGCTGTTCGGTGGTTTGCAGATTGGCCTTGAGCTGTTCGAGTTTGGTGGTGTTTTCCTGCAGCGCTGCCGGATCGCGATTGAGCATCAGGCGCAGGGTCAGGGTCCTGATGCGCATCAGCTCCTGCCCCATCGACCCCAGTTCCATGACGCTGGGCAGCCACTTGCTGTCCACCAGATCCGATTGCTTGCGCATGCTCGACATCTGCATCAACGCGAAGGCACCGAGGGCAAAAACCAGCAGCGCCAGCACACCAAAACCGAGTGCGGCACGGGGTGCGATATTCATATTTCTTACGGTCACGATGGGTCCCTCCCCAAAAATTTCTTGCCTTTGAAAATCGGGCTGGTTGACGCCACTGCTATCGGCTACAAGGGCTAGATTCTGTAGGAAGTTTCAGAGATTCATTTGAGAGTCGTTCGCAATGCTAACCGTTCGAATGGAATTCGAAGCACATACGATCCAGACGGTGGGGTGCGTGATCCGTATCCTGTCGCCAAGCCTCCGAGAGCCATGCCATGTTGACCATCAAACCCCGCGCAGAAGACGTCGAAGGCCAGCCGATCCTGCGTCCCCTGCCTTCCGCGAAATGCCGCAGTGTCGGGCCGTTCGTATTCTTCGACCACATGCTGGAAACGTCCTACGCGCCTGGGACCGGCATGGACATCCGCCAACATCCGCATATCGGGTTGTCGACTCTCACCTACTTGTTCGAAGGGCAGATCCAGCACAAGGACAGCCTGGGCAGCGACCAGCACGTAATGCCCGGCGAAGTGAGCTGGATGACCGCAGGCAAGGCCATCGCCCACATTGAACGCACCCCGCAGGCCCAGCATGACAGCGGCTCGCGGTTGCATGGCTTGCAGGTCTGGCTGGCATCACCAAAGGCACATGAGCAGGGTACGGGCCATTACAGTCATCACCCGGCCGACAGCCTGCCGGTCAGTGAGGGGATGGGAATCAGCATTCGGATGATCGCTGGCAAAGGCTTTTGCCTGGAGTCGCCGGTACCCGTGCTTTCGCCGACCCTGTACGCCGAGCTGAAAATGCAGGCCGCGACGACGCTATTGATTCCAGCTGAGCATGAACAACGAGCGCTGTATGTGATCGCAGGCGAAGGGCTGCTCGATGGCGAACCGGTAGAGCCCCGCAGCCTGGTGGTGCTTGAACCTGGCGATGAACCGACCCTATGTGCCGCGAGTGAGTGCCACGCAGTGTTGATCGGCGGTGCGGCGCTGGATGGGCCGCGAAGGATGAACTGGAATTTCGTTGCCAGCGATCCGGCGTTGATCGACCAGGCGCGAGCGAAATGGGCGGCCGGCGATTGGCCGACCGTGCCGGGGGAAGTGACGCGAATTGAATTGCCAGTGAGTAGAAAATAAGGCCCCCCACTCAGTCGCGCCGGGCAACGTATCTGTGGGAGCGAATTTATTCGCGAGGGGCTGTTACATCCGACGCTGATGTGTCGGATGTTCCATCGTTGCGCGAATGAATTGGCTCCTACAGGGGTTATCGGTGTGTCAGAAACGCCGCATCAACCCGCGAACACTTCGTCCAGCAAGTTGTGCATCGCTGTAAACGCACGCTTGGACACCAGCGGGTTGTACATCTGCTTGCCCGGGTTGTTCGCATGCACGTCGGTGAATGAGTGGAACGCGCCGCCATAGCTCACCAGTTGCCAATCGACGTTAGCCGCATTCATTTCCGCTTCGAGCGCAGGCAATTGCTCTTTCGGCACCAATGGGTCAGATGCGCCGTGCAACACCAGCACCTTGCCTTTGATGTTCTTCGCGTCAGCCGGATTGGTGGTATCCAGCGTGCCATGGAACGAGACCGCTGCTTTGAGAGGCGCACCGGTGCGCGCCAGTTCCAGCGCACAGCAACCGCCGAAGCAGAAGCCGAACGCCGCAAGGCGGCCCGTATCCACGGTTGTGAAGGATTGCCCTGTCAACTGGTCCAAAGCAGCCTGCATGCGCTTGTTCAGCAAACTGCGATCGTTCTTCAAAGGCATCATCGCGGCAGCCGCTTCGTCGCCGTTGTTCGGGCGCACGTTTTGACCGTAAAGGTCAGCGAGCAGCACTACGTAGCCCTTGCTCGCCACTTGTTTGGCGATCTGCTCGGCGTCCTCGCTGATGCCCATCCAGTTCGGCGCCATCACCAGCCCCGGAGCGGCTTTGCCGCTCTCACTGAACACAAGGCGACTCTCATAGCTCTGGCCGTCGATCTGATACACCACGGACTGCACAGTAACGTTGCTCATTGCTGACTCCTGCTTTTGAGAATGTAGGGCGATGCAATGACAAAACCCGCCGAAGCGGGTTTTGCCGTCGATCCAATGTTAAACCGACAGTTCGACCAACAACTTGTTCAGACGGCGCACGTAAGCGGCCGGATCCTTCAAACTGTCGCCAGCCGCCAGGGCGGCCTGATCGAACAGGATGTGCGACAGCTCGCCGAAGCGGTCTTCACTTTGCTCGTTGTCCAGCTTGCCGATTAGCGGATGAGTCGGGTTGAATTCGAAGATAGGCTTGGAATCCGGAACCTTCTGACCGCTGGCTTCCAGAATCTGACGCATCTGCAGACCCAGATCCTGCTCACCAATAGCCAGAATCGCAGGCGAATCGGTCAGGCGGTGGGAAACCCGTACCTCGCTGACGGCATCGCCCAGCGCGACCTTCAGACGCTCGATCAGACCTTCTTTGTCCTTGGCGACTTCCTCCTGGGCTTTCTTGTCCTCATCGGAGTCCAGCTTGCCCAGATCCAGATCGCCACGAGCCACGTCGACGAAGCCTTTTCCGTCGAAGTCGCTCAGGTAACTCATCAGCCATTCGTCGATGCGGTCGGTCAGCAACAGCACTTCGATGCCTTTCTTGCGGAAGACTTCCAGGTGCGGGCTGTTCTTGACCTGCGCGTAGCTCTCGCCAGTGAGGTAATAAATCTTGTCCTGGCCTTCCTTGGCGCGAGCCAAGTAGTCGGCCAACGAAACGCTCTGCTCGCCGCTGTCATCGGACGTCGATGCGAAACGCAGCAGACCGGCGATCTTTTCCTTGTTGGCGAAGTCTTCGGCCGGGCCTTCTTTCATGACCTGACCGAAGTTTTTCCAGAACCCCTTGTATTCTTCCGGCTGGTTCTTCGCGAGTTTTTCCAGCATGTCCAGCACGCGCTTGGTCAGCGCCGATTTCATCGAGTCGATGATCGGGTCTTTCTGCAGGATCTCGCGAGAAACGTTCAGCGAAAGATCGTTGGAGTCCACCACACCCTTGATGAAACGCAGGTACAGCGGCAGGAACGACTCGGCCTGGTCCATGACGAACACGCGCTGCACGTACAGCTTCAGGCCACGGGGCGCTTCACGCTGATACAGGTCGAATGGCGCGCGGGCCGGCACGTAAAGCAGCGAGTTGTACTCCAGCTTGCCTTCGACCTTGTTGTGGCTCCAGCTCAGCGGGTTCTCGAAATCATGGGCGATGTGTTTGTAGAACTCCTGGTATTCCTCATCCTTGACCTCGGTGCGTGGACGGGTCCACAGGGCACTGGCGCGGTTGACGGTTTCCCACTCCTGCTCAGGCGCAGGCTCGCCTTCGACGACGTTCTGCTCTTTCGGCAGCTCGATCGGCAAAGCGATGTGATCGGAGTATTTCTTGATGATGTTGCGCAGGCGGTAGCCGTCGGCGAACTCGTTTTCTGCGCCTTTGAGGTGCAGGACGATACGTGTGCCGCGCTCGGCTTTGTCGATCGTCGCGACTTCGAAATTGCCCTCACCCTGAGAGGACCAATGCACACCTTCGCTGGCGGGGGTGCCTGCACGACGACTGTAGACATCGACCTTGTCGGCGACGATGAACGCGGAATAGAAGCCCACCCCGAACTGACCGATCAGGTGCGAATCCTTCTTCTGGTCACCGGTCAGATTCTTCATGAAGTCAGCGGTGCCGGACTTGGCGATGGTACCCAGATGGGTGATCACATCTTCACGGTTCATGCCGATGCCGTTGTCTTCGAGGGTGACGGTTTGCGCGTCCTTGTCGAAGCTCACACGGATTTTCAGCTCAGACCCGCCTTCCAGCAGTTCAGGCCTGGACAAGGCTTCGAAGCGCAGCTTGTCCACCGCGTCGGAAGCGTTGGAAATCAGCTCGCGGAGGAAAATCTCCTTGTTCGAATACAACGAATGGATCATGAGGTGCAGCAGTTGCTTCACCTCGGTCTGGAAGCCCAGGGTTTCCTTTTGAGTTTCCACACTCATGGTCATCAAACTCCAATCAGTCCACACAAATAGGGGTAGCCGCCCAAGGACCCCGTTAGTAGCAGGGTGCTGGGCGGCGGGTTGTCATCAAGGTGGGGGCTGGGTCGGGGATTTCAAGAGCCTGCGCAGGCGGCGTGTTCAATCTTCATGGCCAACACGCAGCTGTTCTCAACGGACAGCAGGCTGCGGCGGAAGCTAAAACGGTTAATCACTGAAAGAACTGCTCAGCATTACGAGCGTGAACCGCTTATTATTTATCCCGCGCAAATATGGAACTAACTTTATAAGGGCGCGTTCGAAGGCACGTAGATGTTCAATAAGGAGAAATACCCCATGCGTAAGACTTTAGCCATTGCCCTCATGCTTTCTGCCACCCTGGGTCTCGCTGCCTGCGATAAAAAATCCGAGGATAAACAGCAAGATGCCAACAAGGCTGCCGAGCAGTCTCAGGAGTCGATGCAAAAGGCTCAAGACAAAGTGAACGACGCCGCCAAGGAAAGTCAGGAGGCCGCTCAGAAGAATGCCGAGGCCGCTCAAGAGCGTGCCAAAGAGAATAACGAACAGGCCCCTGCGCCAACTAAGCCGTAAGTTCCAAAGTTTTCAAAAAATAGAGCCCGCATAAATGCGGGCTTTATTTTTTTGTCTAGTTAGAGCAGTACGGAGAGTGAAACCCGTACCGCCCTACCCTTCAAGCCAGCGCTTCGCTGCGCTTACCCAGCATCCGATCGACCACGAACGCACCGAACAGAGTGAGCAACGAAGGGATCAGCCAGGCCAGCCCTTGGTCGCTCAACGGCAGGTTAGCGAAGATTCGTGGCAAGTCCTCGGTCATTCCGGCTGCTTTTACGCCATCGATAATGCCAACCAGCAACGACATCAACATGACCGGCGCGACGATACGTCCCTGCACATGCCAGAAATCCTTGCAGAAGCTCAGCGCTACCAAGGCGATGCAAGGCGGGTAGATCGCGGTGAGCACCGGAATCGAAAAATGGATCAGGTTGGTGAGACCCAGATTGGATACCAGCAGGGAAAATGCTGCCAGCAGAATTACCAGGGCTTTGTAGGATAGCGGCAGCAAGCGGCTGAAATATTCAGCGCAGGCACAGGTCAGCCCCACAGCGGTGACCAGACAGGCCAGGGAAATCAGCACGGCGAGGAAGCCGCTGCCCAGCGAGCCGAAGGTATGTTGTACGTAGGCATGCAGTACCGCCGCGCCGTTGGTAGCAGTGGCCGCGACGGCATGACTGCCGGAACCCAGACGGAACAGACTGATGTATACCAGCGCCAGCCCGAGACCGGCGATCAGGCCGGCGATGATGGCGTAGCGGGTGATCAGCCGTGGCGACTCGACACCACGGGAACGGATCGCATTGACGATGACGATGCCGAACACCAGTGCGCCGAGGGTATCCATGGTCAGGTAGCCATTGATGAAACCCTGGGAAAACGGGGCGGCGACGTAGGCAGGCTGCGCCGTTCCAACATCACCGGCGGGCAAGGCGAATGCGGCGATGCCCAATACAGCCAGCGCAATGATTTTCAACGGCGCGAGGAACCGCCCTACCGTATCCAGCAGACGCCCCGGATACAGCGAGATCCAGAATACCAGCAGGAAATACACGAGGCTGTAAAGGAACAACGCCAGAGGGCTTTCACCGGTGAGCGGCGCGAGGCCGACTTCGAACGACACGGTGGCGGTACGCGGCGTCGCGAACAGCGGACCCACCGACAGATAGCACACTGCGGCGAGCACTGTCCCTGCGACCTTGCCGATGGGACTGCTTAGCGCATCCATGGCGCCGCCAACCTTGGCCAGCGCGATGACCGTCACCACGGGAAGACCTACCGCCGTTACGAGAAAGCCCAGCGCCGCCATCCACACGTGGGGTCCGGCCTGCAAGCCAACGATCGGGGGGAAGATGATATTACCGGCACCCACGAACAACGCGAATGTCATGAAACCCAGCGCCAGGATGTCCTGACCTTTCAACACTTTCATCAAAGAAACCACACTGCTGAATCGGAATTAAGAAGAGGATTTCCCGGAGGGTCGAGGGAAATGCTACCCGTTCTTTTAGAACAGGCCCGTTGGGCATGACGGCTCCTTATGGGGGCCGACCACGCAAAATGGCGGCTAGCCTACCCTATTTGCCGCCCCAATACAGGGCGGTGCGACCGATGAACGCACATTCAGGTCGCATTTCGGAAAAGTCCTACAACCGTGTGCCAAGCATAACTCCGACTTCGTTCGATGCGGTCCTACCGGCGCACCCGGCGTCTTCCGCGGGATTTTGCCGCGTATCGAAATAGAGCTAATAGGCACAATTCGCTCCCACAGCGGCTGGTGTGAGCTGCAAAAGACTGTGTCCGGCATAAAAGGGCTGAAAACACAAAAGCCACCCGAAGGTGGCTTTTGTCGATCAAGCAATGATCAGACGGCGATTAAGCCTTCTTCACTTCCCAACCAGTCAGCTCAGCCAGGGCTTTGCCGATGTCTGCCAGCGAACGCACGGTTTTCACGCCAGCGTCTTGCAGGGCAGCGAACTTCTCGTCCGCAGTACCTTTACCGCCAGAGATGATCGCGCCCGCATGGCCCATGCGCTTGCCCGGAGGAGCAGTCACACCCGCGATGTAGGAAACGACTGGCTTGGTCACGTTTGCTTTGATGTAGGCAGCCGCTTCTTCTTCAGCCGAACCGCCGATCTCACCGATCATGACGATCGCTTCGGTCTTCGGGTCTTCCTGGAACAGCTTCAGGATGTCGATGAAATTGGAGCCCGGGATCGGGTCGCCACCGATACCGACGCAGGTGGACTGACCGAAACCGGCGTCAGTGGTCTGCTTCACAGCTTCGTAAGTCAGGGTGCCGGAACGCGACACGATACCGACTTTGCCTGGCAAGTGAATGTGGCCTGGCATGATGCCGATCTTGCACTCGCCCGGAGTGATGACGCCTGGGCAGTTAGGACCGATCAGGACTACGCCCAGCTCGTCGCACTTGACCTTGGCATCCAGCATATCCAGGGTAGGAATGCCTTCGGTGATGCAGACGATCAGTTTGATGCCACCGAAAGCGGCTTCCAGGATCGAGTCTTTGCAGAAAGGAGCCGGAACGTAGATAACCGAAGCGGTAGCGCCGGTTTGCTTCACAGCTTCAGCAACAGTGTTGAACACTGGCAGGTTCAGGTGAGTGGTGCCACCTTTGCCTGGAGTCACGCCGCCAACCATTTTGGTGCCGTAGGCAATGGCTTGTTCGGAGTGGAAAGTACCTTGCGAGCCGGTGAAGCCCTGGCAGATAACTTTGGTGTCTTTATTGATCAGGACGCTCATTATTTGCCCTCCGCAGCTTTGACGACTTGTTGAGCAGCGTCGGTCAGGCTGGTAGCTGCGATGATGTTCAAGCCGCTTTTTGCCAGTACTTCAGCGCCCAGCTCGGCGTTGTTACCTTCAAGGCGAACAACGACCGGGATTTTCACGCCGACTTCTTTCACGGCGCCGATGATGCCTTCGGCGATCATGTCGCAGCGAACGATGCCGCCGAAGATGTTGACCAGTACTGCAGCGACGTTGGTGTCGGACAGAATGATCTTGAAGGCTTCGGTCACGCGCTCTTTGGTAGCGCCACCACCTACGTCGAGGAAGTTGGCTGGCTTACCGCCGTGCAGGTTAACGATGTCCATGGTACCCATGGCCAGGCCAGCACCGTTGACCATGCAGCCGATGTTGCCTTCCAGTGCCACGTAGTTCAGTTCGAACTTGGCAGCATGGGCTTCACGTGGGTCGTCTTGCGATGGGTCGTGGAACGCCTTCAGCTTTGGCTGACGGTACATGGCGTTGGCGTCGATGTTGATCTTGGCGTCCAGGCAGTGCAGATCGCCGTCAGCCTTGATCACCAGCGGGTTCACTTCCAGCAGAGCCAGGTCGTGGTCCTGGAACAGCTTGGCCAGACCGGTGAAGATCTTGGCGAACTGAGCAACCTGCTTGCCTTCCAGACCCAGCTGGAATGCCAGATCGCGACCTTGGAACGGCTGAGCGCCAACCAGTGGGTCGATAGTGGCTTTGAGAATCTTCTCAGGAGTGTCGTGAGCGATTTTCTCGATGTCCACGCCACCTTCGGTGGAAGCCATGAACACGATACGACGGCTCGAACGATCGACTACAGCGCCCAGGTACAGCTCTTTGGCGATGTCAGTGCAGGATTCAACCAGGATCTTGGTGACTGGCTGACCGTTGGCATCAGTCTGGTAAGTGACCAGACGCTTGCCCAACCACTGTTGGGCGAACGCAGCTGCGTCTTCCTTACTGCGAACCAGCTTGACGCCGCCCGCTTTACCGCGACCACCTGCGTGAACCTGGGCTTTGACGACCCACTCGGTTCCACCGATCTTGTCGCATGCTTCTGCTGCTGCTTCCGGGGTGTCTACTGCAAAGCCCTTGGATACTGGCAGGCCGTATTCAGCAAACAGCTGCTTACCCTGATACTCGTGAAGATTCATGCTTATTACCGTCTTCGTTAGGTACTGCGCATTCGGTGCTGCTCGTCTAGGCGTGCCGCACCACCTGTGACCGCTTCTCCCGGAAGATCCCGCGCCTGCACCTTGGTGCAGGTTCGAAATCCGCCGGGAGTTCGAGTCCAACGGACCTTCCGCGGCAGGCCTTGGGATCAAGGCGTGCGACGGGCGGTCCGTCGTGGTTTTTTCTTAGCGTTTTTTCTTGTTCTGAATGTGGATGGCACCGCCATTCACAGCCAGAGCAGCTTCGTGCAGGGCTTCGGACAGCGTCGGGTGGGAGAAGACCATCATGCCGATGTCTTCGGCACTGGTGCCGAACTCCATACCGATCGCGCCCTGCTGAACCAGTTCTGCCGCGCCCGGACCAATGACGTGTACACCCAGTACACGGTCGGTCTTGGCATCAGCGATGACCTTGACGAAACCGCCAGTGTCGTTGGCTGCCATTGCACGGCCACTGGCCGCGAACGGGAAGCTGCCGACGTTAACCTCTACGCCTTCGGCCTTCAAGGTCTGCTCGGTTTTACCAACCCACGCGATTTCCGGGTGAGTGTAGATAACCGATGGGATCAGGTCGTAGTTCATCTGGGTTTTGTGGCCCTTGATGCGCTCGACCACCATGATGCCTTCTTCCGAAGCTTTGTGTGCCAGCATCAGACCACGGACCACGTCGCCGATCGCGTAAACACCAGGAACGCTGGTCTCGCACTGATCGTTGACGAAGATGAAACCGCGCTCGTCGATATCGACACCGCTATCGGAAGCCAGCAGATCAGTGGTCACAGGACGACGGCCTACAGCAACGATCAGGCGGTCGAAAGTGATGTTCTGCTCGCCGTCTTTATCTGTGTAGTTGACGACAACTTCGTTGCCATTGACTTTCGAGCCGGTCACGCGAGCGCCCAGCTTGATGTCCAGACCCTGCTTGGTGAAGGTTTTCTGCGCTTCTTTGGAAACCGCTTCGTCAGCGGCTGGCAGGAACTTCTCCAGCGCTTCCAGAACAGTCACCTTGGAACCCAGACGCGACCATACCGAACCCAGTTCCAGACCGATGACGCCAGCACCGATAACGCCCAGACGCTCAGGCACGGTCTGGAATTCCAGGGCGCCGGTGGAGTCGACGATGACATTCTGGTCGACCGGAGCCGGTGGAATGTCGATCGGACGCGAACCGGAAGCCAGGATGATGTTGTCGGCTTCAATGACTTCGGTGGTGCCGTCAGGCTTGGTCAGTTCGACTTTCTTGCCAGCCAGCAGCTTGCCGTGACCTTGCAGGGAAGTAACACCGTTGGCTTTGAACAGACTGGCAACGCCGCCGGTCAGGCCTTTGACGATCTGCGACTTGCGGCCAACCATGGCGGCCACGTCCATCTTCACGTCGGAAACCGAGATACCGTGAGTCGTAAACTGGTTCTTGGCTTCGTAGAACTTCCAGGAGCTGTCGAGCAGCGCCTTGGACGGGATGCAGCCTACGTTCAGGCAGGTACCGCCGAGAGCCAGCTTGCCCTCTTTATCCTGATACTTCTCGATGCAGGCAGTCTTGAGACCAAGTTGCGCGGCCTTGATGGCGGCAACATAACCGCCCGGGCCTGCGCCAATCACTACCACGTCGAATTTCTGGGACATAAAAAGAGTTCCTCTTTAGCTGCGAGCTTCAAGCTGCAAGCTGCAAGCTGATCCGCGATGAACTGCAGATCGGGCTTGCGACTTATTCATTGGATGCGAACTACGGGCCTTAAGCTGCACGCCGGCCTGCTTCTATCTTGAAGCTTGCGGCATGCAGCTTGCGGCTGCCTCATCAGATATCCAGCAACAGACGAGCCGGATCTTCCAGCAGGTTCTTGATGGTTACCAGGAAGGTCACAGCTTCTTTACCATCGATCAAGCGGTGATCGTAGGACAGTGCCAGATACATCATCGGACGGATAACGACCTGACCGTTGATCGCCATCGGGCGCTGAACGATGTTGTGCATGCCCAGGATGGCCGCTTGTGGCGGGTTGACGATCGGGGTCGACATCATCGAGCCGAAAGTACCACCGTTGGTGATGGTGAAGGTACCACCGGTCATCTCGTCGATGGACAGTTTGCCGTCACGGGCTTTCTTGCCGAAGGTGGCGATGCCGCCTTCGATTTCAGCCAGGCTCATCTGCTCTGCGTTACGCAGAACCGGAACCACCAGACCACGGTCGCTGGATACCGCGACGCCTACGTCGGCATAGCCGTGGTAAACGATGTCGGAGCCATCGATCGAAGCGTTGACCGCAGGGAAGCGTTTCAGTGCTTCGGTGGCAGCCTTGACGAAGAACGACATGAAGCCCAGGCGTACGCCGTTGTGGGACTTCTCGAACAGATCCTTGTACTTCGAACGCAGAGCCATGACTTCGGTCATGTCGACTTCGTTGAAGGTGGTCAGCATGGCCATGGTCGATTGAGCTTCAACCAGACGCTCGGCAACCTTGGCACGCAGACGGGTCATTGGAACGCGCTTCTCGGTGCGGTCACCAGCAGCGAACACAGGAGCGGCAGCGGCCGGGGCAGCTGGCTTGGCGGCAGGCGCAGCGGCCGGAGCGGATTTCTTCGCTTCGATGGCAGCAACCACGTCTTCCTTGGTCACGCGACCGTCTTTGCCGGTGCCCTTGATGCTGGACAGGGCAATGCCGTTTTCTTCAGCCAGTTTGCGAGCAGCCGGAGCGCCGATGGCGTCTTCGTCGCCTGCAGCTGGAGCTGCGGCAGCCGGGGCAGCAGCAGGCGCAGCGGCGGCAGGAGCCGGTGCAGCAGCAGGAGCGGCCGATGCGGTACCGCCTGCATCCAGGGTTGCGATCAGTTCGTTGGACAGGACGGTGTCGCCCTCGCCCTTGACGATGGACGCCAAAACGCCGTCAGCTTCGGCCAGAACTTCGAGTACGACCTTGTCGGTTTCGATGTCGACCAGCAGCTCGTCACGCTTCACCGCCTCGCCCGGCTGTTTGTGCCATTTGGAAATGGTGCCGTCGGCAACGGATTCCGGGAAAGAGGGGGCTTTGATCTCAATAGCCATTGTCTGTAATTCCTTAATTCGGTTTCTAGTGCGCGAAGGCGTTAAACAGTGAACGCGTCTTTCAGCAGTTTTTCCTGCTGTTCGGCGTGCATCGAAGCGTAGCCACAAGCTGGAGCAGCGGAAGCATCACGACCGGCATACTCGAGAACGAGGTTGCGGTTGTGATTGCCGATGCTACGGCGCAAGTGATGCTGGCTGCTGTACCAGGCGCCCTGGTTCATCGGCTCTTCCTGACACCAGACCACATTGGTCAGGTTGGTGTAAGGCGCGATGGCCTCCATCAGGTCGTCTTCCGGGAACGGGTAGAGCTGCTCGATACGCACGATGGCAATATCTTCGCGGCCTTCGGCACGGCGTTTTTCCAGCAGGTCGTAGTAGACCTTGCCACTGCATAGCACCAGACGAGTCACCTTCGCCGGATCGAGCGTGTCGATTTCCGGAATGACAGTCTGGAACGAGCCTTCGGCCAGATCTTCCAGGGTCGAGATGGCCAGTTTGTGGCGCAGCAGCGACTTCGGCGTCAGCACAACCAGAGGTTTGCGCAGCGGACGAATCACCTGACGGCGCAACAGGTGGTAGATCTGAGCTGGCGTAGTCGGCACGCATACCTGAATGTTGTGCTCGGCGCACAACTGCAGGTAACGCTCCAGACGTGCCGAGGAATGCTCGGGGCCCTGGCCTTCGTAACCGTGTGGCAACAGCATGGTCAGACCGCACAGACGGCCCCATTTGTGCTCGCCGCTGGTGATGAACTGGTCGATCACGACCTGCGCACCGTTGGCGAAGTCACCGAATTGGGCTTCCCAGATCACCAGCGCATTTGGCGAAGTGGTCGAGTAGCCGTATTCAAACGCCAGTACCGCTTCTTCCGACAGGAACGAGTCGTACAGGTCAAAGCGAGGCTGACCGGCATACAGGTTCTGCAGAGGCACGTAGGTAGTCGCGTCTTTCTGGTTATGCAGAACAGCGTGGCGGTGCGAGAACGTACCGCGACCGACGTCTTGTCCTGTGATACGCACCGGGTGACCTTCGAACGCCAGCGTGGCATAAGCCATGGTTTCGGCGTAGCCCCAGTTGATCGGCAGGCCACCGGCTTGCATCTTCTGGCGGTCTTCGTAGATCTTCTGGACTTGACGCTGAACCACGAAGCCTTCCGGCAGCTCCATCAGCTTGGCCGACAGCTCCTGCAGGGTCTTGAGGTCGAAGCGGGTGTCATGGCGCGCAGTCCAGGCGTGGCCCAGGTATGGACGCCAGTCGACGAACAGTTCCTTGTTAGGCTCTTTTACCAGGCTCTTCACAACGTGCATGCCGTTATCCAGCGCGTTGCGGTACTCGTCGACCTTGGTCTGAGCCGCTTCGGCGCTGAGGATGCCACCGTTGGCCAGCGCTTCGGCATACAGCTCACGGGTGGTGCGCTGCTTGGCGATCTGCTGGTACATCAACGGCTGGGTGCCGCTCGGTTCGTCAGCTTCGTTGTGACCGCGACGACGGTAGCAGACCAGGTCGATCACCACGTCACGCTTGAACTGCATGCGGTAGTCGATGGCCAGCTGAGTCACGAACATGACGGCTTCAGGGTCATCGCCATTCACGTGGAGAATCGGCGCCTGGATCATCTTGGCAACGTCGGTCGCGTACTCGGTGGAGCGCGAGTCTTCCTGGTTGCTGATGGTGAAACCGACCTGGTTGTTGATTACGATGTGGATCGTGCCGCCAGTCTTGAAGCCGCGGGTCTGCGACATCTGGAAAGTTTCCAGAACCACGCCCTGACCTGCGAATGCAGCGTCACCGTGGATGGAAATGGGCAGCACTTTTTCGCCGGTGGTGTCGTTGCGGCGGTCCTGACGGGCGCGCACGGAACCTTCGACCACCGGAGACACGATCTCCAGGTGAGACGGGTTAAAGGCCATCGCCAGGTGAACTTCGCCACCAGTGGTCATCACGTTGGACGAGAAGCCCTGGTGGTATTTCACGTCACCGGAACCCAGTTCGACCTTCTTCTTGCCTTCGAACTCGTCGAACAGCTCGCGCGGATTCTTGCCGAAGGTGTTGACCAGCACGTTCAGACGGCCACGGTGGGCCATGCCGATGACGATTTCCTTGGTGCCGTAGGAACCGGAACGCTGGATCAGCTCGTCCAGCATCGGGATCAGGCTTTCGCCGCCTTCCAGACCGAAACGCTTGGTGCCCGGGTATTTGGTGCCCAGGTACTTTTCCAGTCCCTCAGCCGCGGTGACGCGCTCGAGCAGATGGCTCTGAATGTCGGCGGAGTAAGCTGGACGGCCGCGCACGCTTTCGAGGCGCTGCATGAACCAGTTGCGCTGATTAGAATCGACGATGTGCGTGAACTCGGCGCCGATGGTGCGGCAATATGTCTTCTGCAAGGCGTCGACGATTTCACGTAGGCTCGCCTCCTCCTTGCCGATGAACAGGTCGCCGGCACGGAAGGTGGTATCGAGGTCAGCGTCGGTCAGGCCGTAATGGTTGATCGACAGGTCAGCTGGCGCAGTACGCTTCCACAAACCCAGAGGATCGAGTTGCGCACCCTGATGGCCGCGCATACGGAATGCCTGGATCAGCCGCAGCACTTCGACTTGCTTCTTCTCGTGTTCGCTGCTCACGCTACCGGCGGAGACCGGCTGAGCGCGGCGCTGGTTTTTTCCCAGCAACACGAAATGATCGCGAACCGTAGAGTGCGATACATCGGTGGCAGTGCTGCCGTCAGCCGGCAACGTCTGAAAATAGGTGCGCCACTCTTCTGGCACAGCGTTAGGGTCGTGCAGGTAGAGCTCATAGAGCTCTTCCACATAGGCAGCGTTACCACCGGAAAGGTGGGCGCTGTTCCACATGCGCTGCATCACGCTTTCTTGCATGCTTGGTCACCCTCGGTTAGGGGACACCATCGGCGCCGACACCCAAGCAAATCTTGAAAAGTCCATGTGCAGCGACTGTATCAAGTCACCTGGAATCACGCAGATAGTCCGGGTACCAGCCCGGATGCCCCTGCTGGTCTCATTTCTTCAAAATAAGAGCCGCAGCCATATGACCGCTGCTCAGGTTAAAACTACGGCGCCGGTTGAAGCCTGCGCCGCAGCGTTTACGGGTACAACAGTTTCAAATACCGCTTTGCATCGATACCACAGGTGCAGCGAACATCAGATACCGTTGGTGAGAAGCATGTTGCGAACGTGACCGATAGCCTTGGTTGGATTCAGGCCTTTCGGACAGACGCTCACGCAGTTCATGATCCCGCGGCAACGGAACACGCTGAACGGATCGTCCAGCGATGCCAGGCGCTCCTGAGTCTTGGTGTCACGGCTGTCAGCCAGGAAACGGTAGGCTTGCAGCAGTGCAGCTGGACCCAGGAACTTGTCAGGGTTCCACCAGAACGAAGGGCAGCTCGTGGAGCAGCAAGCGCACAGGATGCACTCGTACAGACCGTCCAGCTTCTCGCGCTCTTCAGGCGACTGCAGACGTTCGATCGCCGGAGCCGGCGTATCGTTCTGCAGGAATGGCTTCACCTTCTCGTATTGCTTGTAGAAGATGCTCATATCGACGACCAGGTCACGAATCACTGGCAAACCAGGGAGCGGACGCACCACCAGCTTGTCGTTCTTGACCACGGCGGACAGCGGCGTGATGCACGCCAGGCCATTCTTGCCGTTGATGTTCATGCCGTCGGAACCGCAAACGCCTTCGCGGCAGGAACGACGATACGAGAAGCCTTCGTCCTGCTCTTTGATCAGCGCCAGCACGTCCAACACCATCAGGTCCTTGCCGCCGGTATCGACGTCGAACACCTGGGTCTTGGGCGCAGAGTCGGTATCGGGGTTGTAACGATAAACTTCGACTTTCAACATAGCGGCCACCCTTAGTAAGTCCGAATTTTCGGTTCAAACGCCGGTACGGTCTTCGGCGCAAAGTTGACTGCACGTTTGGCGACCCGCTTCTCACCCGGGAAGTACAGGGTGTGGCACAGCCAGTTTTCATCGTCGCGATCTTCGAAGTCTTCACGGGCGTGAGCGCCGCGGGACTCTTTACGCACTTCCGCAGCAACTGCAGTGGCTTCAGCGACTTCCAGCAGGTTCTGCAGCTCCAGCGCTTCGATACGCGCGGTGTTGAAGCCTTGGGACTTGTCGTTGATCTTGACGTTGGCGATACGAACGCGCAGGTCGGCCAGTTGCTCGATGCCTTTCTGCATGTATTCGCCGGTACGGAACACACCGAAGTAGTTCTGCATGCAGTTTTGCAGCTCACGGCGCAGGGTAGCGACGTCTTCGCCATCGGTACGTTCGTTGAGGCTGTTGAGACGGCTCAGCGCGACGTCGATGTCGGTGTTGCTGGCTTCGGCGTATTCAATCCCGTCGGTCAGCGCTTTTTCCAGGTGCAGGCCGGCAGCACGACCGAATACCACCAGGTCGAGCAGCGAGTTACCGCCCAGGCGGTTGGCACCGTGAACCGATACGCACGCCACTTCACCTACAGCGAACAGGCCAGGAATGACCTGATCGTTGCCTTCGGCGTCCTGAGTCATCGCCTGACCATGAATGTTGGTGGCGACGCCGCCCATCATGTAATGGCAGGTTGGAACGACCGGAACCGGCGCGACGACCGGGTCGACGTGAGCGAAGGTCTTGGACAGCTCACAGATACCTGGCAGGCGGCTGTGCAGCACTTCTTCACCCAAGTGGTCGAGTTTCAACATCACGTGGTCGCCGTTAGGACCGCAACCATTGCCCGCGATGATTTCCTTGACCATCGAGCGAGCCACAACGTCACGACCTGCAAGGTCCTTGGCATTGGGCGCATAACGCTCCATGAAACGCTCGCCGTGCTTGTTGATCAGGTAACCACCTTCACCGCGGCAACCTTCTGTGACCAGTACACCTGCGCCGGCGATGCCGGTTGGGTGGAACTGCCACATTTCGATGTCCTGGACCGGAACACCTGCACGCAACGCCATGCCAATACCGTCACCGGTGTTGATCAGGGCATTGGTGGTGGATGCATAGATACGGCCTGCGCCACCGGTAGCCAGTACAGTCGCCTTGGCGCGGATGTACATGGTTTCGCCGGTTTCGATGCAGATCGCGATCACGCCCACGAACGCGCCGTCCTGGTTCTTCACCAGATCAACGGCGTAGTACTCGTTCAGGAAGGTAGTACCCGCTTTCAGGTTGCCCTGATACAGCGTATGCAGCAGTGCGTGACCGGTACGGTCGGACGCTGCGCAGGTACGGGCAGCCTGACCACCCTTGCCGAAGTCCTTGGACTGACCGCCGAAAGGACGCTGATAGATACGGCCGGTTTCGGTACGCGAGAACGGCAGGCCCATGTGGTCCAGTTCGAAGACCGCAGCCGGGCCTTCCTGACACATGTACTCGATAGCGTCCTGGTCACCGATGTAGTCGGAACCCTTGACGGTATCGTACATGTGCCAGCGCCAATCATCGTTCGGGTCGGCCGAAGCGATGGCGCAAGTGATGCCGCCCTGTGCGGACACGGTGTGCGAGCGGGTCGGGAAGACCTTGGTGACTACAGCGGTCTTGTGGCCGCCCTGAGCCAGCTGCAACGCCGCACGCATGCCTGCACCGCCGCCACCAATGATGATGGCGTCGAATGAGAGTGTATTAATGTTAGCCATGAATCAGATACCCCAAAGAATCTGCACACCCCAGACGAAGTACGCGAACATCGCAATGCCGCACACCGCCTGGAAAAGGAAACGCACAGCCAGTGCGGACTTGCCGAAACTCATGGGAGTCAGGTAGTCGGTCGCAATGGTCCACATGCCGACCCAGGCGTGAGCCGCCAGGGCAACTAGGGCCAACAGACTGAAGATGCGCATTCCGTTATGGGAGAACAGAGCGTGCCACGTGGCGTAGTCGATGCCAGGGTGCGCGATCAGGTATCCGATCAGGAAAATGAAATAAGCCGCGAGCACTACAGCGGAGACGCGTTGCGCCATCCAGTCGTAGAGGCCCGAACGAGACAGGTTCGTAACGCTGGTTACCATATCCAAACTCCCGCCAGAACGATCAGCACCAGGGAAATGGCGATGACGATTTTCGAGCCCAGCTTTCCGCCTTCCAGCGTCTCACCGACACCCGTATCCATGATCAGGTGACGAATACCGGCTACCAGGTGATACAACAGGGAAGACAGAAGCCCCCACGCGATGAACTTGGCCAGAGGACTGGTCAAGGATGCCTTCACGTCGGCGAAACCTTCCTCGGAACCCAGCGACTTGCTCAATGCGTAAAGCATGATGGCAAGGCCGACGAAGAGAATGATGCCGGAGACGCGATGAAGGATCGACGTTATCGCAGTGATGGGGAGTTTGATGGTCCTTAGGTCTAGATTTACAGGTCGTTGGCTTTTCACGGCTTTTTTTCACACTGAAGAGCCCCTAACAATCAGGGCAAGTTGTTGGGAAGTGCACTGGTCAGGTACCCACTACCCAGGAAGTGACGACCCCCAGAAAAACGGGCCTGCAAGCCCCTGGCGGTCGGGTGCCGAGTATAGACAGTTAGCCAACTAATGACAACGCACAGACCCGCCCCTAATGGCGGATTGCTTTAGCGGAATAAAAGGCGTAAATGGCAGGGAATTTCGAGGAAAACCTTGGGTTAAGGCCTTCTCCCACAACACTTTCGGCAAATTGACTTTAGAATTTATCTCACTATAGTGATGCGGGCCCTGCGTGGGGGGCCTGTCTGATGATTTGAAGCATAAATAGGAGGCCACATGGCTGACAAAAAAGCGCAGTTGATCATCGAGGGCGCAGCCCCCGTCGAGCTGCCCATTCTGACCGGCACCGTTGGTCCCGATGTAATCGACGTACGCGGCCTGACCGCCACCGGACGCTTCACATTCGACCCAGGCTTCATGTCGACCGCTTCATGCGAATCCCAGATCACCTACATCGACGGTGATAACGGCATTCTGCTGCACCGCGGCTACCCGATCGAGCAACTGGCCGAGCAATCGGATTACCTGGAAACCTGCTACCTGCTGCTCAACGGCGAACTGCCAACCGCCGAGCAGAAAGCCCAATTCGTCGTCACCGTGAAGAATCACACCATGGTGCATGAGCAGCTGAAGACGTTCTTCAACGGCTTCCGTCGCGACGCTCACCCGATGGCCGTCATGTGCGGCGTCGTCGGCGCCTTATCGGCGTTCTACCACGACTCGCTGGACATCAATAACCCGCAGCATCGCGAAATCTCCGCGATCCGCCTGGTCGCCAAGATGCCGACCCTGGCCGCGATGGTTTACAAATACTCCATGGGCCAACCCATGATGTATCCGCGCAACGACCTGAGCTACGCGGAAAACTTCCTGCATATGATGTTCAACACGCCGTGCGAGATCAAACCGATCAGCCCGACGCTGGCCAAGGCGATGGACCGGATTTTCATCCTCCACGCCGACCACGAACAGAACGCATCGACTTCCACCGTGCGCATGGCGGGCTCTTCGGGTGCCAACCCGTTCGCCTGTATCGCCGCCGGTATCGCTGCACTGTGGGGCCCTGCCCACGGCGGCGCCAACGAAGCCGTATTGACCATGCTCGATGAAATCGGCGATGTCTCGAACATCGACAAATTCATCGCCAAGGCCAAGGACAAGAACGATCCATTCAAGCTGATGGGCTTCGGTCACCGCGTTTACAAGAACCGTGACCCACGCGCAACCGTGATGAAGCAGACCTGCGATGAAGTCCTGCGCGAGCTGGGCGTCACCAACGATCCACAGTTGGAGCTGGCGATGCGCCTGGAAGAAATCGCGCTGACCGACCCGTACTTCATCGAGCGCTCTCTGTACCCGAACGTTGACTTCTACTCGGGCATCATCCTCAAAGCGATCGGCATTCCAACCAGCATGTTCACCGTGATCTTTGCGTTGGCGCGTACCGTCGGCTGGATTTCGCACTGGAAAGAAATGCTCTCCAGCCCATACAAGATCGGCCGTCCTCGCCAGCTGTACACTGGTGAAGTTTCTCGCGACATCGTTCCACTTGCTGAACGCAAGTAAGCAGTAAGCGTCACTGAAAACAAAAAGGCTGCCAGTGGCAGCCTTTTTTAATTCTCGCAAAAACTGTATCGGTCAGCCTGTCACTTCGCTGCCCGCTCCCGCAGCGCTTTCAACGTATTGAAAGGAGCGTCCACGACAAACTTGTTGGCTACCCAGGATGGCACGCTGCCGCCCGGCTCGGTGTGAACCTGATAAGTCACTTCGGTCTCGTTCGGCCCTTTTGGAACGAGCTTCCAGAAGCCTTCGACCTGAGCCACGCGCACGAAGTCTTTTTCTTCCGGAATGTACTTGGGGTCACCCCGTAGGTTGCGCGTCAGGCTGCCATCCGCTCCTTCGACCGTGGTGATCTGCAGAACCGAATCCCGCGGCGTTACCGGCCAAGGCGTGTTGAACTGGGTGTAGGTCCACGTCTTGTTGCCTTCGTGCTTAAGGATCTTCTGCGACTTGCATTCATGAACCCAGGCGCAGGCTCCCGCGACATCCTCTTGCAATCCCCTGAGCTTGGCGACACTGGCCTTGATCGTCGTCACCCCCTGATAGGCCTGATACTTCGAGCCCGTGACATCACTGAGGAAAACCTTGATCCCGTCTTCGTCCTTGGCCACCTTCCAATCATCGGCCTGAACGGCGCCGACGACCAGTACAGTCATGCCAATGCCAAATGCAATCCGGTACAGCGAACCCATATCTTATTCCTTATTGTCTGTAGTTCCGATGCAGATCAAATGTCGCAGTGCTGCAATTAGGCCCTCCCCACTAAGCAACGGAGGTGACCTGCTCCCACCAGCCAATCAGACGGACCGCCTCCTCGGAGCTGCTACCACAGACTTCGGGATCGGCAGAGAAATGGCTGCATACCGCCGGCCGATTGGGCTGACCAAAAATCTTGCACAGCATGTCGACAGAAAGCTGGATGCAGCGCTCTCCGGCGGCCTTGCCCTGCGGCATGCCAGGAATCGGCGAAGAAATCGACGGCGCGATGCAACAGGCGCCGCAGCCCGGACGGCATTCCATGGAACATCCTCACAGGAGACGATGGGAGATGAGCGGATGTTACCCGCTTAAACGTATGTTTGAAATGCGAGATCCAGCGACCAGACTGGATGGATCACTGCTTGAAAGTGAAATCCAGTGCCGCACCTTCCACGTCCTTGCGCGCTTCGTTGCGCAATTGCAACTGCATCTCGTTGCTGAGCAAACGCCCTTGAAGCTGGAAGTCCGGATCACTGTCAGAGTCGGGAAACATCTTCGGCAGCAGCGGTTTGGCCCCGGCAGCCGGCGTCTTCGGTTTGGCTGCAGCAGTAATGACGCCGGGCGGCGGCGCCAGCTGCTTGACCATATCCGTAGGGAGGCTCAGGTCCAGAGACGCCTTGGGCAAGCGGGTATCCTTTACGACTTGTGAGGCGGATTTGCTCTTGCTGGAGACCGGTGCGCGATTGGCGATCTCGGCGTTATCCGCTTTGACCTTGGCTGATTTAGCGTTGCTGCTAGGCGCCTTTCGCTCGACAGACGCAGCCTTGGCCGCAGTGGTGATTTTTTTTGCGGCTTCGGATTTCGCCGGATCAGGCTTGCTAGCAGCAACTACTGGCACCACCGATACATTTGGTTTCAATTCATGGACCGGCGCCTCAGCCTCGGCGGTCTTTTGGACGGGCTTTTCAGGCGGCCGGGGAACAGGCGCAACGGCCTGCGTCGTCGGTTGAGACGATTCGGAAGGAACTTGAGCAGCAACCTTAGGCGTTGGTGCAGGAGCCTTTTCGGCATCACAGGCGCTCAGCAACATCACCAAAAGCAAACCGATACATCGCAGTGAATTCATAATTGACGGCAGGAAAATAGGCACAAGCCATATGCTGGCTCTTTGCATGGCCGCTGACAAGTAAATGCCTCGTCAGCCGGCCCCTTCAAATGATGGAAAACGCCGTCGGCTCCGAGTTCACCACGCCTGACCGGCGTCCTGGCATAACTGCTTGGCGAGCATCCCCAGCGTCATCAGTGCCCTCTCCGCCTCCCGGTTCCAAGGCAGCCCACAATTGAGGCGAATGCAGTGGTTGAACTGCTCTGTATTGCTGAATATCAGGCCCGGCGCGATGCTGATGCCCTGCTCCAGCGCACGTACATGCAGCTCTTGCGTATTGACCCTGCCCGGCAGGCTGATCCACAGAATGAAACCGCCCGCAGGCCGACTGATCTGCGTACCCTCCGGAAACATCTGCTGCACCGCCAGCTGAAACGCGCTGAGATTCTTGCGATGCTCCTGACGGATATAGCGCAGATGACGGTCGTAACCTCCATTTTCGAGGTAGGACGCTACTGCCATCTGCGTCACGCTGCAGGCCGAATGAGTGCTGAAGGTCTGCAATCGCTGGATTTCCGCCTGGTATTTACCGGCAATCATCCAGCCAATCCGCACCCCTGGCGAAAGGGTCTTGGAAAAACTCGAGCAGTAGATCACCCGACCCAGACGATCGAACGCCTTGAGCGCCTTGGTCTTGTTCTGCTCGTACATCAACTCGCCATAGATATCGTCTTCAATGACCTGGATATCGAAGTCCGATGCCAGCCGCAGCAGATGCTTCTGCCGCTCCTCCGGCATGGTACTGCCCAACGGGTTGCTCAGGCGCGAGGTCATTACCAGCGCCTTGATCGACCACTGATTGGCCGCCAACTGCAAGGCCTCCAGGCTGATCCCGGTGTTCGGGTCGCTGGGGATCTCGATAACCTTCAAACCCAGCAAATCCGCCAGTTGAAGTAACCCATAATAGGTCGGTGACTCGGCAGCGATCAGGTCGCCGGGGCTGGTGAGTACCCGCAGAGACATCTGCAGCGCATCTACACAGCCGTGGGTGATCACCACTTCCGAAGGGTCGACCACGACGCCAGCGTCACGCATGCGGATCGCCACCTGCCGCCGCAGGGGCTCGAACCCAGGGCTGAACATATAGTTGAAAGCGCGAGGACTCTGGAACCGGGTGACCTTGGCCAATTGCTGATGCAGAGCACGTAACGGCAAGTAATCGATATGAGGCACCGCCGCGCCGAATGCGAAGACACCTTCACGCCGAGCTTCCACCAATACCTGCTGGATAATACTGGCGCGGGTGACTAGGCCAGGCCGCTCCACGCGCGCAATATCAGGGGTTGGCGCGGTCAACGCCGGAGTTTGGTGTACGTAGTAACCGGACTGGGGGCGCGCTCGGATCAGACCCTGATCTTCAAGGTTGGCATACGCCTGGAGCACCGTTGCATGGCTCACATTGAGCTGCGAACTCATCTTCCGTACGGAAGGAACCCGCTCACCGGGCTGATAAACACCACGACGAATGTCCTCAGCCAACTGCTGGGCGATGCGTTGATACAGCAGAAGATTGGTCATTTGGCGTCCCTCGATGCACGCTTGCGAAACCATTTTTTCGGCAATGGGCGGCAATCGCAGCGAAGAGATCACCGGAACAGTTCGCAATTGTACGGGGACAGTTACCGAGACTGCCAGTACTTCCTTAGTTTGCTGAAAAAATTTACGTGACATAAGCGCCAAATGAGCAGCTTTTTTGCACAAAAAAGCCCGGCTTTTCTCGAAAAACCGGGCTTAATAGCAAATATTTTTCAGCGGGCGGCGCTCAGATTGCCTTTCTCGTCCGAAAACACAATTTCCACTCGACGATTTTGCGCACGGCCACGTTCAGAGGTATTCACGTCGACCGGAAACTGGTCGCCATAGCCTTCGACCCGAATACGCTCATCCTCGATGCCAAGGTCCGTGAGCACATCAGCCACCGCTTGGGCGCGATCACGGGACAGCTGCAGGTTTTCCTGACTATCGCCGGTGCTGTCGGTGTAGCCTTCTATGCGAACGACGCGCTTGGGGTTGAACTGCAGGAACTGCACGACCTTCAACACGGTGCGATTGGCCGTACTCTTGAGTTCCGCCCGGCCAGTGTCGAACAGCATGTCACCCAAGGTCATCACCAGGCCCCGCTCGCTCTGCTGAGTCGAGAGGCTGATGACCTGATCCTCGGCCCATTTGCCTTGCTGCTGCGCGCCGGCAAGTTTGGCTTCGCGCAACGCCAACTGTAGACGCTGACGCTCGAGTTCAAGGCGAGCGAGTTTTTCCTGGTTGAGCAGCAACTGACTGTGCTCGGCTGCGATAGCGCTGTAGCGACTGCTCAGGTAAGCGTAATGGCTGACATCGTCCGAGCTGCCGACGTAACTGGATAGACGTTCGGCCCGCGCCAGTAATTCACCGGCTCGAATCACGTCTTTTGGTGCGCTGCGCAACACATTGGTGTCGCCCTTTACCTTTTGAAAATCGGCGTTGGCACTCTGCAAAGCGTGTTCACTGTTCTGGTGACCCGCACAACCGTACAACCCGGCGCTGCCCAGCAACAGCAAAACGCTCAATAAACGAGGGATGCGATTCATTGTGCAGCCCCCAGTTGCTTGCGCAGACGATCCAGTCGCGTGTTCACCTGACCCAGCTGCTCTTCGCTCTTCTCGGTCAGCACCCGCGCTTCGGCCAATCGCGCGTCCAGTTCGGCCTGTTCGGCTTGCATGCGCGCCTGCTTGTAGGATTTGTCAGCCATGTCCGCCTGCGCCTGAGTCAACTTCGATTGGGCAGTGGCCATGTCCGGTTGGTCATCAGTGGCGCCAACGGCTGTGGCCTGGGCAACGGCCTGCTCGGTCAGTTTCAGCTGCTCTGTTGGCGCTGGATCGCTGGCGCAGCCGGACAGGGCGGCGATCGCCACGGCTGCGAATAAAGGTCGTGCTTTCAAAAAAACGCTCAAAAAAACATTCCTACTGATTTACGGCGCTGGCGGCGGCTGCTGAGTCTTCCATAACTCCAGATTGCGTGAGATGGCTTCAGCGGAGCGGCCCGAAGCCGCCAATTCTGTCATTTTTTTCGTCAACTGTCCGCGCAACCACGAATCATTGCACGCTGAGTTGAAGGACAGCGCAAGGTACAAGCCTGGCCTATCCAGCGGCAGTGGTTGCGTCAGCAAGTCCTTGGACAGGCCCAGGGTCTGGGTCAACGCCATGCCGGCATAACGACCGGCAAGCACGAACTCGACCTGCCCCAGCACCAGCTTTTGAAATGCCTGGGTCAAAGTGGGCTGCTGTTCGAGGGTCAGGTGGTCTTTGATCGCCGCATCGAAATTTGAAGTGATCCGGGTTTTTTCGGATATCGCCCCGAGATGCCCATGCAGATCGGCAAGGGAATTGAATGGCTGCGCTTGTCCCACGCGGGTCCAGACCATGATTTCGTTCTGGGTGATCGGTGGGTGGATGAAATCCAGCGATTCCAGTTCGCTGTTGTTCAACGGCGTATCGGCGAGCAGGTCCATGCGTCCCGTGCGCACTTCTTCAAGGGCCTGGCCGCGTTTGCCTGCGTAAAGCACCTCGATCTTGACGCCGATCTGCGTCGCCGCTTCCTTGAGCAGATCAGCGTTGGCGCCCATCAAGTGCTTGGGATCCTGAGGGTCGCGCCACAGATAAGGCGGCGCGTCCGGGCTGCCGGTCACGACCAGTCGCTCGCATTTCCCGGCCGCAAGGGCGCTCATCGATTGAAACAACAACACTGCTGTGACCAGCGATGTCAGCGTTTGCCTCGGCGACCACATGGCAACATCCTTTTCTCGAGCCAATAAAAAACCCGCTCATTCAAAGCTGCGGAAAGCGCAAGTCATCGAAAAATCTCGACGGTCAACGCTTTCGAACAGCCCTGAAACGAGCGGGTTCTCTTTATAAGTCAGGTGGCTGGATTAGACCAGCTTCTCCAACTCGGGAATGGCTTCGAACAGGTCCGCCACCAGACCGTAATCGGCGACCTGGAATATCGGCGCTTCTTCGTCCTTGTTAATCGCAACGATCACTTTGGAGTCTTTCATGCCGGCCAGATGCTGGATCGCGCCGGAAATACCGACCGCGATGTACAGCTGCGGCGCAACGATCTTGCCGGTCTGCCCGACCTGCATGTCGTTGGGTACGAAGCCTGCGTCGACAGCCGCGCGGGACGCACCGACCGCAGCGCCCAGCTTGTCGGCCAGGGCGTACAGGTGTTTGAAGTTATCGCCGTTCTGCATGCCGCGACCGCCAGAAACGACGATTTTGGCGGCGGTCAGTTCGGGACGATCGGATTTGGCCAGCTCTTCGTTGACGAAGGACGATTTGCCCGCGTCGTGGGCGGCAGCCACCGCTTCAACCGCAGCAGAGCCACCTTCGGCGGCAACGGCGTCGAAACCGGTAGCGCGCACAGTGATGACCTTGATAGCGGCCGAGGACTGCACGGTCGCAATGGCGTTGCCGGCATAGATCGGACGCTTGAAAGTGTCGGCGCTTTCGACCGAGATGATCTCGGAAATCTGATCGACGTCCAGCTGCGCAGCAACGCGGGGAAGGATGTTCTTGCCGTTGGAGGTGGCGGCAGCCAACACATGGCTGTAACCGGAAGCAAGCTCGGCGACCAGAGGCGCTACGTTTTCCGGCAACTGGTGGGCATAGGCAGCGTTGTCGGCGACCAGGACTTTGGTCACGCCAGCGATTTTCGCGGCAGCTTCGCCAATGGCGCCCACGTTCTGGCCAGCGACCAGCACGTGAATGTCACCACCGATCTTGGCGGCAGCGGCAATGGTGTTCAGGGTGGCGGGAGCGATCACGCCATTTTCGTGCTCAGCGAGTACCAGGGTAGCCATTTAGATCACCTTCGCTTCGTTTTTCAGTTTCTCGACCAGTTCTGCAACCGACTTGACCTTGATGCCAGCGCTGCGGGCAGCTGGGGCTTCGACTTTGAGGGTCTTGTTGGTGGAGGACGTGGAAACACCCAGGGCATCAGGCGTCAGCACTTCGAGAGGCTTCTTCTTGGCTTTCATGATGTTCGGCAGCGACGCGTAGCGCGGCTCGTTCAGGCGCAGGTCGGTGGTGACGATAGCTGGCAGCTTCAAGGAAACAGTCTGTGCACCGGCGTCGATCTCACGGGTGACATTGACGCTGTCACCGGAGACTTCGACTTTGGAAGCGAAGGTACCTTGCGCGTAACCGCTCAACGCAGCCAGCATTTGACCGGTCTGGTTGTTGTCGCTGTCGATGGCCTGTTTACCGAGGATAACCAGCTGTGGCTGCTCTTTATCGACAACGGCCTTGAGCAGTTTGGCCACGGCCAGGGAGGTCAGCTCGTCAGCGGATTCAACGAGAATGGCGCGATCGGCACCCAGCGCCAGAGCGGTACGCAGTTGCTCTTGAGCGGTGGTCGGACCGATGGAAACGACGACGATCTCGGTCGCAACGCCTTTCTCTTTCAGGCGTACGGCTTCTTCCACGGCGATTTCGCAGAAGGGGTTCATCGACATTTTTACGTTAGCGAGATCGACGCCGGAGTTGTCCGCTTTGACGCGAACTTTGACGTTGTAGTCGACCACTCGTTTGACAGCTACAAGAACCTTCATGGATTCCTCGTTACTCTCCGGTGAAAAGAAGTCGCCAGGCCAAGCCTGGCGATGGGTACACGTCAGTGTAAAGAACACCTTTGAAAACAGCGTATTCGTTGTTGCCTAACGGTGAGTTCAGCAAAAAACAACCGCCCTCCCGTTCCAGGCCAAGTCATACGCAGGCCGTGCGTGTAAACTGCTCCCCGCCCGCCAATGCCGGGGATGAAGCAGAATTGCTGCACGGCACTGGCGTCGTTTTCAGAGGAGTTCTCTTACCAACGGTCAGCCTACGGCGAGCGCAAAACCGCCCGTATCTTGACCGGAACGCCTAGTGCGGTCAATACGACAAAAACGCCAGTCACAAGCCGTCTCCCTATGTTTTATCAGGGTTTCAGCTGATTCAAACAAACGTTTGTATTGGACCTGCAAGGTGGTGTAGATATAATGCGCCCCTTTAAGATGACGCACGGATGACAACCGTTCCGCGTGTCGGTTTTCAGCACTTATAAAAAAATACCGTTGAGCCTTGATCAGGAGATAGCCAGTGGAACGCGAATTTATGGAATTCGACGTCGTCATCGTCGGAGCCGGCCCCGCCGGGCTTTCCGCCGCATGCCGTCTGAAACAGAAGGCCGCCGAAGCTGGCCAGGAAATCAGCGTTTGCGTGGTGGAAAAAGGCTCTGAAGTTGGCGCTCACATCCTCTCGGGTGCGGTATTCGAACCCCGGGCACTGAACGAGCTGTTTCCTGACTGGAAAGAACTGGGCGCACCGCTGAACACGCCCGTCAAGAGCGATGACATCTATGTGCTGACCAGCTCCGAAGCCGGCACCAAAGTCCCAGGCGCGTTCGTGCCCAGGACCATGCACAACGAAGGCAACTATATTATTTCGCTCGGTAACCTGTGCCGCTGGCTGGCGCAACAGGCCGAGAACCTGGGCGTGGAAATCTATCCGGGTTTCGCCGCTCAGGAAGCACTGATCGATGAAAACGGCGTGGTCCGCGGGATCGTCACCGGCGATCTGGGTGTCGACCGCGAAGGTAACCCAAAAGAAGGCCTGTACACCCCTGGCATGGAACTGCGTGGCAAATACACGCTGTTCGCCGAAGGCTGCCGCGGCCACATCGGCAAGCAGTTGATCAAGCGTTTCAACCTGGACAGCGACGCCGACGCCCAGCATTACGGCATCGGTCTGAAGGAAATCTGGGAAATCGATCCGGCAAAGCATCAGCAGGGTCTGGTCGTGCACACCGCTGGCTGGCCGCTGGATGTGATGGGTACAGAGAACACCGGCGGCTCTTTCCTGTATCACCTGGAAAACAATCAGGTGGTGGTCGGCCTGATCGTCGACCTGTCCTACGCCAACCCTTTCCTGTCGCCATTCGACGAGTTCCAGCGTCTCAAGCATCACCCTATCCTCAAGCAGTATCTGGAAGGCGGCAAGCGCGTAAGCTACGGTGCTCGCGCGATCTGCAAGGGCGGTCTGAACTCGCTGCCGAAGATGGTTTTCCCGGGTGGCGCGCTGATCGGTTGCGATTTGGGCACGCTCAACTTCGCCAAGATCAAGGGCAGCCACACAGCCATGAAGTCCGGCATGCTGGCGGCAGAGTCGGTGGCCGACGCGCTGTTCGCCGGCAACGAAGGCGGCGACGCACTGAACACCTATGTCGATGCGTTCAAAGGCAGCTGGCTGCATGAAGAGCTGTTCGCCAGTCGCAACTTCGGCGCGGCGATCCACAAGTTCGGTCCGATTCTGGGCGGCGCGTTCAACTTCATCGATCAGAACCTGTTCGGCGGCAAGATCCCGTTCACCCTGCACGACAACAAGCCTGACTATGCGTGCATGAAGCTGGCAGCCGATTCCAAGCGCATCGACTACCCGAGACCCGATGGCAAGCTGAGCTTCGACAAATTGAGTTCGGTATTCATCTCCGGCACCAACCACGAAGAGGAGCAGCCTTGCCACCTGAAGCTGAAGGATCCGAGCATTCCGATCAACGTCAACTTGCCCAAGTACGACGAGCCCGCGCAGCGCTATTGCCCGGCAGGCGTGTACGAGGTGGTGACGCAGGAGGACGGGGCCAAGCGCTTCCAGATCAACGCGCAGAACTGCGTGCACTGCAAGACCTGCGACATCAAGGATCCGTCGCAGAACATTATCTGGGTAGCCCCTGAAGGCGCGGGCGGGCCGACTTACCCGAATATGTAAACAGCAGGAACAGGCTTTAAGCTGCAAAAGAAAGGCGCCGATCATGGCGCCTTTTTTATGAGCATCAGACAGACGCCGACTCGAAAGCTGACACCCACCCCGCGAGCGAATCCATTCGCGCGAGATGGGCACAACCGATACACCTCTATCGCCTGGACGGGTTTTCGCGAATGAATTCGGCCCCGCAGTGTTCTCATTTGCACACCATCAGGCCGAAACCCTCAGCCGCTCGCCCTCTTCCCCCGGATTACGCTCGAAGTAGCGCTTGTACTCACGACTGAATTGCGACGTGCTCTGATACCCGACCTTGTGTGCCACCTGGGCCACGCCCATCCCTTCACCGATCAGCATCTGTTGCGCCTTGAGCAATCGAAGACGCTTCAGGTACTGCACCGGCGACAGCATCGTGCTGCGTTTGAAATGTTCGTGAAACGTCGATGCGCTCATGTTGGCGCATCGGGCAAGATCGTCGACGCTCAAGGTTTCGCTGTAATGATCGCGCAGATATTGCAACGCCGCGCCGATACGCGCGAAATGCCCCTGCTGCTCGACCAACGCCCGCAGCACCCCGGCCTGCGGTCCGCGCAACGCCGCGTACAAGACCTCCCTCACCCGTGCCGGCCCCATCACCTGAGCGTCCAGCGGGTCATGCAGACACTGCAACAGACGCTCGACACTCTCGCGCATCGACGCATCCAGTTCGGCCGAACTCATGGACTCCGGCGTCTGCGCCCGCACCGTGACATCCGGCGCCTGCCCCATGGTTTGCACCAACTCGCTGAGCACCGTGCGATCGATCATCACCGCCACCCCGTACATAGGCTCTGCTTGCGTAGCGAAGGTCTCGCACATGAACGGCACCGACAGCGCCTGCACCAGATAATGACCAGCCCCATATTCCAGGGTCCGAGATCCCAGTCGCGCAAGTTTGCTGCCTTGGGCGAGGATCACCAGGCTCGGTTCGTAGATCTGCGGACTGCTGGCGACGTAGTAATCCCAGAACATTGCCTGCACGCCCGGAACAAGCGTATCGACGAAGCCCGGGCGTGAGGCGAGCGGCTTGATCAGGGCAAGCAGAGTCGCGTTGGCGTCAGAATGAAGAGTCAGAGACATGGGCGGCCGGACAGAGGATTAGACACTGGCATCATCGCAGATCTGCGGCACAAAGCAGCACCCCACGAGGCAGTTCCGGAGGATTAGGCATGACACACGGAGGAATGATCATGGCCGCAAATGAGCTCGCTGCGCAGAATGTATCGCCTCAACTGTCAGCGTTTTTGCGAGGTTTCACATGTACACAGCTATCGGTTATGCCGCCCAATCGGCCACTGCTCCCCTCGCCCCCATGACCTTCAACCGCCGCAGTCCGCGCCCGGACGACGTGGCCATCGACATCCTCTACTGTGGCGTCTGCCACTCCGACATCCATCAGGCGCGCAACGAATGGGGTATCGCCGTTTACCCGTTGATGCCCGGTCACGAAATCGTCGGCAAGGTCACCGAAGTCGGCGCCAACGTTACCAGACATAAAGTAGGCGATCTGGTCGGCGTCGGCTGCATGGTCGACTCCTGCCGTCACTGCGAGGCCTGTGCTGCAGATCTGGAGCAATACTGCCTGGAAGGCCCGACCCTGACCTACGCCACGCCGGACCGCATCGACGGCACCAACACCATGGGCGGCTACTCCAGCAGCATCGTGGTCAGCGAACACTTCGTGGTACGCATTCCGGAAAAGCTGGACCTGGCCGCGGCCGCACCGATTCTCTGCGCAGGCATTACCACCTATTCCCCGCTCAAACACTACGGCGTCAAGGCGGGTGACAAGGTGGGCGTACTGGGCATGGGCGGTCTGGGCCATATGGGCATCAAGTTCGCCAAAGCCATGGGCGCTGAAGTGACATTGTTCACCCGTTCGGCGAGCAAGGCAGAAGAAGCCCGTCGTCAGGGCGCCGATCACGTGATCGTATCCACCGATGCGGAGCAGATGAAGGCCGCGGCCGGTCACTTCGACTTCCTGCTGGACACCATTCCCGTGCAGCACGACCTGAACCCGTACCTGGAAACCCTGCGCTTCGACGGCGTGCATATTCTGGTGGGGTTGATCGAACCGGTCGATCCGGCGCTGCACGCCGCCAATCTGGTCATGAAGCGCCGTGTTCTGGCAGGTTCCTTGATCGGCGGCATCGCGGAAACTCAGGAAGTGCTGGATTTCTGCGCCGAGCATGACATCAGCTGTGACATCGAAATGCTCGACATCAAGAATATCAACGAAGCGTACAGCCGGATGATTGCGGGGGATGTGAAGTACCGTTTCGTGATCGATATGGCGACGTTGAAGGCCTGACGATGGATCGCCCCGCCTGCCGCGGGGCGATTCCTGTGGGACCGGATTTATTCGGGATGCGATGTGTCAGCCGATGGAATGCGGCGGATGTACCGGCCTATCCCAAATGTCGGTCCCATAGGGTTATGCAACACAAGACAGGTCGCGCCCATTCAGGAACACATTTTCCCTGCCCGCAAGGCCTACCCACCCAACTCCGCTGACAACCGCGCCGCGGTCTCCTTGATCACTGGCACCAGGTCGGCCATCTTTTCCAGCGGCATGTACGGCACGGTACTGGCGATACTGATTCCAGCGACGATGTGCTTGCTGGCATCGCGAATCGGCGCCGCTACGCAGCGGATCGACGGTTCGTTGTCTTCCAGATCGAAGGCATAGCCGCCCTTCACATACTCGTGCATCCGCTCGCGCACTTGTTCCCAGGTCTGCTCCTGATGCGCGGGCCAGAGCGGATTTCGCGTCACCTCCGGCACGCTGATGTCATACAGCCGCCGCCACTCGCTTTCCGGGCTGTCCAGCAGCAGCGCCTTACCAATGCCGGTACGCGCCAATGGCATGCGATGACCAACTCGAGAACGCATTTCCGGGCCATTACGGCCAGGGTTCTTGTGCAGATACAGCACCTCATCGCCATCGCGAACGGCCAGATGCACGGTATCGCCGGTCAGCGCCGACAACTCGTCGAGAAACGGCCGGGCCAGCATTGCCAGGGGCAGTTCTTCACGCGCCTGAAACCCCAGCTCGATCAGCTTGGGCCCCAATAGATACCCGACTTGCGGCAGCACGCGCAAATAACGCTCATCGACCAGGCAACTGGCGAGCCGATGGGTCGTGCTGCGTGTGGTACCGATCAAGCGGGCGATTTCCTTGAGGTCACGGGCGCCGCTGGCCACCGCCTGCACCACGCCCAGCCCGCGCAGCAGGGTTTGTGTGCCGGTGGGTGCGGCGGCATCTTTGCCAGCCACGCCTGTCGTGTCGGAAGTGTCTTGCATATCCCGCCTTATCGAATCAGAAAGCTGGCGGCATTATCGTCGCCAGCTGTTTTCAGTGCCAAGGGTCAGATCTCGATCCGCTCGACCTTGCCTACCAACAGGATGTAGGACAGCGCCCCGAGCAGGGCCAGAACAGCGATGTAAGTAATCGCTGGGGCAAACGATTCACCCGAGGCAAGGAAGCCAATCACGATTGGCGTGGCGACAGCAGCCAGGTTGCCGATCAGGTTGAAGGTGCCACCGGTAAGGCCCAGCAAACGGGCTGGAGCCAGCGTCGACACCAGCGACCAGGTGATCGACGCCAGACCGTTGCCGAAGAACGCCAACGCCAGAAACGCGATCACCAACGGCGTCGACTCGACATAGTTGGCGCCGATGATCGAAGTCGAAATCAGCAAACCAGCGATGATCGGCAACTTGCGCGCAAAGCCCACGGTGTAGCCGCGGCGGATCAGCCAGTCCGAGAAGAAGCCCGAGCACAGCACGCCGATGAAGGCTGCCAGAAACGGCAGCGATGCCAGCAGACCGGACTTGATGAAATCCATGCCTCGGTACTTCACCAGGTAGGTCGGGAACCAGGTGAGAAAGAACCACAGCGTCGAGTTGAGGCAGAACTGACCAAGGTAGATGCCCCACAGCTTGCGTTTGCTGAGGACGATGCCCAGATCCCCCCAACTGAAACCGGTCTTGACCCGAGCCGTGTCGGTCTGGATATCGACCAGCCCCCCGCCATCCTTGATCAGCTCGATCTCGCCCTGATTCACGCCTTTGAAATCACGCGGCTCGCGATAGACCATGTACCAGATCGCTGCCCACAGGACACCCACGCCACCGGTGGCGACGAACACCATGTGCCAGCCGAACGTGGCCTGAAGCCAGGCCAGGACGGGGGTCAAAAAGGCCAGACCGACGAACTGCCCGGAGGTGTAGAAACCGACGGCAGTGGCGCGCTCCTTTTCCGGGAACCAGGCGGTGACCACTCGACTGTTGATCGGGTAAGCCGGCGCTTCCAGCGCGCCAACGGCCATGCGCAGGACAAACAGGCCGATGAAGCTGCCGACGAAACCGAGAAAGATGGTTGCCACCGACCACAGCGCCAGCGCGACGGTGTAGAGAATGCGCGGCGGCACGCGGTCCACCAGCCAGCCGCCGGGCAATTGCATGGCGGCGTAGGTCCAACCGAAGGCCGAAAACACCAGGCCGACGTGCACCGGATCGATGCCCAACTCGCTGGTCAGGGCCGGCGCGGCGATGGACAGGTTGCTGCGGTCCAGGTAGTTGATGACCACGGTGATGAACAACAGCACCATGATGAAAAAGCGTTTGCGAGTCGGCGTGGCGGCGATTGCCCGCGCCTCCGGCAAGGTCTGCGTGCGCATGGGAGTGCCTCTTTTTATGGTTGTCTGAGGTCTGGAATTTAGTATTTCGTGTGTGAGTCATCGTTCCTGGAGGAGCCGGCTTGCTGGCGAACGCAATCTGTCATTCACCAATACAGCGCCTGACCCACCGCTTTCGCCAGCAAGCCGGTTCCTACAGGTTCTGCGGCCGACGCTCGATTTCTGCGTTAGCCAACATGTGCCGCCGACGGCTTCGGCAGAGCGGTCCGGCGTTCAATCACCACTCGGCAAAACTGCCATCGGCATGACGCCAGATCGGGTTGCGCCAGCGATGACCGAGGGCCGCGCGTTCCTTGACGTACTCCTCGTTGATCTCGATCCCCAGGCCTGGCCCGTTGGGGATTTTCACCATCCCTTTGTCATAGTCGAAGACTTCGGGGTTCTTGATGTAGTCGAGCAGGTCGTTGCTCTCGTTGTAGTGAATGCCCAGGCTCTGCTCCTGGATGAACGCGTTGTAACAGGCCGCATCCAGTTGCAGGCACGCCGCCAGCGCGATCGGTCCCAGCGGGCAATGCAGCGCCAGGGCGACGTCATAGGCTTCGGCCATGTTGGCGATCTTGCGCGTCTCGGTGATACCACCCGCGTGGGAGGCGTCCGGCTGGATGATGTCGACGTAGCCTTCACTTAGCACACGTTTGAAATCCCAGCGCGAGAACAGGCGTTCGCCCAGCGCGATCGGCGTGCTGGTCAGCGGCGCCAGCTCCTTGAGCGCTTCGTAGTTTTCGCTGAGCACCGGTTCTTCGATGAACATCAGTTTGTACGGGTCAAGTTCCTTCATCAGCACCTTGGCCATGGGCTTGTGCACCCGGCCATGAAAATCCACGCCGATGCCGACATTCGGACCCACCGCATCTCGCACGGCGGCGACGTTGGCCAAGGCCAGATCGACCTTCTCGAAAGTGTCGAGGAATTGCAGCTCTTCGGTGCCGTTCATCTTCACCGCCGTGAAGCCACGTTCGACAGCTTCCTTGGCAGCACGCGCGGTGTCGGCCGGACGGTCGCCGCCGATCCACGAGTACACGCGAATCTTGTCACGCACCTGGCCGCCCAACAGATCGCTAACCGAAACCCCCAGCGCCTTGCCCTTGATGTCCCACAGTGCCTGGTCGATACCGGCCAGTGCGCTCATGTGAATCGCGCCGCCGCGGTAAAAACCGCCACGATAGAGCACGGTCCAGATGTCTTCGATATTGCGCGGGTCTTTGCCGATCAGGTAATCGGACAGTTCTTCAACGGCAGCGGCGACCGTGTGCGCGCGGCCCTCGACCACGGGCTCGCCCCAACCGGTAACGCCCTGATCGGTTTCAACCTTCAAGAAACACCAGCGCGGCGGAACGATGAAGGTCGTGAGTTTGGTGATTTTCATCTCATATCTCTCTTATTCGAAGACGCTTATTCAAAGACGATTCTTCAGCTACGGCACGTCATGGACGGCTCGACTAAGTCAGGCTATTTGCTGCTCGCGGGACGGGATTGATTCCAGGCGGCGACATAGGCCTTGGCCCGCTCGGCCACGTCGTCAGCACTCATGCCCGGCTTGAAGAGGCCCGAACCCAGGCCGAAACCACGCACCCCTGCATCAAGGAAAACCTGCATGTTGTCCGGCGTGATGCCCCCCACCGGCAATAACACCGTGTCGGCCGGCAACACTGCCAGCCAAGCCTTGACCACCGCTGGCCCCATCTGCTCGGCTGGGAACATCTTCAGCACGTCCGCGCCGTTGGCCAGCGCGGCAAACGCTTCAGTCGGCGTTGCCACACCCGGGGAGAGCAGCAAGCCTTCGGACTTGGCGGCACGCAGCACTTCAGGATCGCTGTGGGGCATGACGATGACCTGGCCGCCCGCTTCCTTCACATGGCGTACCTGCTCGGGGGTCAGCACCGTGCCAGCACCGATCAGGCAATCAGCGGGCAGGCTCTGACGCAGCAGGCGGATGCTGTCGTACGGTTGCGGGGAATTGAGCGGCACTTCAATGACGCGAAAACCCGCGGTGTACAGGACATCACCGATTGCCGGGGCTTCTTCGGGGCGCAGGCCGCGCAGGATTGCGACCAAACCATTTTGCGCGAGGGCTTGTTTGAGCATTTCAGTTCTCGATATGAAAGGGCCGGACGACGGCCGTAGAAGGGGATAAGATCAGACCGGCCTGTATAGCGACCTGCCACAGGCCACGCTCCGTGGCCTGCTCGGCGAAGGTCACCTGAGGGAAGCCATTGGCGTCCAGCGCGCGCTGATAGCGCTCAAGCAACGGGCCGCTGCCGATTAGAATCACTTCAGGCAAAGAGGTTTTGGTCTGATTCAGCAATTGGGCCAAGGCTACGATCTCATGGCCAATCAACAGGCCAGACAGATAGTCGGACTGCGCAGCACCGGACAAAACGCCCGTCAGGCCCAGCGTCCGGGAGCTGAAGATCGTCGACAAGGGGCCAGCAGCGCCCTGGGCCGACCGCGCAACACCGACGCCGCGATCGAATGCTGCCGAATCGAACACCTCACTGCGTTGCAGCGTGCGACCGAGGATGGTGTGACTGGACAGCGCGGCGTAGACCTCGCCAGTCATGAACGTATCGAAATGCACAATCCGCCCGTCCACCGCCCTCACCCACTTCGAATGGCTGCCGGGCAGACCGATCAGCAGAGGTTTGCCGGTTTCGCTGGCGGGCAACGAACTGAGGATGCCGAGGACTTGGGTTTCTTCTCCGCGCATGACATTGGGCAGCTCAGAGCGCTGCAGCACACCGGGAACGATGTGGATATCAACGCCTCGGACACTGCGCACCGTCACTAGCGCGCTGCTGAGCGCGCCAACGCTGGCGGGCGTCTCCTGATACACAGCCTCACGCCAGCCCTGCGCACTGCCCACCATGCCGCAGGCAATGACTGGCAGGTTCGGTTCAAGGTCGAGCCAATCACCACAGGCTTCATCGAAGGCCAGTTCGAAACCGTCGGAGCACATCTGCCCGGCAATGGGTCGAGCCGTCGTTGGCAACTGCATGATGCCCGCACCGAGTGAGCGTTGTTCCAGTACCCGGCCTTGTTCGCCGAGTCGATACGCACGAAGGGAGGTCGTTCCCCAATCGAGCGCGATCAATTGCGCCTGCATGGCTTCACCTGATTGTTATTAATGAGTGAATGCGAGGCGAACTATAAACCTGAAATCGGAAATATCTCAATATGTAATTTGTTGTCCCACATAGTGGGAGCATCTAACGATTTACGACGAACGTACGCGAGAGCCTGATATTCGTCTATGGCAGCGCCGGGAGCGTCTGGGGCATACTCGCGGCTGATTGGCCCCGGCCATTCTGGTTTTGCTTGCGTAGCTGCATGGCTCGCTAGCGGTAGCAATCTCGAAAATGCCGACACCGGCATGGTGTCGCTAGAAGGCTTTGCACAACCATGCAACACCACCGCTCATCAGCCATCAGTGCTGAAGGTGGTAACTTCCCCGCTTTTTTCTTACCCGTCTCGGGATTCGGACGTGTGCGTTTCGCGCATGGTCTGCACTGCCATCCGCTTCTTCACGCATCTACAAAAGGACCCGTAAGATGAAGCGATTCCTCGTGCTCGACAGCTTCCGCGGCCTCTGCGCGCTGGCCCTGATCGTCCATCACTCGCACATCGAGCGCAGCATCACTGAGCTGACATTTTTCCGGAATGCCAGCCAGTTCGCTGGATTCTTCTTCGCATTGAGCGGCTTTCTGATTTACCGGCGCTACATCGATCGTGTGAGCACGACGCGACAGTTGGGCGAGTTGATGGTCAACCGCATCTGCCGCGTGGTGCCCCTGCATATCGCCGTGCTGCTGTTCTTCATCGGCTTCGAATGTCTGAAGCTGGTGCTGGAGCGCTACGGCTTGTCGTTGAACTACCCAGCCTTCAGTGGTGACCGTGCGCCGGGAGAAATTCTGCCCAACCTGTTGCTGATTCAGGCCTGGTGGCCGGGGTTCAACGCACTGTCATTCAACTACCCGTCCTGGCTCATCAGTGTGCAGTTTTATACCTGGACGATCTTCGCGCTGATTCTGTTCGCCCTTCCCGGCTTCGCGCGAAAGATCTTTTCGCTGCTGTGCGTGCTCGCATTCGTGGCGCTGTACCGGGATTTCAGCCTGATCCCGCGCAATGTGCTGTGGGGGATTTCCTGCTTCTTCGCAGGCGCGATCACTTATCGGGTTTATGTTCGCTTGCGCGACTCCATGCCTGGACCGTTCATCGCAACGGTGCTGGAGGTGGCAGTGCTGGGCGGTATCTACTGGATGATGACCGAGGGCGAGCAACCGCTGACCATCGAGTTGGGGCTGCTCTTTTGCGCCGCGATCCTGATTTTCTCCCAAGAGGCAGGACTCATATCGCAACTGCTGCGCCTGCGGTTGTTTCCGGCGCTGGGGCGATTATGGCTATCGATTTACCTGACTCATGCGGCAGTGATTTTCGTACTGGCGACTGCTCTGGCGGTGGCAGCGAAATTCAGCGGATACGCGCTACTGATGGACAAGCCCAGCGAGGCTGCCGGGACAATGGTGCGTTATCTGAGCACTGGCAGCGCATTGAATGACAACTTGTTGATGCTGTTCGTCGTTGTCGCCGTGGTTGTGGTGTCGATGTTGACCCACTGCTACATCGAAGCGCCGGGGATCCGGTTCGGCGAACACTGGAAACGCGGCACGCTGTACCGCCGGCGCAAGGATGATCCGCGGCCCGAGCAGGTTTGAAGGGCGTTGCGGTGAGGCCGTGAACGCTGGTTCTTCTGCCCCCAGGCAGAACAAACCCCAGCGCCACCCCAAATAACGGATATACACCCAAAATCAGCAACCGCCCCCGAAAAACAAGCCATAAAAAACCGCCCCTAAAAGGCGGTTTTTTTATCTCTACCAAACCCGCTGAATCACCGTTCCAGCAAGATCCGCAACATGCGACGCAACGGCTCAGCCGCGCCCCACAACAGTTGGTCACCCACCGTAAACGCGCCCAGATACTGCGAGCCCATATTCAGCTTACGCAAGCGACCCACCGGAATATTCAGCGTGCCCGTTACCGCAGTCGGGCTCAGCTCCTGAATACTCGCCTCGCGGTTATTCGGCACCAGCTTCACCCAAGGGTTGTGCTGACTGATCATGCCCTCGATATCGGCGATCGGCACGTCTTTGTTCAGCTTGATAGTCAGCGCCTGACTGTGGCAACGCATGGCGCCGATGCGCACACAGATACCATCCACCGGGATCGGACGATTGAAGCGACCGAGGATCTTGTTGGTCTCTGCCTGCCCTTTCCACTCCTCGCGGCTCTGGCCGTTTGGCAGTTCCTTGTCGATCCATGGAATCAGGCTGCCAGCCAGCGGCACACCGAAGTTTTCGGTCGGGAAGCTGTCGCCACGCATGGCGTCGGCCACTTTGCGGTCGATATCCAGAATGGCGCTGGCCGGATTGGCCAGTTCGTCGGCAACCGACGCATTGATGGCGCCCATCTGCTTGATCAGTTCGCGCATGTTCTGCGCGCCCGCGCCAGAGGCCGCCTGATACGTCATGACGTTCATCCACTCGACCAGACCGGCCTCGAACAGACCGCCCAGGCCCATCAGCATCAGGCTGACGGTGCAGTTGCCGCCGATGAAGTTTTTGGTGCCGTTGTCCAGTTGCTGGTCGATGACCTTGCGGTTGACCGGATCAAGAACGATCACCGCATCGTCTTGCATGCGCAGGGATGAGGCCGCGTCGATCCAGTAACCCTGCCAGCCCGCTTCACGCAGCTTGGGGAACACCTCGTTGGTGTAGTCGCCGCCCTGGCAGGTCAGCACCACGTCCAGGGTCTTGAGCTCGTCGATGCTGTAGGCATCTTTCAACGGCGCAATATCCTTGCCCACCGACGGGCCTTGTCCGCCGACGTTGGAGGTGGTGAAAAAAACCGGCTCAATGAGATCGAAATCCTGCTCTTCCAGCATGCGCTGCATGAGCACGGAACCAACCATACCGCGCCAACCGACCAGACCTACACGTTTCATCGCAACTACACCTTAATTAAAAGTGGGGCCCCTTCCCGCAGAGAGCTTTTCGACTCGATCTTGCAGCAGTGGGCCCGAGATATTACAGATTGCGCAGCGCGGCGACTACGGCGTCACCCATTTCTTGCGTACCGACTTTGGCGTTACCTTCGGACCAGATATCGCCCGTGCGCAGGCCCTGATCCAGAACCAGGCTCACCGCCTTCTCGATGGCATCGGCCGCAGCGTGCTGATTGAAGCTGTAACGCAGCATCATCGACACCGACAGGATGGTCGCCAGCGGGTTGGCCACGCCCTTGCCCGCGATGTCCGGAGCCGAACCGTGACATGGCTCGTACATGCCCTTGTTGTTCGAATCCAGCGACGCCGACGGCAGCATGCCGATGGAACCGGTGAGCATCGAGGCCTCGTCGGACAGGATGTCGCCGAACATGTTGTCGGTGACGATCACATCGAACTGCTTGGGTGCGCGCACCAGCTGCATGGCGGCGTTGTCCACATACATGTGGCTCAGCTCGATGTCCGGATAGTCCTTGGCGACCTGCTCGACCACTTCACGCCACAGTTGGCTGGACGCCAACACATTGGCCTTGTCCACCGAGCATAGTTTCTTGCCCCGTACGCGCGCCATGTCGAAACCGACGCGGGCAATACGGCGGATCTCGCTCTCGCTGTACGGCAGGGTATCGTAAGACTGACGCTCGCCGTTTTCCAGCTCACGGGTGCCGCGTGGCGCGCCAAAGTAGATACCGCCGGTCAGCTCGCGAACGATGAGGATGTCCAGGCCCGACACGATCTCCGGCTTGAGGCTGGAGGCATCGGCCAGTTGCGGGTAGAGAATCGCCGGGCGCAGGTTGCCGAACAGACCCAGCTGCGAACGGATTTTCAGCAGACCGCGCTCAGGACGGATGTCACGCTCGATGGCATCCCACTTGGGACCGCCCACCGCGCCCAACAGTACCGCATCGGCGGCGCGAGCACGCTCCAGCGTTTCGTCGGCCAAAGGCACGCCGTGCTTGTCGATGGCCGCGCCGCCGATGACATCGTGGCTCAATTCGAATCCCAGCTGATACTTCTCATTGGCCAGCTCGAGCACCCTGACCGCTTCGGTCATGATTTCCGGGCCGATGCCATCACCTGGGAGAATCAGAATCTGCTTGCTCATAACATCCTCGTTTCAATATGTGCATCGGCGCTGCAGGAGCGCCGATTTAAAAAGCGGGTGTTTCAAACCGTAGGAGCCGGCTTGCTGGCGAGTGCGCTGGGTCAGCTACCCATCTGTTGACTGACACCACCGGTCCGCCAGCAAGCCGGCTCCTACAGTCGTGCGTCAATCAGGCATCCCGAAAGAGCCAAGGCTGCGCCGCGCGATGTTTGCTCTCGAACGTCGCAATCGCGTCGCCGTCCACCAGCGTCAGCCCGATGTCGTCCAGGCCATTGAGCAGGCAGTGCTTGCGGAAGGCATCGATTTCAAAGTTGTACACCTTGCCGTCTTCGCGGGTCACGGTCTGCGCGTCGAGGTCCACTTTCAGCTGGTAGCCCGGCTTGGCTTCCACCGCCTTGAACAGTTCATCGACTTCGCTTTCGCTCAGGATGATCGGCAGCAGACCGTTCTTGAAGCTGTTGTTGAAGAAGATGTCGGCGTAACTCGGCGCGATGATGCTGCGAAAACCATATTCTTCCAGCGCCCAGGGCGCATGCTCGCGGCTCGAACCGCAACCGAAGTTTTCCCGCGCCAACAACACGCTGGCGCCTTGATAACGTTCGTGGTTGAGCACGAAATCAGGGTTCAGCGGACGCTTGGAGTTGTCCTGATACGGTTGACCCACATCCAGATAACGCCACTCGTCGAACAGATTCGGACCGAAACCGGTGCGGCGAATCGACTTCAGAAACTGCTTGGGGATGATCTGATCGGTGTCGACGTTGGCACGATCCAGCGGAGCGACCAAACCGGTGTGTTGGGTAAAAGGCTTCATGCTGGGCTCCTTAGTGCTGGTTCATGGTGCGAACATCGACGAAACGACCATTGACCGCCGCTGCCGCCGCCATTGCCGGGCTCACCAGGTGGGTACGACCACCGGCGCCCTGACGGCCTTCGAAGTTACGGTTGGAGGTGGACGCGCAATGCTCGCCACTTTCCAGGCGATCCGGGTTCATCGCCAGACACATCGAGCAACCTGGCTCACGCCATTCGAAACCAGCTTCGATGAAGACCTTGTCCAGACCTTCCTGCTCCGCCTGCGCCTTGACCAGGCCCGAGCCTGGGACCACGATCGCTTGCTTGATGGTCGAGGCGACCTTGCGGCCCTTGGCGATATCCGCCGCTGCGCGCAGGTCTTCGATTCGCGAGTTGGTGCAGGACCCGATAAACACGCGATCCAGCTGAATGTCGGTGATTGCCTGATTGGCCTTGAGGCCCATGTACTTCAGCGCGCGCTCGATGGAATCACGCTTGACCAGATCGGCTTCCTGCGCAGGATCCGGCACATTCTGATCCACGGCCAGTACCATTTCCGGCGAGGTACCCCAGCTCACTTGCGGTTTGATCTGGGCGGCGTCGAGCTCGACTACGGTGTCGAACACTGCATCGTCGTCGGAAACCAGATCCTTCCACGCTTCGACAGCCGCGTCCCACTGCTCGGCCGTGGGTGCGAACGGGCGACCTTTGACGTAGGCAATGGTCTTTTCATCCGTGGCCACCAGGCCGACGCGAGCGCCTGCCTCGATAGACATGTTGCAGATGGTCATGCGGCCCTCGACCGAGAGGTCGCGGATGGCGCTACCGGCGAATTCAATGGCGTGGCCGTTGCCGCCGGCGGTGCCGATCTTGCCGATGATCGCCAGCACGATGTCCTTGGCGGTGACGCCGAACGGCAGTTTGCCTTCGACTTTCACCAACATGTTCTTCATCTTCTTGGCGACCAGGCACTGGGTGGCGAGCACATGCTCGACCTCGGAGGTGCCGATACCGTGAGCCAGGGCACCGAACGCGCCGTGGGTAGAGGTGTGGGAGTCACCACAGACTACGGTCATGCCCGGCAAGGTTGCGCCCTGCTCAGGGCCGATCACGTGCACGATGCCCTGACGCACATCGTTCATTTTGAATTCGGTGATGCCGTATTCGTCGCAGTTATCGTCCAGGGTCTGGACCTGCAGGCGCGAAACCTGATCGACGATGGCGTCGACGCCGTCCTTGCGGTCCGGGGTAGTCGGAACGTTGTGGTCAGCGGTGGCGACGTTGGCGTCGATACGCCAGGGTTTGCGGCCAGCCAGGCGCAAGCCCTCGAACGCCTGTGGCGAGGTCACTTCATGGATGATGTGACGATCGATATAGAGCAGCGCCGAACCATCGTCGCGCTGCTTGACCAAATGCGAATCCCAGAGCTTGTCGTAGAGCGTTTTGCCGGTCATCAGACGGTTTCCTCATCAGCTTGTTTCTATGCCCTGGGGTCATCGACATCACAGCGACATGTCAGCGATCCCCTGGCTCGTGGGGAGATGCTAAGAGACGTCGGCCAACCACTCAAATTCACTGTTTCACTGCATGTAACCATGAATTCGTCGCAGCCCGCCCGTGCGCTCCTGGCACCCTGATCAGCGTGTTCCATGTCTTGCTCAGCGACATCACGATGACGCTGCAAAGACCCCCTTGCTTGTGGGGACGATGCTATGGAATATGCTTAAATAACTCAAATTCATATTTTTCATGCTTTGGATAACCCACAGGAATTCGAGATGGACCTGGCGAACCTTAATGCCTTCATTGCCATTGCCGAGACCGGCAGTTTTTCGGCCGCCGGTGAGCGCCTGCACCTGACCCAGCCTGCGGTCAGCAAACGTATCGCGGGACTCGAGCAGCAGCTTAATGTACGCCTGTTCGACCGGCTCGGACGGGAAGTCAGCCTGACGGAGGCCGGACGCGCGCTGCTGCCTCGCGCCTATCAGATCCTCAACGTGCTGGACGATACGCGCCGGGCGTTGACCAACCTCACCGGGGAAGTGAGCGGCCGACTGAGTCTGGCGACCAGCCATCATATTGGTCTGCACCGTTTGCCTTCTCTATTAAGGACGTTTACCCGCACCTACCCCGATGTCGCACTGGACATCGAGTTTCTGGATTCGGAAGTGGCCTACGATGAAATACTCCACGGACGCGCAGAACTGGCCGTCATCACGCTGGCGCCCGAGCCGCACTCGCTGGTCAAGGCCGTGATGGTCTGGGACGATCCACTGGATTTCGTCGCGGCCCCTGAACACCCGCTGGCAAACACCCCGAACGTCAGTCTGGCCGACATCGCGGATTACCCGGCGGTGTTTCCCGGCGGCAATACCTTCACCCACCACATTGTCAGCGGCCTGTGCGAGGCCCAGGGACTCAAACCCAACATCGCCATGAGCACCAACTACATGGAGACGATCAAGATGATGGTGTCCATCGGACTGGCATGGAGCGTGCTGCCAAGAACCATGCTCGATGAGCAAGTCAGACGCATTCCGCTGCCTGGGATACAACTGCGTCGCCAGCTCGGCTACATTGTCCACACGGAACGCACGCTGTCGAACGCCGCAAGGGCCTTCATGGCGTTGCTCGATGCCCAGGCGGATGTCGCCTGAGCGATATCGACTGGACCAGAGCTACAAAAAAAGAAGGCGCCCTGCGGGGCGCCTTCTTTCGTTACTGGCTACGCATCAATGAGTCAGAGTCTTCTGCCCGTTGATCTGAATGCGTTTTGGCTTGGCCTCTTCCGGCACCAGCCGCAGCAGATCGATGTTCAACAGGCCGTTTGCCAGCGCAGCGTTTTGCACTTCGATGTGATCGGCCAGACGGAACGACAGCTTGAACCCACGCTGGGCAATGCCCTGATGCAGGAAGGTTACGTCTTCAGCCGCTTTTTCGCGCTTGTTTCCGGTGACGGTCAGCACGCCCTTTTCGACCTGCAACTCCAGGTCTTCTTCCTGGAAACCCGCAGCCGCGATGACGATGCGGTATTGGTCGTCTGCGTGTTTCTCGACATTGTAGGGAGGATAGGTGCTGGCCGACTCATTACGGGCCGCCGACTCGAACAGGTCGTTGAAGCGGTCGAAGCCCACGGAAGAGCGGAAAAGTGGAGCCAGAGAAAATGCGGTAGTCATGTGAATCTCCTGATAATCAGCAAGTGTTTGTCTCCGCGACCCGACTTCGGCATCGCGTAATCCCTAGATAGGGACAGTCACTTCTGTTTCAAGAGTCGCTATGAAATTTTTTTCAGGCTGCTTCTGACTGGCTGACACCGAGCATCTGGCCTATCCGCTCGCAGTCGGTCTCACGACGCAAGGAATCGAACAGCACAGTGGCTTCGGGGTAGCTCTTGGTCAGCAGCACGACCCACTGCTTGAGCCGACCTGGAGCCTGGACGCGGGTCATCTTCGCCAGTGCTTGCAGCCAAAAGTGCCGAAGTAGGGGTTGCAGCTCTTGCCAGGTCATCTCGACAACCTCCCGCCCCGCCTCCGCTGCAGCGATCTGCCGCCCCAGATCCGGGCGCGCCACCAGACCGCGGCCGATCATGATGTCCCGGGCGCCGCAGATTTCGCGGCAGCGGCGCCAGTCGTCGACCGTCCAGATCTCGCCATTGGCGATGATCGGGATCTTCACCACGTCCTGAATCTTGCCGATCCATTCCCAGTGCGCTGGCGGCTTGTAGCCGTCGACCTTGGTCCGCGCGTGAACCACGATATGCTCGGCGCCGCCCGCTTCCAGCGCCCGCGCGCAATCCAGCGCAGGCTCGGTGCTGTCGTAGCCCAGGCGCATCTTGGCGGTGACTGGAATGTGCGCAGGTACCGCACGCCGAACATGGCTGAGGATCGAGTGCAGCAGTTCCGGCTCCTTGAGCAGCACTGCCCCGCCCCGCGACTTGTTCACGGTCTTGGCCGGGCAACCGAAGTTCAGGTCGATCACGGGCGCGCCCAGTTCGGCGGCGAATGCGGCGTTTTCCGCCAGACACACTGGATCGGAGCCGAGCAGCTGCACGCGCAACGGCACGCCCGCGCGGGTCTTCGAGCCGTTGAGCAGTTCAGAAGCGAACTTGTGGAAGTAGTGCTCGGGCAACAGACGCTCGGTCACCCGGATGAATTCGGTCACGCACCAATCGATGCCGCCGACCTGAGTCAGCACATCGCGCAGTATGTCGTCGACCAGGCCTTCCATGGGCGCCAGAGCAATTTGCATGGGGTCACACTCGAAAAAAGTCCGGCAGTTTACGCAGTGGCGACTGGATTGTGAACGGGCCGCGCGTCAGGAAACGGCCAACTGTAAGGCCGGTCCATAACCCTCGATGAACTCGGTCGGCATGCGCTTGGGCTTGCCGGTGGACAGTTCGATGCAGACGAAAGTGGTTTGCGCTCGCAGCAGCGTTACGCCATCACTGGGACGCTTGAGCTGAAAGCGCCGGGTCATCTTCAGGCGCTGATCCCAATCGACGATCCAGGTCGCCAATTGCAACTCGTCATCCTGATAGGCGCTGGCCAGGTAATCGATCTCGTGCCGGACCACTGCCATCGCCCGATCCAGACGCCGATACTCGGCCAGGTCCAGCCCCAGGACTTGCGAATGACGCCACGCGCAGCGCTCCAGCCAGGTGACATACACGGCATTGTTGGCGTGCCCCAATCCATCGATGTCGTCCCCACCGACCTGCAGGTCGATGACGAACGGCGTTGCCAGATCCCAGACCATCCTCGTTCCAGCTCCTCATGAATACATTCGCGAGGCAGTGTAACCAAAAGCGTCGGACGATGGTTTCGATCTGACCTGAACGCCTCACTGCATGGCCGACTTTGCAGCTCGCAGCACCCGGTCGGACAGCTCGTTAGGCCCCAATGCGCGGGCCAGCGCAAGTCCGCCGAGCATCAGGGCGATGTCAGCCAGGGTCTTGTCGGTTTCTTCGGGGCTTGAAGCCAGTTGCGCGACCATCAGTTCGATGTGTTCGGACAAGGCGCCACGGAAATCGTCCGACAGACGCGCCATCTCCCCGATTGCGGTGGGCAATGGACAGGCGTGCTCTTCGGCGTCCCGGTGCTTGCGCGATAGATAAAACGCCGCCAGCAAGGCCCGGCGCTCGTCACCCGGCAGTCGATCGTCGATCTTCGCGACCATCTCGCGACGCTCGCCGAGCAATTGGTTGAAAGCCTCCAGCATCAGGGCCTCCTTACTGTCGAAATGCGCGTAGAACCCGCCGACCGTCAACCCTGCTGCGCCCATGATTTCGTTGACGCTGGGCTCCACGGGACCGCGCGCAATCAGTGCTGCGCTGGCAGCGCCGAGAATGCGTTCGCGGGTTTGTGCTTTTTTGTCGTTCATGTCCGCCTCCGGGATGATGGCAGTAATATTATCTGCATCATCTGGGATGGCAAGGGCGACGACCGATGCGGGCTACGGCCCCTGTAGCAGCATAGCTTGCGGCGGTGGCGTCGTTGAAATCGCCACCGCCGACAAGCCTTACTGCTAAAGAACCGGGTTTCGGTCAGAAAGGCGTTCAGGTCTAAGCGACTGAATCAAGGCGGGAAAATAAAGCCCCAAAAAAACAAAAGGGCCATTCAATAATCGAATGACCCTTGGTCTCGCAGAGCGAGAAATCGTGGCGTCCCCTAGGGGACTCGAACCCCTGTTACCGCCGTGAAAGGGCGGTGTCCTAGGCCACTAGACGAAGGGGACGCAAAACCTTCAATCGAATCCGCCAATTACTTCTCGACGAATCCTGGCAAATTTGGTGGAGCTAAGCGGGATCGAACCGCTGACCTCCTGCATGCCATGCAGGCGCTCTCCCAGCTGAGCTATAGCCCCAGATTTAGCGCCTCGCGGCGGAGATTAACCTTGCGGCGACTCTCGGTAAAACTGGCGTCCCCTAGGGGACTCGAACCCCTGTTACCGCCGTGAAAGGGCGGTGTCCTAGGCCACTAGACGAAGGGGACGTAACCCTTTGTGTACCTGATCGGTGCTGGTTCCGACTTGCGGTACAAACTTCAAAGCAGTGTAGCCAACCTTGAAGCTTCTAAATTGGTGGAGCTAAGCGGGATCGAACCGCTGACCTCCTGCATGCCATGCAGGCGCTCTCCCAGCTGAGCTATAGCCCCACATTACACTGACACATCACACTGCGTTGTCGCCGTGTTTCTGTGTTGCCGTGTGGACGGGGCGCATATTAAGTGCGACCCGGATACCTGTCAAACTTTTTTTAAACATATTTCAAAAGAATTTTCCGGGATAACAATCACTTACCGCCCTCCCCCGCAAGGCCCGGAGATCATTGGCCGTTGCGCGGTCCAGTGATGGGACGCACAACGACCGCACATCACTCAGCCGATGGCGCCAAGCAGCTTTTCCCATTCTTTGTTTTCTTTCTTCGACACGCCGCCCAGCAGGTCCAGCGCCTGACGCAGACGGTAACGGGTCAGGTCCGGGCCGAGGATTTCCATGGCGTCGGTCACCGAGACCGAATTGGCCTGGCCGGTAATCGCGGCAAACATCAGTGGCATGGCATCGCGCAGCTTGAGTTGCAGATGCTCGACCACCGCCTGAATGCAGCCAGTGATGCTGTCCTTTTCCCACTGACGCAAGGATTCGAGTTTCCACAGAATCAGCTGCATCACCTGACGCACTTGCTCGGGCGAAAGCTTCTTGTGCTCGAACAATTTCACGTCCGGGTTCACGCCACCGGCGAAGAAGAAACCGCCCAGCGGCGCAACCTGGCTGAAGGTTTCGACGCGTCCCTGTACGTGCGGCGCGATCTTCATCATGTAATCGCTGTTGAACGCCCACTTCTGCACCCGCGCGGCAAACTCCTCGACCGGCAGTTCACGCAGCCACTGGCCGTTGAGCCAGGACAGTTTCTCGATATCGAAAATCGGCCCGCCCAGGGAGACGCGGTTCAGGTCGAAGTTGTCGACCATTTCCTGTAGAGAAAACTTTTCGCGCTCGTCCGGCATCGACCAGCCCATGCGGCCCAGGTAGTTGAGCATCGCTTCAGGCATGAAACCCATGCGCTCGTAGAACGTTACCGAGGTCGGATTCTTGCGTTTGGATAGCTTGCTCTTGTCCGGGTTACGCAGCAGCGGCATGTAGCACAGTGCCGGTTTTTCCCAGCCAAAATACTCGTAGAGCAGAATCAGTTTCGGTGCCGATGGCAGCCATTCTTCGCCGCGCAGCACGTGGGTGATGCCCATCAGGTGATCGTCGACGACGTTCGCCAGGAAGTAGGTCGGCAGGCCATCGGTCTTCATCAGCACCTGCATGTCCATGCGGTCCCACGGGATTTCGACTTCGCCACGCAGGATGTCCGGCACCACGCACACGCCTTCGCTCGGGACCTTCATGCGGATCACATGCGGCTCGCCCGCGGCCAGACGGCGCTCGACTTCTTCCTTGGAGAGCAGCAGCGCGCGACCGTCATAACGCGGGGTTTCGCCACGAGCCATCTGTTCGGCGCGCATCTGATCCAGTTCTTCGGCAGTGCAGAAGCATGGGAAGGCGTGGCCGGCGTCGACCAGTTGCTGGGTGTACTTCTTATAGATGTCACCGCGCTCACTCTGACGATACGGGCCGTGCGGGCCACCGACGTCCGGGCCTTCGCTCCATTCGATGCCGAGCCAGCGCAGTGCGTCGAAAATCTGTTGTTCGGACTCGCGGGTCGAGCGCAGCTGATCGGTGTCTTCAATGCGCAGGATGAATTCGCCACCATGCTGCTTGGCAAAGCAGTAGTTGAAGAGTGCGATGTAAGCCGTGCCGACGTGGGGGTCGCCGGTAGGCGATGGCGCGATGCGGGTACGAACGGTGGTCATGGAAAATTCCGAATAGGTCGAACAGGCCGCGAATCTTAACAGGCGCAGCCCTCGCGGCTCCAGCATCGGAACGAGCAGAGGCCAGATTCGTGCGGGCGGGGATGCAGCATAGTCGGCGCACAGCGTTGGGTCGGAAATGAATACTCAATCATCAGTTCCAGTCATTTTTACGACGATGGCTAGGTGCCAAAGTCAATTTGCTGATAAATTTCCTTACATTCCAATAATCCAGAACAACCATGCCTGCCCAACTCAAACGCCGCCTGCTCATCTTTTTCGTGGTGGTCTTGCTGATCGCCCTCGCCTTTCTCGCCGAATGGTATTTAAAAGGACGTTTTTACGAAACTACCGACAACGCTTATGTTCAGGGGGAAATCACCCGGGTTTCGAGCCAGCTTGGCGCTCGGGTCAGTGAGGTGTTGGTGCAAGACAACCAGCATGTGGAAAAAGGCCAGTTGCTGGTGCGCCTGGAGCCGGACGATTTTCGCCTGGCTATCGATCGCGCTCAGGCGACGCTCGCCACCCGCGAAGCGGAACGTATGCAGGCGCAGAGCAAACTGACTCAGCAATCAAGCCTGATTGCCGCCAGTGACGCGCAGGTGCAGGCCAATCAGGCAACCCTTGGGCGCACCCAGCTTGATCTGGCGCGCCTGCAAAAGCTGCGCACCCCGGGCTTCGTCTCGGAAGCACAAGTCACCACCATGACCGCCGACAGTAATGTGGCGCGCTCACAGGTGGCCAAGGCCCAGGCCGATGCCCAGAGTCAGCGCCAGCAGGTCAATGCCCTGAACGCCGAAATCAAGCGTCTGGATGCACAGATCGCCACTGCTCGCGCCGACCTGTCTCAGGCTGAAATCAATCTGAAGCGCACGCAAATCCATGCCCCCATCAGCGGCCTGATCGGTCAGCGTGCGGCACGCAATGGCCAATACGTGCAGGCTGGCGCCTATCTGCTGTCGGTGGTACCCGATGAGGACATCTGGGTGCAGGCCAATTTCAAGGAAACCCAGATCGAGCACATGGAGATCGGCCAGTCCGCCGAGCTGACCTTCGACAGCTTCCCCGGCACGCCGATTCAGGGCCGGGTGAATAGCCTGTTCGCCGCATCGGGGGCACAGTTCAGTCTGTTGCCGCCCGACAACGCCACCGGCAACTTCACCAAGGTCGTGCAGCGTATTCCGGTGAAACTGACGTTCGAGCCCGATAACCCGCTGCATGGCAAGATCCGTCCGGGGATGTCGGTGACCGTCTCGGTCAACATCAAATCCAACGACAAAACCGGTGACGACGCACAAAATGGCCGGTGATGATCTGCTCCGCCCGGTCGGCGAACCGTCCCGACGCGACTGGATCGCGGTGATGAGCGTGATGCTGGGCGCCTTCATGGCGGTGCTCGACATCCAGATCACCAATTCCTCGCTCAAAGACATTCAGGGCGCGCTGTCGGCGACTCTGGAAGAAGGCTCATGGATTTCGACCTCTTATCTGGTGGCGGAAATCATCATGATCCCGCTCACCGCATGGCTGGTGCAGTTGCTTTCGGCGCGTCGGCTGGCGGTGTGGGTGTCGCTGGGCTTCCTGGTGTCATCCCTGCTCTGCTCGATGGCGTGGAGCCTGGAAAGCATGATCGTGTTCCGCGCCATGCAGGGCTTCACCGGCGGCGCGCTGATTCCGCTGGCGTTCACGCTGACCCTGATTAAATTGCCGGAACATCACCGCGCCAAGGGCATGGCGCTGTTCGCCATGACTGCGACCTTCGCACCCTCCATCGGCCCGACCCTGGGCGGTTGGCTAACGGAAAATTTCGGCTGGGAGTACATCTTCTATATCAACATCCCGCCAGGGCTGGTGATGATCGCCGGTCTGATGTATGGCCTGGAGAAAAAAGCGCCACACTGGGAACTGCTCAAGAGCACCGACTACGCGGGCATCGTCACATTGGGCGTAGGTCTGGGATGTCTGCAGGTGTTTCTCGAAGAAGGTCATCGCAAGGACTGGCTGGAATCGAGCCTGATCGTCACGCTGGGCAGCATCGCCCTGCTCAGCCTGATCACCTTCGTCATCATCCAGTTCTCCAAACCCAGACCGCTGATCAATTTGGGCATTCTCGGTAATCGCAACTTCGGCCTGTCGAGCATTTCCAGCCTCGGGATGGGCGTTGGGCTTTATGGCTCGATCTACCTGCTGCCGCTGTATCTGGCGCAAATCCAGGGCTACAACGCCCAGCAGATCGGCGAAGTGATCATGTGGATGGGCGTGCCGCAGCTGTTTCTGATTCCGCTGGTGCCGCAGTTGATGAAGATCATCTCGCCCAAGGTGCTGTGTACGCTGGGGTTCGGGCTGTTCGGCATTGCGAGTTTTTCATCCGGGGTGCTCAACCCCGATTTCGCCGGGCCGCAGTTCAACCAGATCCAGATCATCCGCGCGCTGGGCCAACCGCTGATCATGGTCACCATCTCGCTGATCGCCACTGCGTACATCCTGCCCCAGGACGCCGGTTCCGCATCGAGCCTTTTCAATATCCTGCGCAATCTGGGCGGCGCCATCGGCATCGCCTTGCTGGCTACGCTGCTGGACGCACGGACCAAGACCTATTTCGACTACCTGCGCGAATCGGTGTCTGCGGCCAACCCGCAGGTCGCCGAGCGCATGGCGCAACTCACCGATCGCTTGGGCAACGAAACCGCAGCACTGGGCAAACTCAGCGAAATCGCCCACCAGCAGGCCGCGATCATGGCCTACAACGACGCCTTTCATTTTGTCGGCCTGGCCCTGGGCATTAGCATGCTGGCGGTGATGCTGACCAAAAAGCTGCCGAGCGGAGTCAAGGACGGTGCCGCGCATTGATGCTCTTCCCGCAAGACGCGGCCAGAATCAAAAGCCGCGAGTCGCCGCCCCGCTCCCATCCCTCATCCCAGACGCAGCACGATCGCGCCGAGCGCGATGATGCAGGCCGCGACAATGCGAATACGCGGCAGATGTTCTTTAAGCACCAGTGCCGAGATCGCCACACCGAACAGAATTGACGCTTCTCTCAAAGCTGACACCACCGCGACCGGTGCCTCAGTCATCGCCCACAGCGCCAGGCCGTAGGATGCCGCCGTTCCGAAGCCGCCGACGACTCCAAGCCGCCAGTTACGGGCGACGTAGGTGCAGAACGCAGCTCGATGGCTTGCCAGCGCCCACGCAGCGAGAGGGATTCCGGTCAGCAGAAATATCCAGAGGGAATAGGCCGCAGGTGCCCCGGATCGACGTACGCCCAGACCGTCGATCAAGGTATAACCGGCGATTACGCAGGCATTGATCAGGGCCAGCACCACACCCTTTCTCTGACCAACCGGTGGACGGCCCGCCATGCACAGGATGCCGAGGCAAATGATGGCAATGCCGGTCCACGCCAATGCAGACAAGGTTTCCGGGAACAGCATCAGGCTCAAAGTCGCAACCAGCAAAGGCGCGGTGCCACGCATGATCGGATAGGTCTGGCTCATGTCCGCGATCCGATAGGTCGTTGCCACCAACACGAAATACAGCACTTGGAAAACCACCGACAGAGCCAGGAATGGCCAGCTTTCTTTAGCGGGTATCTGAAGGAAAGGAATGACAACCAAGGCAATCACCGCCGCCACCGAGGTGATCGTGCAGGTGGTCAGCAGCTTGTCCCCGCCACCCTTGACCACGGCATTCCAGGACGCATGCAGTATCGCGCCCAGCATGATGATTGCGAACACTTCCAGACTCATGAAATGGCGTTCCCGACGCACCAGGGGGGGTGCAAGGGTAGCGACTTAACGCGATGTGCGAAACCGTTCATCGCTTCGGATCGCAGGCGTATTCGAAGGCCGATCTCTGCCGATCCGGGCGCTTGGGGGTTCTGGATTCGGTCACATCGGGGATGGAATCAAGATTCAGATCGATCTGATCATCAGGCGCATGGCGGGGTCTGAAGATCATGTCGGCTGAGGTTCGGTGAGCATCGATGAGGGTGCTAGAGTGCAGTCACTACGCGCATCACCTTCATTACTGCTGCTTACCGGAGATACATCTGATGAAAATCGGTTTCCTGGGTCTTGGCAACATGGGGCAGGCCATCGCGGCCAATCTGTTGATAGGCGGGCACGAACTGGTGGTCTGGAATCGCTCGCCGCAAGCGACCGAGCCGCTGGTTGAACTCGGCGCCAAAGCCGTTACGGAGCCGGCGCAGGCAGTCGCCGTCGATGTGCTGTTCAGCATGCTCGCCGACGACAAGGCGCTGCGTTCGGTGTTGCTGGATTCCGGGCTGTTGAAGCAGCTCAAGGCACCGCTGATCCACGTCAACATGGCGACGATTTCGGTGGCCTTCGCTGATGAGCTGGCCGGACTGCACGACGCTCAGGGCATCAGCTACATCGCCGCTCCCGTACTCGGCAGGCCGAATGTCGCCGCAGCGGCACAACTGAACATTCTGGCTGCCGGCCCTGCACAGTCCATCGATCAGGTCCAGCCGTTGTTCGATCTGATCGGGCGCAAAACCTGGCCACTGGGCGAGAAGGCATCGGCCGCGAATGCGATGAAACTGGCGGCCAACTTCCTGCTGGTATCGGCGGTGCAGGCCATGAGCGAAGCGGCGGTGCTGGTGAGCCGTCACGGCCTGGAGTCGAAGGATCTGGTGGACCTTGTGTCGAACACCATCCTCACAGGCCCAGTCTATTCCGGCTACGGCGCGTTGATCGGGGAACGCCGCTATGAACCGGCCGCGTTCAAAGCCGTGCTCGGGCTCAAGGATGTCGACCTGGTCCTCGCCGCGGCCAGTCAGGTATCGGTGCAAATGCCCACCGCCGACCGGGTCCGCGCCAACCTGCAGGACGCGGTCGAACACGGCCAGGGCGAGATGGATCTTGCGGTGCTGGCCGAGGTTGAGGAGCGGCGCAATCCGCGGTGATCGAGGCAGCCTGACACCAGCGCATTTGCCACTGTCGCACAGCTCCAGTACTCCCGTAGGTTCAACGGCGCTTCACGTGCTCAGGCTGATGCAGTCCCGGTAGCAATACGGCTTGTTGGCGGCACCGATCCCAGAACGCCACCGCCGGCAAGCCATACCGCTACAGGATTCGCGGCAGCAGCATTTCCATTGGTCGTACTGGCTTACACCAGATACTTGTTGAACCACGCCACGGTCCGATCCCAGGCCAGCCTGGCAGCGGCGTCGTCGTAACGCGGGGTCGAGTCGTTGTGAAAACCGTGGTTGGTGCCCTGGTAGATATGCGCTTCATAGGTCTTGCCCGCAGCTTTCAGCGCTTGCTCATAAGCAGGCCAGCCATCAGTGATGGGCTTGTCCAGCTCCGCATAGTGAAGCAGTAGCGGCGCCTTGATCCGGCCAACGTCCTCGGCCTTCGGTTGCTTGCCATAAAACGGTACAGCCGCCGCCAGCTCCGGGTAGGCCACAGCGGCGGCATTGGCCACGCCTCCGCCGTAACAGAAGCCGGTGATGCCCACCTTGCCGGTTGAAGCGTGATGGGCCATCAGCCATTCAATGGCCGCGAAGAAGTCATTCATGAGTTTTTCCGGGTCGACCTTCTGCTGCAGTTCACGCCCCTTTTCGTCGTTACCGGGATAACCGCCGACCGAGGACAGACCATCGGGTGCCAGCGCGACGAACCCGGCCTTGGCAACCCGTCGCGCCACGTCTTCGATATACGGATTGAGACCGCGGTTCTCATGCACCACCAGTACTGCGGGCACTTTGCCGCTCGCTTTCGCCGGACGCACCAGGTAACCCCGCACCTGACCGTGGCCGTTGGGAGAAGGGTAAGCGATGTATTCGGCGATGATCTCAGGGTCGGTGAACTCAACCTGTTCAGCCAGCGCGTAGTCGGGACTCAACGACGCCAGAATCGCTGTCGCGGTAAGACCTCCCAGGGCGAACACCGCGGCACGGTCGAGGAACTCATGGCGGTTGATTTTGCCGTGGACGTAAAAGTCATACAGATCAAGCAACTCAGGGGCGAAATCCTTAGCGGTGAGTCGAGCCATCTGCGCACTTCCTCATCTATTGTCGGCTGTCATTGCGCTGCGAGGTCCGCGACCAGCCTATCGCCAGACCCAATAAGTTCCAGTAATGCATTGAGGCGCAGAAATCATTTGTAGCACAGTGTCGGGGATCGGCAAGATGGCACCGATAACCAGGTTCCTGCCGGAAGCGGCAGGCACGCCCAGGGACTGGATCGCTTCTGGCAGAAGGCCGTAGGAGCATGCTGGCGGCGGGGCGATTGCAATTGGCTCCGCCGTCGGCAAGCCATGTTGCTACAGATATCGCGTCAGCCTCACCACAGGAATTAACATGACCTCATCGCGCGCGATCATCTTGCAAGGCGTGGCATTGGCAGTGCTGGCGACGCTGAGTTGGGCGTGCAATTTCATCGCGCCTTACGTGCTGCAGGGCTACAGCATCCAGGACTTCATGCTGGTGCGTTTCTTGATGGCCGGCCTGCTGGGCGCGGTGTTGCTGCCGTTCTACCGCGCTCAGTTACGCGGTCTGCGCCCCAGGCAATGGCTGACCGGCATGGGCCTCGGCGTGTTGGGTTATCTGGGCTACAGCAGCTGCATCGCTGGCGGTGTGATCTACGGCGGGCCCCTGCTGATCGCTGCGTTCATCGGCACCGTGCCGGTATTGCAGGCCTTGCTTGGCAATGCGCAACACCGGTCGCTGCGCTGGGGTCAGCTGGCAATGCCGATCGGCATGCTGGGTCTGGGGCTGATGCTGATCAATCTGCAACTGCTGCATGAGCCGAACGGAGTCGGTACCCAGATGTGGGTGGGGCTGGCGTTTTCTCTGGCCGCGGTGCTGCTGTGGCTGTCGTTCAGCGTGGTCAATCAGGCAGCGATAGAGCATCTGCATACCAGCGCCACTACGGCCTGGACCTGCCTGATGATGATCGGCGCAGGTCTCGCTGCCCTGATACTGACGCCGCTGGCCTGGATGACTAACCTGCTGCGACTGCCGATCCTGGGTGTCGCGACGCCGGATGCGCTGCACCTTTACGCCTGGGCCTTTATGATCGCCCTGCTGTCCTCGGTCATCGGCGCCGGGGCCTGGAACCTGGCTTCGCGACGCCTGCCGATGGTGCTGTCGGGCCAGTTGATCGCGCTGGAGTCGTTCTTCGCCACGGTGCTCGGGCTGGCCTTTCACGGTCGTTTGCCGAGCCTGGTCGAAGGCATTGGTCTGGCATTGATCCTGTTCGGCACGGTGTACTCGGTGCGGGTCATTCTTGCGCCGACTCGCAATGCCGATGAACATCCCGTAAACCTCTGAGGACTCCCGCGCCGAGGATCAAACCGCAGTACTTGCAGGAGCCGGATTGCTGGCGAATCGGGGGTCAGATACACATCTTTCGGCTGACACCCCGCTTTCGCTGCCGTCGTAACCTCCGATGTCTCCTATAAGGATTGCGGCGTGTTTGAAAAGTGATCGCTTACAGGTCATTCAGGACCGAGCAAAAAATTCCCCGGCCGCGCTGCTTCGCCCGCCTCGAGCACCGGCACATGGGCTTCGTCCTTCAGGCTCACCCCCGACAACTGCCGACGCCAGGCCTCGCGCATCAGGTACAGCAATTTATGCGCGGCCATCGCATAGCTCATGCCTTCAAGCCGTACGTTGGAGATGCAGTTGCGCGCAGCGTCGTTCAGGCCAATCCGTGGCGCGAAAGTGAAGTACAAACCGAGGCTGTCCGGCGAACTGAGGCCTGGGCGTTCGCCGATGAGGATCACCACCATCCGCGCCTTGAGCAGTTCAGCGACTTCATCAGCCACCGCGACCCGACCCTGCTCCACCAGCACCACCGGCGTCAGGCTCCAGCCCTCGGCCGCTGCCAACTGGTCGATCCGTTCAAGCATTGCCGGGCTGTGGCGCTGCACCGCCAATGAAGACAACCCGTCGGCGATCACCACCGCAAGGTCGAAGCCCTCGGGATGCGCCTCAACGTAACTGCGCAATTGCTGTGCCGAATCCGCCGACAAGCGTCGCCCCAGATCCGGTCGTTGCAAGTAGGTGTTGCGGTCCGGCGCCGAGCTTTGAAGCGTAAGGGTTTCACGTTGACGGGCGTTCAGTTGTTCGCTCAATGCAGCATGATCGAATGGCAGATGCACCGCATCGCGGGCCTGTGCATGGGCGAACTGAAAATCCAGCTGTGCGGCGGTCGGCAGGCTGGTCCCGGCATGCCCCAGGGCGATGCGCGCCGAAGTCAGCGAACGCAGCTGACGCCAGGCATCGGCCTGAGCCGGTGATTTGCTGTGGTCATCGCTCATGGTCATATCCTCATTTCAGCTGCGCCAGCGCCTGGCGGAAGAGCGGCGGCACACCCTGCCCCAGCCGCACGCCGCCGTCATCCTGACGCAGAATGTCCATGCGCATCAGCCACTCTTCAAACTCCGGCGCTGGGCGCAGACCAATCGTCTTGCGTGCGTACAAGGCGTCGTGAAAGGAGGTGGTCTGATAGTTGAGCATCACATCATCGGACCCCGGAATGCCCATGATGAAGTTGATCCCGGCGACCCCGAGCAGCGTCAGCAGCACGTCCATGTCGTCCTGATCGGCTTCGGCGTGGTTGGTGTAACAGATGTCGCAGCCCATGGGCACGCCCAGCAGCTTGCCGCAGAAGTGGTCTTCAAGTCCGGCGCGGATGATCTGCTTGCCGTTGTACAAATATTCCGGGCCGATGAAGCCGACCACGGTGTTGACCAGAAACGGATTGAAATGCCGGGCCACGGCGTAGGCGCGGGCTTCGCAGGTTTGCTGATCGACGCCATGATGGGCGTTGGCCGACAGTGCGCTGCCCTGCCCGGTTTCGAAATACATCAGGTTGTTACCCAGCGGCCCGCGATTCAGACTCAGGCCCGCTTCGTACCCTTCACGTAGAATCTCCAGGCTGATACCGAAGCTGCTGTTGGCCGCTTCGGTGCCCGCTATGGACTGAAACACCAGATCCAGCGGCACGCCCTTTTCGATAGCCGCCACCGACGAGGTGACGTGGGTCAGCACGCAGGTCTGGGTCGGAATCTCGTAATGACGAACCACACCGTCGAGCATCTTCAACAGCTCGCTGATGGCGCTGACGCTGTCGGTGGCCGGGTTGATGCCGATCATCGCGTCGCCATTGCCGTACAACAGGCCGTCTAGCACGCTGGCGGCGATGCCCGCAGGGTCATCGGTCGGGTGGTTGGGCTGCAGGCGCGTCGACATTCGCCCGCGCAGCCCCACGGTGTTGCGAAAGCGTGTGACCACGCGGATCTTCTGCGCCACCAGCACCAGATCCTGCACGCGCATGATCTTCGACACCGCTGCCGCCATTTCCGGGGTCAGCCCCGGCGCCAAGGCCTTGAGGCTGGCTTCGGTGGCATCGTCGCCCAACAGCCAGTCGCGCAAACCGCCAATCGTCAGATGACTCACCGGGCTGAAAGCCGCCAAATCGTGACTGTCGACGACCAACCGTGTGACTTCATCTTCTTCGTAGGGGATCAGCGCCTCATTGAGAAAGCGCTTGAGCGGCACGTCGGCCAGGGCCATCTGCGCCGCCGCACGTTCGGCGTCACTGGTGGCGGCGACCTCGGCCAGGAAATCGCCGGAACGCGCAGGACTGGCCTTGGCCATGAGCTCCCGCAGGCTGTCGAAGCGCCAGACCATGCCACCGATGCTGTGGGCGAAGCTCATGGGCAATCTTCCTTCTATCGATCAACGTGATTAACCGGCCACTGCAACAACCGGACCGCGACTGCGTACCAACATGCAGAACAGCGTGCCCAGCGCCATCAGGCAGACAAAGATGCCGCAGATCACCAGATTGAACCAGACCATCGCCATCAGGCAGACCACAGCCAGCACCAGCGCGATGCCCGGCACGATCGGATAACCTGGCGCACGGAAGCTGCGTTCCAGATGCGGTTCGCTGCGACGCAGCTTGAACAAGCTGAGCATACTGATGATGTACATCACGATAGCGCCGAATACCGACATGGTGATCATCGCGGCGGTCAGGGTCATGCCCTGCAGGTTGACCAGACCGTCACTGAGAATCGCCGCGATGCCGATGACGCCACCGGCGATGATCGCCCGGTGCGGGGTCTGGAAGCGCGACAGTCTGGCCAGACTCGGTGGCAGGAAACCCGCGCGGGCCAGGGCGAAGAACTGCCGGGAGTAGCCGAGAATGATGCCGTGGAAGCTCGCCACCAGACCGAACAGGCCGATCCACACCAGCATGTGCATCCAATTGGAGTTGTTGCCTACCACCGCTTTCATGGCCTGAGGCAGTGGGTCGTTGATGTTCGACAGCGCGCGCCAGTCACCCACGCCACCGGCAAAGATCATCACGCCGATCGCCAGCGTCACCAAGGTCACAATGCCCGCGACATAAGCGCGAGGGATCGTGCGTTTCGGATCCTTGGCTTCTTCGGCAGCCATGGCTGCGCCTTCGATGGCGAGGAAGAACCAGATCGCGAAAGGAATCGCCGCGAAGATGCCGCTGATCGCTGGCAGGCCGAACGTGTCGGAACCGGCCCAGCCGCCCAGCACAAAGTTGCTGAAGCTGAAGCCCGGCGCGACCACCCCCATGAACACCAGCAGTTCGGCGACGGCCAGCACCGTGACAACCAGTTCGAACGTTGCGGCAATGCTGACGCCGAGGATGTTCAGGGTCATGAACACGATGTACGCGCCGATGGCCGCAATGCGAGGGTCCAGCGACGGGTACTGCACGTTGAGGTAGGCGCCGATCGCCATGGCGATGGCTGGCGGTGCGAAGACGAATTCGATCAGGGTCGCGAGGCCGGCGATCATTCCGCCGGTCACCCCGAAGGCGCGCAGACTATAGGCGAACGGCCCACCTGCGTTGGGGATGGCGGTGGTCAACTCGGTGAAGCTGAAGATGAAGCAGGTGTACATCACGGCCACCATCAGCGTGGTCACCAGAAAGCCCAGGGTGCCAGCGGTGCCCCAGCCATAACTCCAGCCGAAATACTCGCCGGAAATCACCAGACCCACGGCCAGCCCCCATAAATGCAGGGTTCCCAATGTTGGTTTGAGTTGTGAAACAGTCATGTCTGTGCACCCCGGTAGCCAATCGACGGTATTTGCCTGACGTCGAGCATAGCCACAGCTGCGCGGCCAAGGCTTGACCGTGCAGAGCGCGGGTTGTCCTGTGCGGTCAAGTTTTGTGGGTATTTGCATAGCTGCGCCACGCTGGAGCGTGCAATGACGGATATGCGTTATCTCAGGTCATGATCGGGCGGGGTGGCACCTGACTACCCAACGCTGCGTTTGCAGATTGGGTCGTTGAGTAGCAAATTTGCAGCGTTAGCTGTGACCTTCGTAACGAAGAATCATGTGGGAGCGAGCTTGCTCACGAAGGGACCCCGACATCCGACACCTCATCCAGGGCTGCACCATAGCATTCATGGGCAAGCTCACTCCCACGGTTTCGGGCGTTGCCGAGCTTGCCAATCCAGGCTCAAGTCGTGACAAGGTATGACATTTGCTTGAATTAAATTCATACAGATCCTGAAGGCCGTTCACCCAATGCTTCAGACGCTCATGCCAAGCGCTGCTCCCAACACCCCTGCCGCCAGCAATCGCGGTGTGTTGTCGGCTGCCGCCAATGGTCTGGATGGCTTTATCGTGCAGCACGGCGGTGACCTGGATCGGGTCTTTGGCCGCTCCGGCATCGACCCCGAGCAACTGCTGCATCCGACCCTCAGCCTGCCCCTGACCAATTACTGCAAAGTACTGGAAGAAGCCGCGCGGCAGACCGGCTGCGACAATTTCGGCCTGCACTACGGACAACAGTTTCAACCACAGGCCTTGGGGTTGCTTGGCTACATAGGCCTGTGCCCGGCAACGCTGGAACACGCGCTGATCAACTTCTCCGAAGCATTCCCCTTTCATCAGCACAGCACGCTGATCGAGCTAGTGGATCAGGGCGAATGTTACCGCTTCGATTACCAAGTGCGGCATGGCGCGATCAACGAACGCCGTCAGGACGCCGAGCTGACCATGGGCATGGCGCTGAATCTGGTACGCCATGTGCTGGGCCCGGAATGGGCGCCTCGGCAGGTCGCTTTCGAACATGCAAGGCCCCAGGACTGGCACGAACATCGCGACGCCTTCCAGGCTGACGTGCAGTTCGCTCAGGGCTGCAATTCTCTGCTGATTCCCAAATGCGAACTCATCGACAAGGTCATGCCCGGCAGCGACCCGATCCTGCTGATGCTGATCAAGGACGCGATTCGCCAGCTAGGTAATACCGGCAGCGGCGTCAGCAGTGAAGCCGGCCTGCTGGACCGCGCCCGCCAGACCATCTTCGCCACGCTGCATCTGGGCGAGCCCGCGCTGGACGAGATCGCCCATCACCTGGGCCTGTCCGAATGGGCCTTGCAACGTAAATTGCGCGACTACAGCCTGAGCTTTACGCAGCTGGTAGACCAGATCCGCCAGGAATCGGCCATCGCCCACCTCAAGCAACAAAACCTCAGCGTCACCCAGCTCGCCTCGATGCTCGGCTACTCGGAAACCAGCGCCTTCTCCCGAGCGTTCAAACGCTGGTTCGGGGTAAGTCCGAAGCAGTGGCGCAGTGCGGCTATCGCCGCTCAGTAAATCCCGAGGCTTGAACGCCGACCTACTGTACAAGCCGGCTTGCTGGCGAACGGCGGTGGGTCAGCCAACACCTCCATCACTGGCCCACCGCGTTCGCCAGCAAGCCGGCTCCTACGGCCTGCGGCCAGAATTAAAAGCGAAAGTCACACCAAATCTACGACCTGATGGGACTGGAGCAGCAACCCCGACCCGCAGCTGTTGACCAATTGAAAGGCGTGGTGGATGCACCGAACGCAGAAGCCTTACGGCTCGATCTCAATATCCAACAACGCCGCCCCCAGCGCCTTGCCGTGAGCATCCAGCGCGAGGGATCGGGTCACCCCGCCTTTGAGGATCCCCGGCAAGACGAAATTGAGCGCCTGCACATTCGGCAACTCATACCGCCGCACCGACCCCGCCTTGGGGTCCAGCAGCTGCGCGAAATGCGCTGCCACGCGCTCGGCCGTCAGTTGATCGCGCAGGCGTGAGTAATCCTCGGCCTTGAAGGCGATCACCGAGATATTCGACGTATCGCCTTTGTCCCCGGTCCGCGAATGGGCCAGCTCACGCAATTTGACCGCACTCACGATGCGTCCTCCAGATGAACCTGCGGTGTGACGGCATCCCTGGGCAGTAACAGCGATGCCACGGCCACCACCTGGCGTACGCTCTTGGTCGCTCCGCCACCGCCATAAGGGCCGTTGGTGTAAAGGGTTTCCACTTCGTTGCCGATGCGCACTGCTTCGGATTTATCGGCGCAGCGGCCAGCTACCCGCAGGCGCACTTCCCAAGGTTCGCTGGACGTACGCGAGCCCAAATCAGGACCGTGCAGCGAATCGACTCCGATCAACTCGGCGCGCACGTCGTCGAAGACCACGCCGATCATCTTCAGCCGCTCAAGCACCACCTCCCGCGCCAGCTGCGCCCGAGCCAATGCCCTGGGGCCGCCATAGGAGATCTGCCCCTCGCCAATCCAGCCGTCGAGATAACCCACGGAGACTTTCAACGTCTGTGGGCGCTCTCGGCCATCGGCACCCTCCGCACGCACCTGATCGGGCGCGACGACGCTGAACGAGACGTCGGAAAAATCCGCGGTCACGTCGGGCGTCAGATAGGCCTTGGGATCATGCACTTCATAGATCATCTGCTCGGTGCAGGTTGCGGTGTCGATACGTCCGCCGGAACCCTGCACTTTGCTGATCACCGCCCTGCCCTCGGCATCGACCTCGGCCAGCGGGAAGCCCAGACGCGCCAGATCCGGCACATCCTTCACGCCGGGATCGGCAAAATAGCCACCGGTAATCTGCCCCGCGCATTCCAGCAGATGGCCGATCAGCGTGCCGCGCCCCAACCTCGTCCAGTCGTCCTGCGCCCAACCGAACTCAAACAACTGCGGCGCCAGAAACAGCGAAGGGTCGGCCACTCGCCCGGTGATCACCACATCGGCATCGGCCTGCAAGGCCTGGACAATCCCTTCGGCGCCCAGATACGCATTGGCCGACACCAGACGCTCACCCAGCGATTCGACTGTCGCGCCGTTATCCAGCAATTGCTCGGGATTCAGCTGCGTGAGCACGTCATCCCCCGTCAGAGCCGCGACTTTCAAGCCAGGCAGTCCAAGCTCCATCGCAATCCGCCGCACTTCCCGCGCCGCCGACAACGGATTGGCCGCCCCCATGTTGCTGATCACCCGCAGACGTCTTTGCCCGGCTTCACGTCCACGAGCTACGAACGGCAGCACCCGGCGCATGCGCTCGCTCAGCAGAGGATCGTAACCGGCCTCGGGGTTCGCCAGCCGCGCTTGTTGCGCCAGGGCGATGGTGCGTTCGGCCAGGCATTCGAACACCAGATAATCCAGCGCACCCTTGTCGGCCAGTTCCACGGCAGGCTCGATGCGGTCGCCCGAATAACCGGCGCCGGAGCCAATGCGTAAAATCTTCATTCAAAACACTCCCAGCAGCAGTGCGGAGGGTCATCAACACCGATGCGCCAAACAAAAACGGGATGGTGAAGCGTTGGTGATCGGCCAGTTCTACCTTGCACAGGCCCACCAGCAGGAAAGTCGCAGGGGTTAACGGGCTGACCGGGAAACCGGTGGTGTGTACGCCCAGCAAGGACGCCTGCGCCACTTGTAGCGGGTCGACACCCAGCGCGCGGCCGACTTCGGCGATCACCGGCATCACTCCGAAATAGAAGGAATCCGGGTCGAACAGCAGGCTCAGCGGCATGGACAGGAAGCCCACCATCATCGGAATCAGCTTGCCGTGCCCGGCGGGAATTTGCGCCACCGCCACTTCGGCCATGGCCTTGAGCATGCCGGTGCCCTGCATGATCCCGGTAAAAACCCCAGCCGCGAGCAGGATGCTGGCCATGGTCAGCGCGGTCTTGGCGTGAGCATCAATGCGTGCGCGCTGCGCGTCAACGTTGGGGTAATTGATGCATAGCGCCAGCACGGTGCCGACCATGAACATCACCACCGGATCGACCCAACCGGCGATCATCACAGCCATGACCACGATGGTCAGCAGCAGGTTGAGCCAGAACAGGCGCGGGCGACGCAGCACTTCTTCCTGCTCGGTCAACACACGTTCAGGCACCACATCGACCTTCGCGGCAGCCCCTTGAAGGCGGCCCAGCCCCAGGCGCTTCTCTTCACGACGTCCCAATAGCCAGGCGCTGATGAAGACGAAGGCCAGACCGACGATCTGCACCGGAATCAGCGGCTGGAACAGCTCGGCCACCGACACGTGCAGCGCTGCGGACGAACGCAGCACCGGGCCGGTCCATGGCAGGAAGTTAACGCCCGCCGCCATCGCTGCCACGCAGGCAAGAATCCGACGGTCGATGCCCAGTCGCGTGTACAGCGGCAGCATCGCCGGGATGGTCACCAGAAAAGTCACCGCGCCCGAGCCGTCCAGATGCACCAATAACGCCAGCAGAGCGGTACCGACGACAATCCGCGTAGGACGCGTGCCAACCGTGCGCAGGATGCGGTCAATGATCGGGTCGAGCATGCCAGCGTCGGTCATCACCCCGAAAAACAGGATGGCGAACACGAACATGCCGACCACGGGGGCGACGTTCTTGATGCCGGTGATGATGAAGCCGCTGGTTTGCAGGCCGAAACCACCGAGCAGCGCCGCGATGATGGGCAAGGCAATCAGGGCAACCAGAGGCGAAAGACGCTTGCTCATGACGGCGGCGAGCAAACAGAGAATGGTGATGACACCGAGGGTGGCGAGCATAGGCGGTCCTTGTCATTCCTGTCCGGCAGGCGGCGGAATGAGCTGTTGTTGTTTTCAGCGAGTATCGAAACGGGGGTAAGCTTTGTAAATTGAAATGTTTGCGGGCCTGCATTCGGAAAAACCGAATTTAATGTTGACGACGCGGAGCGTCGAGGAATGCATTCCCACGCAGAGCGGGGAACGATCAAACCCGCCCGCCGGTCCTGCGCGATCCCGTTGTAGCAGTCCGGCTCGCCGGCGGTGGCGATTTCAAGGCCGCTACCTCGGCAAGCCGTGCTGCTACAGAGCAACCATCATTCCGGCTTCTCCAAAGGAACAGCATGAAAAATTCGATCCAGCACATTCGCGCGTTCCTGGCCGTGGCCCACAGTGGCAGCTTCGCCAAGGCGGCGGTCGAGCTGAACCTGTCCCCTTCGGCCCTGACCGTGCAGATTCAGCAACTGGAAGAATGGCTCGGCGTAACCCTTCTGGAACGCAGCCCGCGTCAGGTCAGCCTCACCGCCGCCGGGCAGAATAATCGCGGACCGATGGAAAAACTCTTGCTCGATCTGGACAACATCGTCAGCGGCTCGCGGGATCTGGCGGCGTTGCGTCGGGGAGTCGTGACGATCGCTGCCTTGCCCTCCATGTGCTCGGGAGCGCTGCCGCCGATCCTCAAGTCCTTCCGCGAGCAGTTTCCGGGTGTCGAAGTGCGTTTGCGCGACGTGGTGGCGCAACGCATCGATGCGCTGGTGCGCGAGGGTGAGGTGGATTTCGGCCTGGGCGTGCGGGCACGGATGAGTCACGGACTGGATTTTCAGGTGGTAATGGTCGACCGGTTGAGCCTGTTCGTGCCACAGGAGCATCCGCTGGCGCTGCGTCGGTCGATCCCGCTGTCGCTGCTGGCCGGGGAACCGATCATCCTCACTGGCCGCGACAGCAGCGTGCGCGAGCGGGTCGAGCAATTGTTTGCCGAAGAAGGCTTGGCGCTGACGCCTGGACTGGAAGCGAACTACATGTCGACGGTCATGGCGCTGGTGCGTCAGGGCCTGGGGATGACTCTACTGCCCGAATCGGCCGACGAAGGACGGGGCGATCTAGTGCAGGTGCAGATCGAACATGCGGGAGTGAGTCGGGAGATTGGGTTGATCACGAGGGCGGGATTCGGGCTGAGCCCTGCGGCGGCCAAATTTGTCGAGGTGATGACGAAATCACTGACACCGCGCTCTGTGTAGGAGCCGGCTTGCTGGCGAATGCGGTGAGTCAGTTACAGATGCGTTGTCTGACACGCCGGGTTCGCCAGCGAGCCGGCTTCTGGAATGGATCTGCGTCGTAAATGGACCCCTCGTGCACTCAAGCGAGGTGATGACGAAATCACTGACACCGCGCTCTGTGTAGAAGCCGGCTTGCTGGCGAATGCGGTGAGTCAGTTACAGATGCGTTGTCTGACACGCCG
>NZ_JBOICF010000042.1:0-34154 GCF_050739935.1 Pseudomonas sp. | reverse complement strand
ACCGCTGCCGATCCAGGCATCTGAATCTAAGCTCTTCCTCGCTGCTTACTTCGTCCAACTCTTTGATTATCAAGGAGTTTTCCGTTTCGTCTGCGCCGGAAGTGGGGCGAATTATAGAGAGATTCAGAGGGGCGTCAAGCACTTATTTAAACTTTTGTTACAGCCGCTGCCTTTCTGCTGGCTCGGCGCGGGATTAGCCTCGCAATCTGGGGGATTCTCAAAATCAACAGGAATGCGCCTATCCCCGCATATACAGCCCACTCTTTAAGATCGGCCCTGACGATCCATAGGAAATGCAGCAGCCCGAGCCCGAGAATGAGATAGCTCAGACGATGCAGCTTCTTCCATCGCGCGCCCAATCGACGCTGACTATAACGATTGGACGTAACCGCCAACACAAGCAGACAGAGGAACGCGATGCTACCGACGATGATGTAAGGACGCTTGACCAGTTCGACGCCCAACTGAGCCCAATCGAACCCAAGAATAAAGAAGCCATACCCCAACATATGCAGCAGTGCATAAGTGAAGCACCACAGCCCCAGTTGACGACGAACGTGCACCCACCCCGCCCACCCCGTGATTCGCTGCAACGGCGTCATCGCCAAGGTGATCAACAACAGTACCAACGTCCCAAGACCAAAACGATCGACCAACACTTTTCCGGGATCGGGTCCAAGATCGAGAATCCAGGCCTGGTGCAACCATATGGTCGGGGAAACGCACACTGCCACAAACACAGCGAGGCGCCAAAGCACATAACGCATCAATAGTTCTTCCGCAGATCCAAACCCGTATAGAGAGAAGCAACCTGCTCTCCATACCCGTTGAACATTTCCGTTGGCCGGATATTGGGACTGAACAAGCCACTGGGTAGCCGACGCTCCCGGGCCTGAGTCCAGCGAGGGTGATCGACCGTAGGGTTCACGTTCGCGTAGAAGCCATATTCATTGGCCGCGATACTTTGCCACGTGGTTTTCGGCTGCTCGCTGACCAGACTGATACGCACGATCGATTTCACGCTCTTGAACCCGTACTTCCACGGCACCACCAACCGTAGCGGCGCGCCATTCTGATTTGGCAGCTCGCGGCCATACATGCCCACCGCCAGGATCGCCAGAGGATTCATCGCCTCGTCCAACCGCAGCCCCTCTACATAAGGCCAGTCAATGAGCGCGAAGCCAGACCGTTGCCCCGGCATCGTCTTCGGATCCTGTAGCGTCTCGAACCGGATGTACTTGGCGTTGGCGGTCGGCTCGACCTGTTTGAGCAGTTCGGAGATCGGGAAGCCCATCCACGGAATCACCATCGACCACGCTTCGACACAGCGCAAACGGTAGATTCGCTCCTCCAATTGATAGGGTTTCATGAAGTCTTCGAGCGCATAGCGACCGGGCTTGCCCACTTCACCATCGATGACAACGGTCCAGGGTTCGGTTTTCAGCGAGCCTGCATTTTGTGCCGGATCGCCCTTGTCGGTGCCGAACTCGTAGAAGTTGTTGTAGTGGGTAGCGTCCTTGAATGGGGTGATGGCTTCATTCTGAACGGTCACGGCTTCCCATTTGGTCGAGGACAGCTTGTCCTTGAACCAGGCTGGCACATTTCCGGGCTCGGCCCCGTCGTATCGCGAGGGATCGGCGGCCTGCACCCAACTGGGCAGAGCACTGACGGCGACCCCCGCCAGCGTGGCACCCAGAACGGCGCGACGCGAGAGGTAAATGGATTCGGGCGTAACATCCGCTTCATTGCATGCGGATGCGGCTGGGATCTTGATAAGCATGGCAACTCCACAGTCGGCAGATGGATGCACCTTATAGGACTGTGGAGTATGGGGGGAAATGAATCTCTGGGACTATTTGTGACGACGAAGCCGCAACAGATACTGCACAGGCCCCGACGCGGCATAGCCAAGGAAGATCAGCAGCAGAATGCGCGGCGGATCGCTGAACACGACCGCAAACACTAGCACGACCGCCAGAATGGCAACGAAAGGCACGCGCCCTTTGAGGTCAAGCTCTTTGAAGCTGTTGTACTTGATGTTACTGACCATGAGCATCCCCGCAGCCGCCACCAACAGCGCCACCAGAAATGACAGCTTGGAGCCCTGGATACCGTAATCGCTAAACGCCCATACGGTTCCGGCTACCACGCCCGCCGCCGCAGGACTCGCCAGACCGATGAAGTAACGCTTGTCGGCCTTGCCCACCTGAGTATTGAAGCGCGCCAGACGCAACGCAGCGCCTGCGACATAAATGAAAGCGACCATCCAACCGACCTTGCCCATGTCACCCAGCGCCCAGCCGAAGGCGAGTAGCGCGGGAGCCACACCAAAGGCGACCATATCCGACAAAGAATCGTATTCAGCACCGAACGCGCTCTGAGTGTTGGTCATGCGAGCAACGCGCCCATCCAGGCCATCAAGAACCATCGCGACGAAAATAGCGATGGCCGCAAAGGCGAAATATTTGCTCGCGCTCACCTGATCACCTGCACTTAAAGCGCTCTGAGCACTCATGGAGCTGATGATGGCGTAGAAACCGGCAAACAGGTTTGCCGTGGTGAACAGGTTGGGCAGCAGATAGATGCCGCGATGGCGGACCTTGCGCCCTTCGTCATCGTGACCCTCTTCTATATGTTCATCGATCGGTAGCAGGCTTTCGGCGTCAGAGGCCTTGTTCGGCTCTTCGGGACGTTCGCTCATGGACAATACCTTGCAGCTATGAATTTTCGACAGATGCTCGCGGCGACGTCGCGCCAGCAAACGATGCAGCTTTATACCAGATGAGCCCCTCAGAACGAAAAAACGCGACCCGAAGGCCGCGTTTTTCTGAACCGGAACCAGACTCAGAAAATCTTAGTTCTTGGTTTGATCGACGATTTTGTTCTTCGCGATCCAAGGCATCATCGAACGCAGTTGTTCGCCGATGATTTCGATGCCGTGGGCCTTGTTGTTACGGCGCTTGGCAGTCATAGATGCATAGTTGCTCGCGCCTTCAGCGATGAACATCTTCGCGTATTCGCCGTCCTGGATGCGCTTCAGAGCATTGCGCATAGCCTGACGGGATTCGGCGTTGATGACTTCAGGGCCAGTCACGTACTCGCCGTATTCGGCGTTGTTGGAGATCGAGTAGTTCATGTTGGCGATACCGCCTTCGTACATGAGGTCAACGATCAGTTTCAGCTCGTGCAGGCACTCGAAGTAGGCCATTTCCGGCGCGTAGCCAGCTTCGACCAGGGTTTCGAAACCGGCTTTGACCAGCTCGACGGTGCCACCGCACAGTACGGCTTGTTCGCCGAACAGGTCAGTTTCGGTTTCGTCTTTGAAGGTAGTTTCGATGATGCCGGTACGGCCGCCGCCAACGCCCGAAGCGTAGGACAGAGCAACGTTTTTGGCGTTGCCGGAAGCGTCCTGGTAAATAGCGATCAGGTCAGGGATACCGCCGCCTTTGACGAATTCGGTACGTACAGTGTGACCTGGCGCTTTTGGCGCGATCATGATCACGTCCAGGTCCGCGCGCGGCACGACCTGGTTGTAGTGAATCGCGAAGCCGTGGGAGAAGGCCAGGGTGGCGCCTTTCTTGATGTTCGGCTCGATTTCGTTCTTGTACAGCTGGGCCTGGAACTCGTCTGGGGTCAGGATCATGACCAGGTCAGCAGCGGCAACGGCGGATGCAACATCAGTCACTTTCAGGCCATGGGCTTCAGCCTTGGCGACAGTAGCCGAACCTTTACGCAGACCAACGGTGACATCAACGCCCGAATCTTTCAGGTTGCACGCTTGAGCGTGGCCCTGAGAGCCGTAACCGATGATGGCGACTTTCTTGCCCTGGATGATCGAAAGGTCGCAGTCTTTGTCGTAATAAACTTTCATGAAATTCCCCTGTTATCTTGGCCATTCGGGCCATTCGCTAAATGTGTGTAGGTTAGATGCTCAGCACTTTGTCGCCGCGGGCAATGCCCGTGACGCCGCTGCGTACGGTTTCCAGAATGGCGGTGGTGCCAATGGCCTGGATAAAGCTATCCAGTTTGTCGCTCGTCCCTGTCAGCTGCACGGTGTAGACACTGCTGGAAACATCAACGATCTGGCCGCGGAAAATGTCCGTGGTGCGCTTGATCTCGGCACGCTGGGCGCCAGTGGCCTTGACCTTGATCAGCATCAGTTCGCGCTCGATGTGAGCGCTTTCCGACAGATCGACCAGCTTGACCACTTCGACCAGTTTGTTGAGGTTCTTGGTGATCTGCTCGATCACCTCATCATGACCGACAGTGGTCAGCGTCAGACGCGACAGGGTCGGGTCTTCGGTTGGCGCCACAGTCAGGCTTTCGATGTTGTAGTTGCGCTGCGAAAACAGGCCGACCACGCGGGACAAGGCACCCGGTTCGTTTTCCAGCAATAGCGAGATGATGTGCCGCATGATTAAGTCCGCTCCGTCTTGCTCAGCCACATATCACGCATCGAGCCGTCTCTGATTTGCATCGGATAGACGTGCTCGGCGACGTCAACCTGGATATCGAGGAACACCAGGCGATCTTTCATGGCGAACGCTTCTTCCATCTTCGGCTTCAGGTCTTTCAGATCGGTGATCTTCATACCGACGTGTCCGTAGGCTTCAACCAGCTTCACGAAGTCAGGCAGCGACTCCATGTAGGAGTGCGAATGGCGACCGCTGTAGCTCATGTCCTGCCACTGGCGGACCATGCCGAGCACGCCGTTGTTGAGCAGGATGATCTTCACCGGCAGGTTGTACTGCAGGCAGGTCGACAGCTCCTGGATATTCATCTGGATGCTGCCTTCGCCGGTCACGCAAGCAACCTGAGCATCCGGGAAGCTGAGCGCGACACCCATGGCGGCCGGAAGACCGAAGCCCATGGTGCCCAGACCGCCGGAGTTGATCCAGCGATTAGGCTTGTTGAAACGGTAGTACTGCGCCGCAAACATCTGATGCTGACCAACGTCGGAGGAAACGTAGGCATCCCCCTTGGTCACTTCGCACAGTGTCTCGATCACGGTCTGCGGCTTGATGATGCTGCCGTCGCCGCGGTTGTATGGGAACAGGTCGCCGCCAGCACGCCATTCGTCGATCTGCTTCCACCAGGTCGCCACCGACTCCTTGCTAGGCGTCTCGCCGATTTCCTTGAGGGTCGTGACCATTTCGGTCAACACGCTTTCCACCGGCCCCACGATCGGCACGTCGGCCTTGATGGTCTTGGAAATCGAAGCCGGGTCGATATCGATATGGATGATCTTGGCGCCCTGGCAGAAACGTGACGGGCCGTTGATGACGCGGTCATCGAAACGTGCGCCGACGGCCAGGATCACGTCGGAATGGTGCATCGCCAGGTTAGCGGTGTAGCTGCCGTGCATACCGAGCATGCCGACGAACTGGCGATCGGTGCCCGGATAGGCGCCCAGGCCCATCAGGGTGTTGGTGACCGGCGCGTTCAGCAATTGAGCCAGTTCGGTCAACGGCGCGGAGCCGTTGCCCATGACCACACCGCCACCGGCGTAGATGACTGGACGCTTGGCGGCCAATAGCATTTCCACAGCCTTGCGGATCTGCCCCGAGTGGCCGCGAACAGCCGGGCTGTAGGAGCGCAGCTTGGCTTTTTTCGGGAAAACGTATTCGAACTTCTCGGCCGGGTTGGTCATGTCCTTCGGGATATCGACCACGACCGGACCAGGACGACCGGACTGCGCCAGGTAAAAAGCCTTCTTCAGCACTTCCGGTATTTCCGACGGATGCTTGATCATGAAGCTGTGCTTCACGATCGGCCGGGAGATACCGATCATGTCGGTCTCCTGGAACGCGTCGGTACCGACCATGGTGCTTGGGACCTGACCCGACAGGACAACCATCGGAATGGAGTCCATATAGGCAGTCGCGATGCCGGTGATGGCGTTGGTCGCACCAGGACCTGACGTCACCAGTACCACACCAGCCTTGCCAGTCGCGCGGGCATAACCGTCGGCCATGTGAGTGGCAGCCTGTTCGTGACGAACGAGGATATGGCTCACAGCCGGTTCTTTGAACAGCGCGTCGTATATATGCAGGAGGGCACCGCCGGGGTACCCATAGATATGCTCAACGCCTTCGTCACGCAAAAAGCGGACGACCATTTCAGCGCCAGATAAAAGCTCCACGTTGTTCACCTCTAAAACGCCAGAATACCGTCCACACAAACGAGGAGACGGGTCTTAATAGGTTTACTGCCAGCAGAGCATGAGCGACGGTGGTCGCCGACTACGTCAGCACTGACTGAGCAAGTATTGGGAGCTCCCCTAAGTGTTTCGGGGTCATCCCACCCAGCGCGAGGTAACGCGTTGCGGGTGTAACAGGTCGACGCGGGTGTGCGCCTCATGATCTACCGAGACGGTCTGCTTCTGGCAGTCCCTCTACAGCGAACTTTGGATTGTTCTGATTCGCCCCTCGCAAGTCAAGTAATCGATGCGCTTTCTTCACCCACAGGCCAAGAAAACGCACCGAGTGAGGTCGTCAAAGCGCGCTTGTGATAGGTTTCCACCCAAACAGCACACGAAGTTAAGGAAGCAGTATGCGCTGGATGATTCTTGCCGCCACGCTGGCGCTGGCAGTCGGCTCCGCAACCGCGCAGGCGGCCCAGATCTACAAATGGGTCGATGCACAGGGCGTCACGCATTTTGACGCTCAGCCGCCGGTCGGACAGTCGGCGCAGGAAGTCGACACACAAAAGCCAGTCGCACCACCACCCCCATCACCCTCGCGGATTGATTCCTCGCCAGAGCAGCAGGCCGTCGATGCAAAAGTGAAGAAACAGGTGGCCGCCCAGGAAGCCCAGCGCAAGGAGTACTGCTCGACACAACGCACCAACCTCGCGCAGCTGCAGAACAACCCGCGTGTGCGTGAGGAAGTGAACGGAGAATTCAGACGTTTTACTGAAGAAGAGCGTCAGGCACGTATCGCCGAGGTCAGAAAGTCCATCGACGATACCTGCGACTGAGCATCAGACCGCTTCGGTAATCAGGCGGTCGAACTGTGCCAGCAGCTCTTGAAGATTCCGCGTTTCCTGGGCACGGCTGGCGTACACCATTTGCGCCATTTCCAGGATACCCGAGGCATTGGGCAACGCCAGATCCTGCTCAAGAATGGTCTTCATCCGGGGCAGGAATATCCACTGCAGCCACTGATCGAAATCCAGCGTATCGACGCAGAATGGCTCGCGGCTGGACAAATCTTCGTCACTGGGCGGCACGTCTTTCCACCAGCCAAGCACACGTAGCTCACGCTCGATCAGCAGCAACTGATCGGCGATCTTCGGGAAGCGCTTATCCATTGGCCTTCTGCCGGGCCAGCGTCGCACCTGCGGCATCGCCTTGTTTTTCACGGGCCTGTGCGATCAAACCCCACAAGCTGGCCTGCAGACTGGCCCGACCGTTGGCGTAAGTCAGAGCGCGACGGGCCAGTTGCTCGGCCTGCGGGGCGTCGCCTTGGGCCAGTCGGACCTGTGCCAGCTTGTACAGCACCTGAGGTTCACGAGGGGCAACACGCTGCGCTCGCTCCAGGCTTGACGACGCGCCATTGAGATCACCGCTGCTCTGCTGTTGCTGAGCAGTCGTCAGCAGCGCGAGGACTGGACCATCGAGCTGCTCATCAGCCGACAAGCCGCCGCTTGACGCCGACGGAATACCGGTCGGCGCTGACGATGGCATGGTGTAGGTGTTGCTGGTCGCAGCGGGTGGCGCATATCCGTTATTGGCCGGCGCGGTGCTGATCGGCGCCTGGTCGACCGGGGAAGTGTCGATCGGCGCTGTACTGATCGGCGCCGTGGTCGGTGGAACGAAGGTCGAAATCGGTGCTGCGCTGGCATTGGCACCGCCCGGCACCATCACTGTCACACCGGAATCCTCCTGGATCGACTGCGCCTGTGCCGGCGCTTGCGCTGGTGCTCGATAGGCGCCACTACCGGTGGCCGAGACACGCTCGCCATTGGACACCCGGGAACCTGAGTCCACCACCGGAATGGCGCTGCGTGTCTGAGTCGCACAACCGTTAAGCAAAGCCAGCGCCGTTAAAGCCGGAATCCACCACTTGTTCACTTCAAATCCTCTTCGCTTAATTCAACCAGCCTTTGACCCAGTCCATCACCGATTCGGCAGGCGCTGTCGGCCCACCACACGTCGGCCCGGGTTGCGGCTCACTGCCGCGAATATACGGCATCTGCACTGCGCCCGGGCAGCTGGCGTCGGTGCCTTGACCAGTGGATGCATTGACCCAAGCCTGCACCACGTTATCAGGCATGGCCATGTCCAGCGGCAGAGGATCGGCCTTTTTCATGAAGCTGGTCCAAATCTGCAGCGCACCCGTCGCGCCGGTAAAAGGCGTCTTGCCATTATCGTCGCGGCCCATCCAGACAATCGCCAGCAGATCCTGGCTGAAACCTGCGAACCAGCTGTCACGGGAATCGTTGGTCGTGCCTGACTTGCCCGCCAGATTCAGTGAACTGGGCAGCACGTTGTATACCGACTTGCCCGTGCCTTCGCGCATGACGCGCTGCATGGCATTTTGCAGCAGATAGATAGAGCCCGGATCGAAGCGCTGCTGAATCTGGAACGGATAACGCTTGAGCGGCTCGCCCTCGGCGGTCAGCACGCTGCGAATGCCGCGCAACGGCGTGTTGAAGCCGCCACTGGCAATAGTCTGGTACATCGTCGCGACTTCGATCGGACTCAGAGCGCCTGCCCCCAGCAACATTGACGGAAAAGTCGGCCAGTCACGGGTGACGCCCAGCTTGGTCAGCGTCTTGAAGACGTTCGGCACGCCCAGATCCAGACCCAGCTTGGCGCTGGACAGGTTGTAGGAATGCGCCAGCCCCTGGTACAGGAAAATGTTGCCGTGGGCCTTGTGGTCGAAGTTCTGCGGCTTCCAGATCTGACCGTCCGCGCCTTTGACCTGGAACGGCTCATCCGGCACCCAACTGGTCAAGGTGTACTGCTGCGGGCGCTCCAGTGCTGTCAGATAAATCGCCGGCTTGACCAGGGAACCGATCGGGCGGACAGCATCCAGCGCACGGTTGAAGCCGGCGAACCCTGCCTGACGACTGCCAATCAGTGCCTGAACTTCACCGGTCTCCGGGTTGGTCACGACCATTGCCGTTTCCATCTCGTCCGCGCCTTTGCGGCCAGCGATTTTGGCGAAACTCTCGCGAACCGCTGCTTCGGACTTCATCTGCAGGATCGGGTCGAAGCTGGTGAAGATCCGCAGCCCTTCTTCGGTCAAGTCTTCATCGCGATAATCCTGACGCAACTGACGCTTGACCAGATCGAGGAAGTCCGGGAACGAGCTGTCGGCCAAGGAACCGGTCTTGGTCACGCCCAACGGCATTTTCTTCGCGGCGGCAACGGCTTCGGCCGAAGCGACGCCCTGCTGTTCAAGCAGGTCGAGCACCAGGTTGCGGCGCTCCAGCGCACGATCCGGATTGCGTCGTGGGTTGTAATAGGAAGGGCCCTTGACCAGACCGACCAGCAGCGCCACCTGATGGAGCTTGAGCTCCGACAGGGGCTGGCTGAAGAAATACTGGCTGGCCAGACCGAAACCGTGAACCGCGCGCTGACCGTCCTGACCGACGAAAACCTCGTTGAGGTACGCTTCGAGAATCTCCTGCTTGCTGTAGTGGATCTCCAGCAGGATCGCCATCATGGCTTCGGTCAGTTTGCGGGTGATGCTGCGTTCATTGGTGAGGTAGAAGTTCTTGACCAATTGCTGCGTCAGCGTCGAGCCACCCTGGCGCATCTGCCCGGCCGAAGCGTTGACCCAGAAGGCGCGGGCGATCGATTTGGGCGACACACCAAAGTGGTGATAGAAATCGCGATCTTCGACCGTCACCAACGTATCGAGCAGATAAGGCGGCGCCTGATCGAGCTTGATCAGAATCCGGTCTTCGAGGTTTTTCGGGTACAGACCGCCGATCATCAGCGGTTCGAGGCGTGCCACCGCCAGCTTGGCGCCATTGGCAGCCGTCAGGTCGGCGACGTAATCCCCGGAAAAGCGCACATGAATCTGCTGAGCCGGATCGGCGCCTTCATAAAACTGGAAACCGCGGGTATTGAGATCGACACTGTTGCCGTTCACGGCTGCAGCGCCAGGGCCGTTAGCGACGCTTTCACGGCGATAGCCCAAGGCGTCAAGCTCGATCAGAAAGTCGTCGCGAGAAAGCTTCTGGCCGACGAACAGTTCAAGCGGACGCGCGTAGACCTTGGCTGGAATGGTCCAGCGCTTGCCGGAGAATTTTTCCTGGACGATGGAGTCCAGGTAAACGGCGAAGCAAGCCAGAATGACCAGGCCAACGAGGCTGAGTTTCAGGGCCCAGCCCAACAGGCTGCGAAGGCGGCTATTGGCGGGTTTGGGGGATTTTTTCGAAGTGCGGGATCGAGTCATGGCGGCGGATTATACGCACTTTCAAGGTCATCGGCAGACCACCCTCGCAGCGGTTTGCAGCAATGCGCCGAGCGGCCATAATGGCCACCTTTAGTCACTTCATATCGACTTATCTTCTTTCAAGGATCGTCCGTGAGCCAGACACTGATAGCAGCGCTGCAAAATCCTGCCCTGTTCCCCCACCCGGTTGAGCAATTTCAGGTCATCGAGACGCATATTTCCTGGGTGCTGCTCACTGGCCCCTACGTCTACAAGATCAAGAAACCGATGAACTTCGGCTTCCTCGACTTCACTACGTTGTCGGCTCGCGAACACTTCTGTCAGCAGGAACTAAAGCTCAATCAGCGCCTGACCGAAGATTTGTATCTGGAAGTGTTGCCAATCACAGGCACCGCTGAAGCCCCACAACTGGGCGGCACCGGCGAGGCGATCGAATACGCGTTGAAGATCCGTCAATTCCCGCAGGACGGCCTGCTCAGCACACTGCAAGCCAAAGGCGAGCTGACCACTGCGCACATCGACGAGATGGCGCGCCAGATTGCCGAATTCCATCAGGCGACGCCACGCGTGCCGACTGAAAACCCGCTGGGTTCGCCTGAAAGCGCGATGGCCCCGGTCACACAGAACTTCGAGCAGATTCTGCCGTTCCTCAGCGAAAAAGCAGACCTTGTCCAATTGCATGCGCTGGAAGCCTGGGCAAACGCCAGTTATGAGCGCCTCAAGCCGCTGATGAGCCAGCGCAAGGCCGACGGCTTCATTCGCGAATGTCATGGCGACATCCATCTGGGCAACATCACCCTGATTGACGGCAAGGTGGTGATCTTCGACTGCATCGAGTTCAACGAGCCATTCCGGATGACCGACGTCTATGCCGACATCGGTTTCCTGGCCATGGACCTGGAAGACCGCGGTCTCAAGAGCCTGTCCCGTCGTCTGATCAGCCAATATCTGGAGCACACCGGTGACTATGCTGGCCTGGAACTGCTGAACTTCTATAAAGCCTATCGCGCCCTGGTCCGCGCCAAGGTCGCGCTGTTCAGCTTGTCTGCGGACGCCGATCACGTTCAGCGCGCCACCACTCTGCGCCAGTACCGCAACTACGCCAATCTGGCGGAAAGCTATAGCGCAATTCCTTCGAACTTCCTGGCGATCACCCACGGTGTTTCGGCCGTTGGCAAAAGCCATGTAGCCATGCGTCTGGTAGAAGCGCTCGGCGCCATTCGCCTGCGCTCGGACGTCGAGCGCAAGCGTCTGTTCAGCGAGAAGCAGGATCTGTACTCGGCAGATACCAGCGCCGCGACGTACAAGCGCCTGAATGAGCTGGCAGCGGTCGTGTTGCATGCCGGCTTTCCGGTGGTGATCGATGCCACGTATCTCAAGCTGGATCAGCGTCAGGCGACCGCGCAAGTGGCTGAAGCGACCGGCACGCCGTTCCTCATCCTCGATTGCGCAGCGCCAAAGGCAGTGATTCAGGGCTGGCTTGCGCAACGTCAGGCTCAGAACGACGACCCTTCCGACGCCACAATGGAAGTCATCGAATCTCAATTGGCGAATCGCGAACCTCTGACCGCAGATGAAACGCTGCGCAGCCGGCACGTCGAGACCAACATCAGCAGCGATCTGGACAAGCTTGTGGATGACATTCGTCAGTATCTGCCCGGCCTGTAAACAGCTCGGTCACCAGCCATCGAATCGTGAAGGATGTCCCTTCACGGGTCGATGATAGTGGCATTATAGTGGCGCCATAATTCCGACAAGGTGGCGCCAGATGACCCAGCCCAAGCAACTTGACTCGCCCCTCTTCGCCTTGTTGCGCGCAGATGACGTGAAAGCCTTCAATCTCCAACGCCCGAAAAACGGCTCCATCGATTTGGCCAACGGTGATTTTCGCGGTCTGGATCTGCGCGATATGAATGCCAAAGACATCGACTTCACCAACGCCTGCTTTCGTTCCGCCGATCTGCGCGGCGTCGACTTTCGCACGGCATCTCTGGAAGGCGCGAGTATCGCCCAGGCGCAAATTTCCGGGGCTTACTTTCCGGTGGAGCTGAGCGCGGACGAAATTCTCATGTCGGTCAATTTCGGTACTCGCCTACGTTATCGCACTCGCTGAGCCAACGCGCTCGCCTCTTGCGCCGTCTTCGGTTCCTGCCCTGCATGCGCTGACATGCCGGGCGCACCGACTATTTGCCTGAAATGCGACCGTCCGGCGGTTGTTATGGCGTTTTTTAGCGGGCACCTCCAAGGGCATCTACACTCATTCCATGGCTTGCATCTGCAGTTTTTACAAGTCCAGGAAGCTACAAAACACGGAGCTACACTTGCAGGAGGCATCATGGAAGACGAACTGCTACTGATGAAAAATCTAGGTAAAACCTCGGCCCAATGGCTCCATGCCGCGGGCATTCACAATGCCGCAGACCTTCGCCGACTCGGCGCCATTCATGCTTATCAGGCCGTCAAAACCCGGGGTTTTCGCACTTCCAGAACCTTGCTCTATGCCATCGAAGGCGCGCTGCGAGACAAGGATTGGCTTAGCCTTTCGGATGCCGATAAAGCGACCCTGAATAAGCAATTGATCGGCCCTGAAAAATAGTTGGAGATTGCCTGTTGACTTACAAATGAGAATCACTATGATTATCACATCCGGTCGCGAGACTGGCTGGTAACCTGAAAGGCTCCTTGGTTCGGACTCTCAGATTATCTCCTCATCAGGCTAATCACGGTTTTTGACCCGGCTTTTTGCCGGGTCTTTTTTTGCCTGTTATTTTGGCCAGGCCCTCACGGACGAACGCCCAGATGAGCCAGCAAATCATCCAGCAGACTGGCACCCCCCAATCGCACTCTGCCCGGCTCCAGCCAGAACGGCCCGAAGCGGTTTTGGACAACGTCCAAATAAATACGCGCCTCGCTCAACGTGCGAACATTCCCAGAGGCCTTGAAGCCCACTTGTGCACCCAACTCGGCAATCGCTTCGATCAGGATTCGTGCCGCTTGTGGGGTCGCGCTGACAACCTGTTTGCCGGTGCTTGTCTTGAGAAAGGACGCGCCCTCTCGAATGGCCGTCCGACAGACCTGATGGATGATTTGTGGATCACGCAACACCCCGGTTTCCAGCGTGACAGTCAATAACCCTCGCCGCCCGCATTTGGCCTTGCAAGCCGCGATCATGTCGCCCCCGACCGTTTTGTCACCACCGAGCTGAGCATGGAACGGATACACAAGATCGATCTCGTCGGCCCCTGTGAGCATGGCCGCGCGGGTTTCCGACTCGACCGTGGAGATCGACGCTCCGCCGTTCGGGAAGTTGACCGCTGCCACGACCTTGACCTCCCTCGCCAGAAGATCATCGAGCGTACGCCGCGCCAACCCCGCGAACCTGGGTAGTACGCATACTGCGGCGACGTTTCCTACAGGAGTTAACGCCCGCTCACACAACGCAATGATGCGTTCAGTCGTATCGTCAGCGTTCAGCGAGGTCAGTTCCAATAGTCTCAACGCTTTTTGCGCCACTGCTTCATCACTTTCAAGCACCCTGCTCATGCCGCTCTCCTCAACACCCAGCAAACTTCAGGGTGCGACGATAATCCAGAGGGAGGGCCCGTGAACGGCCATGCGCGCTCCACAGAGCAGACCTACGCGACTATCAGAAACGTCTTAAGGATTTTGCCTTCAACAAGACCTTTAAAAGCCGGCTAACGGGCGATGATCAGCGGGTGCCCGCGTTCGGGATGCCGCTGCACCAGCACCTCAAGGCCAAAAACCGCCCTGAGCGCATCAGGCACCAGCACTTCATCCGGGGTGCCCATCGCAAACGGACAGCCGGATTCAAGCAGCAACAGGCGGTCGCAATAGCGTGCTGCCAGGTTGAGGTCATGCAGGATCACCATTACCGCTCCGCCACGATCGGCAAACCCTCGCACGGCCTGCAAAGTAGTGTGCTGATGCAGCGGATCGAGCATCGACGTCGGTTCGTCCAGTAGCAGCGTCTGCCCGCCTTCCCCCGGCCATATCTGGGCCAGCACCCGGGCCAGATGCACTCGTTGACGCTCACCGCCTGACAGGGCGAGGTAATTTCGGTCCTGCAAATGCACCGCATCGGCGGTCTCGAGGACAGCTTGGATGATCTCGGCATCACGCTGCTGGCCGCTGTCATGGGGCAGACGGCCCATGGCTACCACTTCCTGAACCTTGAAAGCAAAGCTCAGCGTTGAGCTCTGCGGCAATACCGCCAACCGCCGTGCCCGCTGCTGACCTGTCCAGTGCGTCAGCGGCCGATCATCCAGCCAGATCTGGCCCTGCGTCGGTTTCAGCTCTGCGCACAACGCGCCCAGTAGCGTGCTTTTCCCGGCGCCGTTGGGACCCAGCACGCCAAGCATTTCGCCAGGCTTGAGCATCAGGTCAATATCGGTCAGCACGCGCTTGCTGTCGCGATGAACGCTGATCTTTTCGGCTTTCATCATCAAACACGGCCTCGAACCAGCAGGAACAGAAAGAATGGCGCACCAATAAACACCGTGACGATGCCGATCGGCAACTCGGCCGGGGCCAGTACCAGACGGGCGAATACGTCAGCGAACAGCAGCAGACTCGCGCCCGCCAGCGCCGAAGCGGGCAAAACCACGCGGTGATCGGGACCTGCAATCAATCGCACCAAATGCGGCACGATCAGACCGACGAAGCCAATCAAGCCTGCCGCAGCCACTGCCGCGCCCACGCCCAGCGCGATGCACAAAATCAGTTCGCGCTTGAGTCGCTCGACCTCAATGCCCAGATGACGGGCTTCCGATTCCCCAAGCAACAGCGCATTCAGTGCCTTGGCACGTCGCGGCAGCCATAAGACCACCAGCACACATATCAGCAGCAGTGGCCAAAGTCGCGCATAGCTCGCGCCATTGAGGGTGCCAAGGTTCCAGAACGTCAGGGTGCGCAGCGCGGCGTCATCTGCCAGATAGGTGAACAAGCCGATGATCGAACCGGCCAGAGCGGTCATCGCCACGCCCGCCAGCAACATGACGCCGACACTTGTCTGGCCATCTTGGCGACCCAGTCTATAAACGATACCTGTCACCATCAGCCCGCCGGCGAAGGCGAACATAGACAGTAAATAGGGTGCGATGGCTTCAGGTATGCCACCCATGGATGCGCCCGCGACGATGGCAATGGCCGCCCCCAATGCCGCGCCGCTGGAAACCCCTACCAGACCGGGGTCTGCCAGCGGGTTACGAAACAGGCCCTGCATCGCCACCCCTGACACCGCCAGCACCGCGCCCACTGCCAACCCGAGCAAGGTCCGAGGTATACGAATCTGCCCGAGAATCAGCTCGGCCTGCTGCAGGTCTTCGCCGGCCACGGGCAGGCCCATCAAGCGCAGCCCGGCACGCAAGGTGTCCATGAGCGGCAGGCTGACCGGTCCTGACGCCAGCGAAAGCCAGATCGCCAGCAGGCATGCGATGCTCAGCACGATGAACAGCGTTCGCGGTTGCAGAATGATCCTCATTGAGCGGGGGTAGCCTCGGCGTTGAGCGAGATATTCGCCGGATAAAAGGCTTTGGTCCGGGCTTTCACTGGGTCAACCGCAGCAGTAATAAGGTGACGGTCAGCTTGGCAACGAAGCGCATGAAAGAAAGAATCCTTGATATAGAGGGGGCGCGCGCCTGCCGTGACGTGCGCGGGAGCCAGTTGGATCGACGCATCATTTGTAGAGCTGTCAGACTAGGCCGCTCATGACAACCGGGCAATTTGATAGTGACTGGCGTTTACGCGTCAAGCGAGAAGGAGACTGCGCTGAAATACCTGTGTGACAAAAATGAACTCGATGAGGGAACAAGCCGCGGCTTCGAAGTCGAAGGGTTTCAATTGCTGGCGGTGCGACGCGCCGGGCAGGTCTATGTCTACCAAAACCGCTGCCCCCATCGCGCCGTACCGCTGCAATGGCAGCCAGACCAGTTTCTCGATGCGAGCGCCAGCCTGATTCAGTGCGCGACCCACGGCGCGTTATTTCTGATCGAGAGCGGCGAATGCATCGCAGGGCCGTGCGAGGGTAAATCCCTGAACGCCATCGACTGCGGCGAGGATGCTCAGGGGATCTGGGTCAATCTGCCAGAGCAAGACTGAACGGGTGCGTAGGGTCAGGTGCCTGGGCCAAGTGAATTTCAAGCCGACGATCAATCCGTATTTCTTCAGGCGTCAGTTGCACACCATAGGCGAGAATCTCGACACCAGCGGCGGCTGCCTCTGTCAGCGCAACAGCATAAGCCTCATCGATTTCGTCGGCAGGCCGCACCGCCTCGATTCCGGTCAGATTGACGCAATACAACAACACCGCACGCACACCCTCTCGCGCCAGCGCCGCCAGTTCACGCAAATGCCTGGCGCCGCGCTGGGTCACCGCATCGGGAAACGCCGCCACATTGCTGTCGTCAAACCCCAGCGTCACGCTCTTGACTTCAAGAAACAGCGCGCCATCCGGGTAATCCAGGCGGAAGTCGACGCGACTGTTTTCCTGGCCGTAGGCAACTTCCCGCTTGAGCGCGGTAAAGCCGTTCAGCTCGGTGATCACACCCGCCAGCAGCGCCTCCTCTACCAGTTTATTGGCGCGGCCAGTGTTGACGCAGGCGAAGCGTCCCTGCGGCGTTTCACTGATTTCCCAAGTCCCGGGCAGCTTACGCTTGGGATCATCGGAACGACTGAACCAGACGCGCCCACCGGGCATCATGCAATTGAACATCGAGCCGGTGTTGGGGCAATGAATGGTCAGACGCTCACCGCTGGGCGTTTCGATGTCGGCTAAAAAACGCTTGTAACGCTGCAGCAAGCGACCTTCTTCGAGTTCGGGAGAGAATCGCATCAGCCTTGCCAGCTCCGCAGGCCGCGACCAATGCGTTCAACCGCCTCCTGCAGGCGTGACAGGCTTTGGGTATACGCGAAACGTACGTGATGACCGGCCTGATAACGCCCGAAGTCCAGTCCCGGCGTAAAGGCAATGTGCTCGGTTTCCAGAAAATGCCGGCAAAATGCAAACGCATCGCCGCCAAATGCACTGATGTCGGCATAAAGGTAGAAAGCGCCTTCGGGTTCGACGGCTATGTTGAACCCCAGCTCGCGCAGGGCCGGCAACAGGAAGTCTCGGCGCTTGCCGAACTCGGCACGACGCTGTTCGAGAATTGCCAGGGTTTGCGGCTCGAAGCAGGCCAGCGCAGCACTCTGAGCCATGCTCGGCGCGCTGATATACAGGTTTTGCGCGAGCTTCTCCAAATCCCCGACAGCTGCGTCGGGGGCCACGAGCCAGCCGAGACGCCAGCCGGTCATGCCAAAATATTTTGAAAAACTGTTGAGCACGAAAGCGTCGTTATCCACCTCCAGCACGCTGGCGGCGTCGGTGCCGTAAGTCAGACCGTGATAGATCTCATCCACCACCAGATGACCGTCGCGGGCCTTGAGCGATGCCGACAGCGCCGCGAGTTCATCCCGATGCAACAATGTGCCGGTCGGATTGGCTGGCGAGGCGACCAGCGCGCCGACGCTGTCCTCGTTCCAGTGCCGCGCAATCAGATCCGGGGTCAACTGGTACCGCACGTCCGGCCCCACCGGCACCAACTGGGCCGCACCTTCGACCAGACGCAGAAAATGTCGGTTGCAGGGGTAGCCTGGATCCGCCAGCAGCCAATGTTTGCCGGGATCAACCAGCAGACTGGTAGCCAACAACAATGCGCCGGAGCCGCCTGGCGTGATCAGAATTCGCTCAGGGTCTACGTCCAGGCCATAGCGCTGCTGGTAAAAACCGGAAATCGCCTGCCGCAGCTCAGGCAAGCCGCGGGCCGCGGTGTAGCGGGTTTTCCCGGCAGCCAGCGCAGCCTGCCCGGCCTTTATGATCGGCTCAGCGGTGGTGAAGTCGGGCTCACCGATTTCCAGGTGGATGACGTCATGCCCCGCCGCCTGCAGTTCATTGGCGCGGGCCAGCAGCGCCATGACATGAAAGGGTTCGATGGCGCGGCTGCGCGCACTATAGGGCTGAGGCATTGATCTTCCTTTAGTCACAGGGGGGCGGAAACAATTGGCCGATTCTACCCAACCGCCCGCGGTCCTACAGGTTTTATCGTTCGGTCGGGGCGATCTGCCGGTGATCCACCAGTGCAGATAATATCGCCGGAGGGGCTAGACTGATGGCACTGCAAAATAATATAAAACCGGGCGCTTTGGCTGTGGTCATAGTTCACGGGCGCGTTGCCGGGCCATGCTCGACAACCGGGAGTAGCGCGCTCCGATTCGATCTGGTAAGTTCGCCCGCTTGCAGCCGCAGGGCCGGCAGGTGTCGGCGATGGATCTTTACCCTGCGCAATGGCTTAGAAGAGTGAGAGGCGGTCCGTTCATGCCCACCGAAGAAAAGCAAAAAAGCAACCAAACGATTAGTGGTTTCGAACCTTACGTCCCGACGAAGGATGAGGAGTACATGGGCAAGCCCATGCGCGCTCACTTCACCAAGATCCTGAACAAGTGGAAACAGGACTTGATGCAGGAAGTCGACCGCACCGTTGATCACATGAAGGACGAAGCGGCCAACTTTCCTGACCCTGCTGACCGTGCAAGCCAGGAAGAAGAGTTCGCTCTGGAACTGCGTGCTCGTGACCGTGAGCGCAAGTTGATCAAAAAGATCGACAAAACGCTGCAACTGATCGAAGACGAAGAATACGGCTGGTGCGAATCCTGCGGCATCGAAATCGGCTTGCGCCGCCTGGAAGCCCGCCCGACCGCCGACCTGTGCATCGACTGCAAGACGCTGGCGGAAATCAAGGAAAAACAGGTCGGTAAATGATCCTGTTTCGAGTACGACAAAAGACGCTTCGGCGTCTTTTTCGTTTTTCGGTATCGGTTAACGCCGATTTATCCAGCCCGTCCCCATTTCTGTGGAAGCGAATTCATTGGCGGGAGGGCGGTAAAGTCGACACATCTCTGTCGTCCGTACGATTGCCTCGCGAATGAATTCGCTCCCCAGCAAATCGCCCACCCGGTCCGAAGACAGTGCTGCTGGCGCTAAGAACAGCGTCCTACACCAACCGGCGTGTCGTCCGGTTTTTCGTACATCGGATTTCCAGTACCATCAGCGCCCATGAAATCCCCTTCTTATATAGGGCGCTTTGCGCCAACTCCCAGTGGTTATCTGCACTTCGGTTCTCTGGTTGCGGCGCTGGCGTCGTATCTGGATGCGCGCGCGGCTGGCGGCAAGTGGCTGATGCGCATGGAAGACCTGGACCCGCCGCGAGAACAACCCGGCGCTCAGGCGGCTATCCTCAGCACCCTTGAAAACTACGGTTTCGAGTGGGATGGCCAGTTGATCAGACAAAGCGATCGGCACGACGCCTATCAGGAGGTCATCAGCCGCTGGTTCAGCTACGGGCTGGCCTATGCCTGCACCTGTTCGCGCAAGCAGTTGGAAGATTTCCAGGGCATCTATCCAGGCTTCTGTCGCAATGCAGGGCATTCGCCTGACAACGCCGCCATCCGCATTCGCGTGCCTGAACTGGAATATCGCTTCGAAGATCGGGTTCAGGGCGAGTTTCGTCAGCATCTGGGCCGCGAGGTCGGCGATTTCGTAATACGTCGGCGGGACGGTCTGTACGCCTATCAACTGGCAGTGGTGCTCGATGATGGCTGGCAAGGTATCACCGACATAGTGCGCGGCGCCGACCTGCTGGATTCCACGCCGCGCCAGCTTTACCTGCAGGAGCTGCTCGGCTTGCCGCAACCTCGCTACCTGCACGTCCCCCTGATAACACAGCCCGACGGGCACAAGTTGGGTAAATCCTATCGTTCCCCTCCTTTACCCGCCGATCAAGCCACGCCGCTTCTGCTTCGGGCATTGCGCGCCCTTGGACAGGCAGTGCCTAAAGAGCTGGCGTTCGCCACGCCGCGCGAGGTTCTCGATTGGGGAATCGCTCATTGGAACGCTGATTTGATTCCACGGGTCGCCAGCATTGAAGAAGCTCGAATAGACTGAGCCAGAGCGCTTGCAGCGAAACACAGCATTAAAGGTGGCAGAAACGTCGCTTGCAGCCTGATAGCCATCCGTTACCATGCCGCTCCTTCGGGCTCACGTCCTGTCGCAATCAACCCAGGAGGCCAAATGTACATTTATCGATTGGTCCTGCTACTGGTGGTAGGCATCTACCTCTTCTCCCCGGCCATCATGGACTGGTGGATCGATGCGACAGGCGCCTGGTATCGGCCTTACATGCTGTGGCTGATCCTGATCGTGGTGACATTCATTCTGCAGAGCCAACGAGATGCCGATGAGCTTTAGCCTGACCCAGATGATTCTGGTCAGCGCCGTCTACCTGCTGATGCTGTTCGGTGTTGCCTGGATCAGTGAGCGTGGGCTGGTCCCGCGCTGGATCATTCGCCACCCGCTGACCTACACGCTGTCGCTGGGCGTCTACGCCAGCGCCTGGGCGTTTTATGGCACCGTGGGCCTGGCCTACGAGTACGGCTACGGCTTTCTGGCCAGTTACCTGGGTGTGTCCGGCGCGTTTCTGCTGGCGCCCGTGCTGCTCTATCCGATCCTGAAAATCACCCGCACTTACCAGCTGTCATCGCTGGCGGACCTGTTCGCCTTCCGCTTTCGGAGCACGTGGGCCGGGGCATTGACGACAATCTTCATGCTGATCGGGGTTCTACCGCTGCTAGCCCTGCAAATCCAGGCAGTGGCGGACTCCATCGGTATCCTCACCCGCGAACCGGTGCGCAATTACGTTGCCCTGGCCTTCTGCATCGTGATCATTCTATTCACCATCTTCTTCGGCTCGCGGCACGTCGCCACCCGGGAAAAACACGAGGGGCTGGTATTTGCCATCGCCTTCGAGTCGGTGATAAAGCTGGTTGCCATCGGTGGCGTCGGTATCTATGCGCTTTACGGCGTGTTCGACGGCCCGCAGAGCCTCGAACAATGGCTGTTGCAGAATCAGAGCGCGCTGGCTGCCCTGCACACGCCGCTGCAGGAAGGCCCGTGGCGCACGCTGCTGCTGGTATTTTTCGCCTCGGCCATCGTCATGCCGCACATGTATCACATGACTTTCACCGAAAACCTCAATCCCCGCTCGCTGGTCAGTGCCAGCTGGGGTCTGCCGCTGTTCCTGCTGCTGATAAGCCTGGCCGTGCCGCTGGTGTTGTGGGCCGGGCTGAAACTGGGGGCGACAACCAGCCCCGAATACTTCACCCTCGGCATCGGGATCGCTGCACACAACGAGTCGCTGGCATTGCTGGCTTATGTCGGTGGTCTGTCGGCCGCCAGCGGTTTGATCATCGTCACCACGCTGGCGCTGTCAGGCATGGCGCTCAACCACTTGGTCCTGCCGCTTTACCAGCCGCCGGCCGAAGGCAATATTTACCGCTGGCTGAAGTGGACACGTCGCGGCCTGATCGTCGCGATCATCATGGCAGGCTATGGCTTTTATCTGTTGCTGGGTGCCAAGCAGAATCTGGCCAATCTCGGCATCGTCGCCTTCGTCGCGACCTTGCAGTTCCTGCCAGGGGTGCTGTCGGTGCTCTACTGGCCCGCCGCCAACCGTCGTGGATTCGTGGCCGGGTTGATCGCCGGGATCGTGGTATGGATGGTCAGCATGCTGTTCCCGCTGGTCGGCAACTTTCAAGGCTTCTACATCCCGCTGCTGAACACGATTTACGTGCTGGACGATACCAGCTGGCACATGGCGGCGATCGCGTCCTTGGCTGTCAACGTACTGGTCTTCACCCTGATTTCGCTGTTCAGCAATCCCAGCCCGGAAGAGGCAAGCGCCGCTGAAGCCTGCGCCGTGGATAATGTGCGTCGTCCGCAACGTCGGGAGTTGCACGCCGTCTCCCCTCAGGAATTCGCCACGCAACTGGCCAAACCATTGGGGGCCAAAGCTGCCCAAAAAGAAGTCGAGCAGGCGCTGCGCGACCTATATCTACCGTTCGACGAACGCCGTCCCTATGCCTTGCGCCGTCTGCGCGACCGGATCGAAGCCAACCTCTCCGGTCTGATGGGACCCAGCGTCGCTCAGGACATGGTCGAAACCTTCCTGCCGTATAAATCCGGCGGCGAAAACTATGTCACCGAGGACATTCACTTCATCGAGAGCCGTCTGGAGGATTACCACTCGCGCCTCACAGGGCTTGCCGCTGAGCTGGATGCGCTGCGCCGCTACCATCGCCAGACTCTGCAAGAGTTGCCGATGGGCGTTTGCTCGCTGGCCAAGGATCAGGAGATCCTGATGTGGAACAAGGCCATGGAAGAGCTGACCGGCATCGGCGCCCAGCGACTGGTGGGGTCGCGCCTGGAAACCATCGCCGATCCGTGGCGACAGTTGCTGCTCGGGTTCATCAATGTACCGGACGAACACTTGCATAAGCAGCGCTTGCCACTCGATGGCCAGACCCGCTGGCTGAACCTGCACAAAGCCGCCATCGATGAGCCGCTCGCACCGGGTAACAGCGGCCTGGTGATTCTGGTTGAAGACCTGACCGACACGCAGGCGCTCGAAGACAAGCTGGTCCACTCCGAGCGCCTGGCCAGCATTGGTCGCCTGGCGGCTGGCGTGGCTCACGAGATCGGCAACCCGATCACCGGCATTGCCTGTCTCGCGCAGAACCTTCGCGAAGAACGTGAGGAAGATGGCGAACTGACCGAAATCAGCAGTCAGATCATCGAGCAGACCAAACGCGTCTCGCGCATCGTGCAATCGCTGATGAGCTTCGCCCATGCGGGCGGTCATCAGCACGCCGACGAGGCCGTCTGTCTGGCCGAAGTCGCGCAGGATGCCATTGGTCTGCTAGCGCTCAATCGGCGCAATTTCGAAGTGCAATTCTATAACCTGTGCAATCCCAACCACTGGGTCGATGGCGATCCGCAACGGCTGGCACAGGTACTGATTAATCTGCTCTCCAACGCCCGGGATGCCTCGCCTGCGGGCAGTGCGGTACGGGTCAAGAGTGAGGCGTCCGAACATACGGTCGATTTGATCGTCGAAGACGAAGGCACTGGAATTCCCAAAGCAATCATGGACCGCTTGTTCGAACCGTTCTTCACCACCAAGGATCCGGGGGAAGGGACAGGACTGGGGCTCGCACTGGTCTATTCCATCGTTGAAGAGCATTATGGACAGATCACCATCGACAGCCCGGCTGATGCCGAGCAACAGCGCGGAACCCGTATTCGGGTGACCTTACCGCGACATGTCGAAGCGACGTCCGCTGTGAACTGAGACCGTCGAGAGTACCGAATCAATGCCGCACATTTTGATCGTCGAAGACGAAACCATTATCCGCTCCGCCTTGCGTCGTCTGCTGGAACGTAATCAGTACCAGGTCAGTGAAGCCGGATCCGTGCAGGAAGCTCAGGAACGTTTCAGCATCCCCTCGTTCGACTTGATCGTCAGCGACCTGCGCCTGCCCGGCGCCCCCGGTACTGAGCTGATCAAGCTTGGCCAGGGCAAACCCGTTCTGATCATGACCAGTTATGCCAGCCTGCGCTCGGCCGTGGACTCGATGAAGATGGGCGCGGTGGATTACATCGCCAAGCCTTTCGACCACGACGAAATGCTGCAGGCGGTCTCGCGCATCCTGCGTGACCGACAGACCGTGCAAAGCATGCAGGCCGAGCGCGCGGCCGTTGCCGGCAAGGCTTCGGCCTCCGACAAGGCGGTGCCGGACAACAGCAACGGTGATATCGGGATCATTGGTTCCTGTCCACCAATGCAGGATCTGTACAGCAAAATCCGCAAGGTCGCGCCGACCGACTCCAACGTCCTGGTTCAGGGAGAATCCGGCACCGGTAAAGAGCTGGTCGCGCGGGCGTTGCACAACCTGTCCCGTCGCGCTAAAGCACCGATGATTTCGGTCAACTGCGCCGCAATCCCTGAAACGCTGATCGAGTCAGAACTGTTCGGCCACGAGAAAGGCGCATTCACGGGCGCCAGTGCAGGCCGTGCCGGCCTGGTGGAAGCCGCTGATGGCGGTACGCTATTCCTTGACGAGATCGGCGAACTGCCGCTTGAGGCTCAGGCGCGCTTGCTGCGTGTTCTACAGGAAGGCGAGATTCGCCGGGTAGGCTCGGTGCAATCGCAGAAAGTGGATGTACGCCTGATTGCAGCTACCCACCGCGACCTCAAGAGCCTGGCCAAGGTCGGCCAGTTCCGTGAAGACCTTTATTATCGTCTGCATGTGATCGCTCTGAAGCTCCCGGCCTTGCGTGAACGCGGCGCAGACGTCAACGAAATCGCCAACGCATTTCTGGCCCGCCAGAGCACCAAGGCCGGACGCAACGATTTACGCTTCGGTCCCGACGCCGAACAGGCGATTCGTCACTACTCCTGGCCGGGCAACGTCCGCGAACTGGAAAATGCGGTCGAGCGCGCCGTCATTCTGTGTGAAAGCCCGGAAATCTCGGCAGACCTGCTGGGCATTGATATCGAACTGAGTGATCTGGACGTCGAGGAGTTCATCGGCCTCGCGCCGCAACAGGCGTCTTCCGCCTCTACCGCTCATGAGCCGACCGAGGATTTGTCCCTGGAGGACTATTTCCAGCACTTCGTACTCGAACATCAGGACCATATGACCGAGACGGAGCTGGCACGCAAGCTCGGCGTCAGCCGCAAATGCCTGTGGGAGCGCCGTCAGCGGCTGGGCATCCCGCGTCGCAAGACCGGCGTGGCCAGCGAAACCTGAGATAGCGGTCTGTAGCAGTACGGCTTGGCGGCTTGGCGATTTAAAGCGCGCCCATCGCGGCCAAGCCGTGCCGCTACAGTCGTTTTTCAGCCGCCCAACGCTCTGGCACGCGCTTTTCAGGGAGTTGTGAAAAAACTGTTACCTCACCAGCGACACGTAACAAAAGCCGGGGCGTACGGTAACGTAACCCCGGTTTTTTTTGCTCGTAGAAAATAGCGTCGTTTTGCCACACCCCCGTAGTTAAAGGGCTGCAGCGCGTTTCGCAAAAGTTGGCACGTGTCCTGCTATCTATATTCGTACAAGAACAACAAAAATCAGTCACCCGCAAAAACAACATAACAAGAACAAGACGAATCGACTCACGCATAACAAAAACAACACGGCGGAGGCGCAGCTAACTGATTCTTTTGGAGAGGCGTTGCATTTGGGACTTGTCCCGCAACCAGGCTGAGAACCACAAAAAACTACCCTAAGGTAGCGCCTGAACTGGTTGGATCGATGATCACTGCAGCACAGCGACCAAAGCAATCCGTTTGCTCTTGACTCCCGATTGGGAGGTTTCACAGGCGAAAGCCGTGAATTGGGCGCTCAACAAAAATAAAAGCCCAACTGAACAATAAAAATAAGAGCACACACTTTGGGGGAGCTTCGGCTCCCCCAGTAGCTTCCGGGACAAAAGAATCCCGCGCTGTCTCCTGGCAACAACCGTTTGACCCGTGTATTTCCTGCCTCCATACGCGCTTCGCGCAGCGTCCTACACCATCCCTCGACTAAATGCTAGAATCCCCGCCCATCGTGCGGTCATTCTTCGTAATCGGCCGAATATTCCTTCAAACAGTGCATCCCATGCTGAAGAAGCTGTTCCAGTCATTCCGTTCTCCTCTGCGCAAGCCGCAGCAACACACGCGTACAACGCCTGAAGTGCTCAGCAGCAGCCAGCATTCGTTGCAACGCAATCAATTCAGCCGCTACGCGGTGAATATCGTCGAGCGTCTGCAAAATGCAGGCTATCAGGCCTATCTGGTCGGTGGCTGCGTTCGGGACATGATGTTGGGCATCACCCCAAAGGACTTCGATGTCGCCACCAGCGCCACGCCTGAACAAGTCCGCGCCGAATTCCGTAATGCGCGCATCATCGGTCGCCGTTTCAAACTGGTTCATATCCATTTCGGTCGCGAGATCATCGAGGTGGCGACCTTCCGCGCCAATCACCCTCAAGATGATGAAGACGAGGACAGCAACCAGTCGTCGCGCAACGAGAGCGGGCGCATTCTGCGGGACAACGTTTACGGCACCCTGGAAGATGACGCCCAGCGTCGTGACTTCACTATTAACGCCCTGTACTACGATCCGGTCACCGAACGTGTGCTCGACTACGCCAACGGCGTACACGACATCCGCAATCGCCTGATCCGCCTGATCGGCGACCCGCAGCAGCGTTATAAAGAGGACCCGGTGCGGATGCTGCGCGCCGTGCGCTTCGCCGCCAAGCTTGATTTCGGTATCGAAAAACACAGCGCTACACCGATTCGTCCACTGGCGCCCATGCTGCGCGACATCCCATCGGCCCGCCTGTTTGAGGAAGTGCTCAAGCTATTCCTCTCCGGGTATGCCGAGCCGGCCTTTGAGATGCTGGTAGATCTGGAGCTGTTCGAGCCGCTGTTCCCGGCAAGCTCCAAGGCCCTGGAATACAACCCGACTTACACCCACACGCTGATCAGCGATGCCCTGGCCAACACCGATCTGCGCGTGAAGCAGAACAAGCCGGTAACACCGGCGTTCCTGTTCGCCGCGTTGTTGTGGCCTGCCCTGCCTGCTCGCGTGCTGCGCCTGCAAGAGCGTGGCATGCCGCCGATTCCGGCCATGCAGGAAGCCGCCCATGAGCTGATCACCGAGCAATGCCAGCGCATCGCGATTCCGAAACGCTTCACCATGCCGATCCGCGAGATCTGGGACATGCAGGAGCGTCTTCCGCGTCGCTCGGGCAAGCGTGCCGACTTGCTGCTGGACAACCCGCGCTTCCGTGCCGGCTACGACTTCCTGCTGCTGCGTGAGAGCGCCGGTGAGGAAACCGACGGCCTGGGCGACTGGTGGACCGAGTACCAGGATGCCAACGAAGCAGGTCGGCGCGACATGATTCGCGATCTGGGCAGCAAGCCCGAAGCCACAGGCCAAGGCCCACGCAAGCGTCGTCGCAGCGGCGGTGGCAAACGTAAACGCGCTGGCGCCGACGCGTCGGAATGACCGCGATGGAACGTGTCTACATCGGTATGGGCAGCAATCTGGCCGATCCTGCCGAGCAATTGCGGGAAGCGATCAAGGCGTTGGGACAGTTGCCGGATACGAGCCTGTCAGGCGTTTCCGCGTTTTATGTCAGCGATTCGCTGCTGCCGGGCCAGCCGCGTTACACCAATGCGGTAGCTGCGTTGAATACGGGGTTAGAGCCGCTGGCGCTGCTGGATGCGCTGCAGGGCATCGAAAACGGTCAGGGGCGCGAGCGTCTCGAACGCTGGGGGCCGCGCACGCTGGATCTGGACATCCTGTTGTTTGGCGATCGGCTGATCGACGAACCACGCCTGAAAGTGCCGCACTACCACATGCACGCCCGCGCGTTCGTGCTGTACCCGCTGGCTGAATTGGCGCCGGGTATTACGTTCGCTGACGGGCGCAGGCTGGATGACCTGCTTGCCGATTGCCCGTTCGAAGGATTGGAGCGACTGCCCGGCTAACGCTGAACCTGTAGGAGCCCTGCTTGCTGGCGAAAGCGGCGTATCCGGCAAAACATTAGCTGGCTGATCAGCAAGTTCGCCAGCAAGCCGGCTCCTACAAAGATCAGCGTCACCCCACGCACCTCGGGCAACTCACCGTTACGCTCCGGTAACATCCTCTTCAAACCGGTAACACCCGGAATTGACTTCCCGCCCCCTCCTCACGAAGATAAGCGTCCCGAAGCCGGACGACCGGCTTGTAGGCGCCAGACAGGTCTTTTCAAACATCGCGAACCGACGATGTGCCTGGATTGCAGAATGAATCACGCGTTGCTCGCCGTCGTATTCACAGCGCCTGAATGAGGACTTTTTTCATGCCAGATATCACCGTTACGTCCCTGCTGGGCCTGAAGCACAAAGGTGAAAAAATCACCATGCTTACCTGCTACGACGCAACCTTCGCCCACACTGCCAGCCAGGCCGGTGTGGAAGTGCTGCTGGTCGGCGACTCGCTGGGCATGGTCCTTCAAGGCCACGACAGCACACTGCCGGTGACTACCGCCGAGATGGCCTATCACGTTGCCAGCGTCAAACACGGCAATCAGGGCTCACTGATCCTCGCCGACCTGCCGTTCATGTCCTATGCCACTGCCGAGCAGACCTTTGCCAACAGCGCGATGCTGATGCAGGCGGGCGCGCACATGATCAAGATCGAGGGCGCGGCATGGCTGGGTGAATCCATCCGGCTGTTGGCCGAGCGCGGTATTCCGGTGTGCGCGCACATGGGCCTGACCCCGCAGGCAGTGAACGTGCTGGGCGGTTATAAAGTGCAAGGTCGGCAGGAGTCCCAAGCGCGGCAGATGCGCGCTGATGCCATTACGCTGGAGCAGGCTGGCGCGGCCATGATTCTGCTGGAATGCGTGCCAAGCGAACTGGCTCAGGAAATCACCCACGCGGTGAAGATACCGGTCATCGGCATCGGCGCAGGCAACGCCACCGACGGTCAGGTATTGGTGCTGCACGACATGCTCGGCCTGTCCATCAGCGGCCGCGTGCCCAAGTTCGTGAAGAACTTCATGGCCGGCCAGCCTGACATTCAGTCAGCGATTGGCGCGTACGTCAGCGCCGTCAAAGACGCCAGCTTTCCCGCCCCAGAACACGGATTCTCGGCATGAACACAGTCAAAACCGTGCGCGAATTGCGCGCCGCCGTGGCCCGCGCCCGCAGCGAAGGCAAACGCATCGCGCTGGTCCCGACTATGGGCAACCTGCACAGCGGCCATACCGCGCTGGTCACCAAGGCTGCTCAACGCGCCGACTTCGTGGTGGCGAGCATTTTTGTGAACCCGCTGCAGTTCGGTCCCAACGAAGACCTGGCCACCTACCCGCGTACCCTGGCGGCCGATCAGGAGAAGCTGCTGCAAGCCGGCTGTCATCTGCTGTTCACGCCAACGGTCGAAGAAATGTACCCACACGGAATGGCCGATCAGACCATAGTCCGCGTACCGATGGTGTCTGAAGGCCTGTGTGGCGGCAGCCGTCCAGGCCACTTTGACGGCGTGTCCACAGTCGTCAGCAAGCTGTTCAACATGGCTCAGCCCGACATCGCCATCTTCGGCCAGAAAGACTTTCAGCAGTTGGCAGTCATCAGCGCGTTGGTGCGAGACCTGAATATGCCGATCCAGATCATCGGCGAGCCTACCGTGCGGGCTGCCGACGGCCTGGCGCTGTCCTCGCGCAATGGCTATCTGACTGAAGCGGAACGCGCGACCGCGCCTGTGCTGTACCGTGTGATCAAGCAGATCGGTGATGCGTTGAGTAATGGCGGGCAAGACCGCGAGCAACTGCTGGCCGATGGCAAGAAACAGCTCGAAGCCGCAGGCTTGCGCCCCGATTATCTGGAGATCCGCCAGGCCGTGAGCCTGCGCCCGGCTACGGCGGGAGATCAGGATCTAGTGGTGCTCGGCGCGGCGTTTCTGGGCAAGACCCGCCTGATCGATAATTTGCACCTGATCAGGGAGCAATAAACGGCAGTAATGACCGCCATAGCAGTGAACGCATTTTGCGATTCACCGCTATGCTCACTGGCCGATGCCGGTGGTTTATGAAACTTTGCGCCGCGCGCGTTCTATCTGGCCTCGGACAGTGAACTTTAGCCACACCCGCAATGCCATACCGGTACAGGTCGCCTGAGAAAAGCGACACTACCTTGTGAGAAAAAGTACCGAGCAAAAGGAAAGCAAGGCGCAGACATCCGCGTTGTCGGGGGTTAGTCTCTGTCGTATCAGCTAATTCAGTCCGATCCTGGCTTTTCAGTGTCCAAAAGGCAGTCCAAGTACAAGGAAACCCGCAGCGATGGCGTACTACCGCACTCCTCATGACGTCACCACCCTGCCCGCCTGGCAGGCGCTCGAAGCACACCGCAAAGCGATGCAGAATTTCAGCATGCGTGAAGCGTTTAACGAAGACCCGCAGCGTTTCAGCGAATTCACTCTCAGCAGCGCCGGTCTGTTCCTCGACTATTCGAAAAACCTGATCACCACCGAGACGCGTCAGCTATTGGTCAACCTCGCCAATGAGGTAGGCCTGAAGGACGCGATCAAGGCGCAATACGACGGCGAACTGGTCAACGCCTCCGAAGGTCGCCCGGCACTGCATACCGCGCTACGTCGTCCGGTGGGTGACAAGTTGCAGGTCAACGGTGTCAACGTGATGCCGGAAGTACACAAGGTGCTGAACCAGATGACCGATCTGGTAGGCCGTATCCACGATGGTCTGTGGCGCGGTTATACCGAAAAGCCGATCACCGATATCGTCAACATCGGCATCGGCGGTTCGTTCCTCGGCCCGGAGCTGGTCTCCGAAGCGCTGCTGTCCTACGCGCAGAAAGGCGTTCGCTGCCACTATCTGGCGAACATCGACGGCACAGAACTGCATGAGCTAACCAGCAAACTGCGCGCCGAAACTACGCTGTTCATCGTCTCGTCGAAGACCTTCACTACCCTCGAAACCCTGAAGAACGCCACGGCCGCCCGCGCCTGGTATCTGGCGCAAGGTGGCTCCCAAGCCGAGCTGCATCGTCATTTCATCGCGGTATCGAGCAACAACGCCGCAGCGGTGGCGTTCGGTATTCGTGAAGAGAACATTTTCCCAATGTGGGACTGGGTCGGCGGTCGTTATTCGCTGTGGTCGGCCATCGGTCTGCCGATCGCGCTGGCCATCGGCATGTCCAACTTCAAGGAGTTGCTGTCCGGCGCCTACACCATGGACCAGCATTTCCAGAACGCGTCGTTCGAACAGAACATGCCGGTGCTGCTGGGCCTGCTGGGTGTGTGGTACGGCAACTTCTGGGGCGCGCAAAGCCACGCAATCCTGCCGTACGACCACTACCTGCGTAACATCACCAAGCACCTGCAGCAACTGGACATGGAGTCCAACGGCAAGAGCGTGCGCCAGGACGGCGTGCCAGTGAACGTTGATACCGGACCTGTGATCTGGGGTGGCGTGGGTGCCAACGGTCAGCACGCTTATCACCAGTTGCTGCACCAAGGCACGCTGCTGATTCCAGCCGATTTCATCGTGCCGATCGTCAGCTTCAACCCTGTGTCCGACCACCATCAGTGGCTGTACGCCAACTGCCTGTCGCAAAGCCAGGCGCTGATGCAGGGCAAGACCCGCGCCGAAGCCGAAGCCGAACTGCGCGCCAAAGGCATACCGGAAGAAGAAGTGCAGCGAGTCGCGCCGCACAAGGTCATTCCGGGCAACCGTCCGAGCAATACCATCGTCGTCGAGCGTATCAGCCCTCGCCGTCTGGGTGCTCTGGTTGCAATGTACGAACACAAGGTCTTCGTACAAAGCGTGGTCTGGGGCACCAACGCCTTTGACCAGTGGGGCGTTGAATTGGGCAAGGAGCTGGGCAAAGGTGTCTACAGTCGCCTGGTCGGCACTGAAGAATCTGCCGCCGAAGACGCATCGACTCAAGGCCTGATCAACTACTTCCGCGGTCGTCATCGCGGCTGATCCAGCCCGTTTGCAGTACCCCGAAACCCGCCCCTCGTGAGAGGTGGCGGGTTTTGTGTTTTTGGATCACGCCCATTCCGCTGTACGAGTCGGCTTGCTGGCGAACCGCTGTATGTCAGGTAAGGAAACGCCTGCTGACACGAGGTCGTTCGCCAGCAAACCGAGGGTTGCGCCCCGTGGCATCTGAGGTGTGACATGTCCGCATTACCTGAACCCCAAGAACCCGAACTACTCTGATGTCTTATTGCGGCTACACAAAATCACAAGAAAAACAGGAGACGCCATGTTCAATCTCAGCGATTTCCCACAGGCCGATGCGACGCGCAAGGCCGCGCAACTGAGTGCCGACGACTACCAGCGCATGTACCGGCAATCGGTTGAACAACCCGATACCTTCTGGGCGGAACAGGCCAAGAGCTTCCTCGACTGGTTTTCCGATTGGAATCAGGTTCAGCAGTCTGACATCAAGACCGGCGCCGCCAGCTGGTTCAAGGGCGGCAAACTGAATGTCAGTTACAACTGCATCGACCGGCATCTGCAGACGCGCGGCGATCAGGTGGCAATCATCTGGGAGGGCGACAACCCTTCCGAGTCCGCCGAAATCACCTACAAAAAACTCCATCGCAATGTCACTCGCCTGGCTAACGTGCTGAAACAGCGCGGGGTGAAGAAAGGCGATCGCGTGTGCATCTACATGCCGATGGTGCCGGAAGCGGCTTATGCGATGCTGGCCTGCACCCGCATCGGCGCGGTGCATTCGGTGGTGTTCGGCGGGTTTTCCCCAGACGCCCTGCGCGACCGCATCCTCGATGCCGACTGCCAGACCGTGATCACCGCTGATGAAGGGGTACGCGGCGGCAAGTACATCCCGCTGAAACAGAACGTCGACAAGGCCCTGCAAAGCTGCCCGAACGTCAGCACTGTGCTGGTGGTCAAGCGTACCGAGGGCGATGTCGATTGGGTTGAAGGGCGCGACATCTGGTATCACGAAGCGCTGCACGGCATCAGCGACGATTGCCCACCGGAACCTATGGATGCCGAAGATCCGCTGTTCATCCTCTACACCTCAGGCAGCACTGGAAAACCCAAAGGCGTGTTGCACACAACGGGCGGCTATCTGTTGCAGGCCGCGCTGACGCACAAATACGTGTTCGATTACCGTGACGGTGAAATCTACTGGTGCACCGCCGATGTCGGTTGGGTGACTGGGCATAGTTATATCGTCTATGGCCCGCTGGCCAATGGCGCGACCACGCTGATTTTCGAAGGGGTGCCCAATTACCCTGACACTTCGCGCTTCTGGCAGGTGATCGACAAGCATCACGTCAACATTTTCTATACAGCGCCGACTGCCTTGCGGGCGCTGATGCGCGAAGGTCCGAAGCCGCTGCAAACCACCAGCCGGGAAAGCCTGCGCGTTCTCGGGACCGTTGGTGAGCCGATCAACCCGGAAGCGTGGGAATGGTATTTCCATAAAGTAGGAAAAGATCGCTGCCCCATCGTCGATACCTGGTGGCAGACCGAAACCGGGGCAATCATGCTGACGCCGCTGGTCAGTACCACGCCGCTAAAACCGGGCTGTGCGATGCAGCCGATGTTTGGCGTACAGCCTGTGCTGCTGGATGAGAAAGGTAACGAAGTCGAAGGCGCAACCAGTGGCTTGCTGGCCATCAAGGCCAGTTGGCCCGGGCAGATACGTGGGGTGTATGGCGACCAGAAACGCATGATCGAAACCTACTTCAAGCCCTATCCCGGTTACTACTTCACCGGCGATGGCGCACGCCGCGATCAGGACGGACATTACTGGATCACTGGCCGCGTGGACGATGTGATCAACGTTTCCGGGCACCGCATTGGCACGGCCGAGGTCGAGAGCGCGCTGGTGTTGCATGACAGCGTGGCCGAGGCCGCTGTGGTGGGTTATCCCCACGACGTAAAGGGCATGGGAATTTATGCCTTCGTCACCACCATGGCCGGCATTGAGCCGGATGAGGCGCTGCAGAAGGAATTGTTGGCGCTGGTCAGCAAAGAGATCGGCAGTTTTGCCAAGCCGGAGCTGATCCAGTGGGCGCCGGCCTTGCCGAAAACCCGTTCAGGGAAGATCATGCGCCGCATCCTGCGCAAGATCGCCTGCAACGAAGTGGACAGTCTGGGGGATATTTCGACCCTGGCTGATTCGGACGTGGTGGAAGGGTTGATCGACAAGCGCTTGAACACCTGAATACAGGCACTGCAACCGCTGACGAAACTCGATCCTGTAGAAGCCGGCTTGCTGGCGAACACGCTCTTTCAGTCACCATCAATGTGCCTGACAC
>NZ_JBOICF010000041.1:0-5310 GCF_050739935.1 Pseudomonas sp. | reverse complement strand
CCGCCTACCTGTGCGAATACCGCAAGGATTGATCCAAACGAAACGGCGCTCGATGCGCCGTTTTCATTGGTCTGGGTTAAACACGTTGCAGCAGTCCGGCTTACCGGCGGTGGCGGCCAATAGCGCTACCGCCGCAAGCCGGACTGCTATGTAACGTTCATTTCTTCCTGATGACCTGCATTGAACTGCAAAGCCGCCAGCCGCGCATAAAGCGGGTTGCTGGCGATCAGTTCCCGGTGCGTGCCCACTGCCACCAGCCTTCCCTGATCCATTACTGCAATCCGGTCAGCATTTTGTACCGTGGCCAGCCGGTGGGCGATCACCAAGGTTGTGCGGCCTTGCATCAGCGTCGGCAGGGCCTGCTGAATCAGGTGCTCACTCTGCGCATCCAGTGCACTGGTGGCTTCATCGAGCAACAGGATCGGCGCGTCGACCAGCAGCGCACGGGCGATCGCCAGACGTTGACGTTGCCCACCAGACAAGCCCATCCCACTATCGCCCAAATGAGTCTGATACCCCTGCGGCAATAACTGGATGAATTCGTGGGCATGGGCAATACGCGCCGCCGCCTGAACCTGTTCGTCGTCGGCACCGGGGTTGCCGTAGCGAATGTTGTCCTCGACGCTGCCGAAGAACAGCGCTGGCGTCTGCGAAACCCAAGCGAAACAACGACGCAGGTCCAGGGGATCGAGGCGCTCTGCGGGAATGCCTTCGATCAGAACTCGGCCCTGTTGAGGATCGTAGAAACGCAGCAACAGATCGAACAGCGTCGATTTGCCGGCCCCCGAAGGTCCCACCAGCGCCAGGGTTTCCCCTGCTTCGATGGTCAGGCTCAAACTGTCCACCGCATTGCGCTCTGGCCGTGAAGGATAGGCAAAGCTGATATTTTCCAACGCCAGTCGACCGCTGACCCGTTCAGGCAGCGTCATCACATCGCCTGGGGGCGGGGTGATTTCGCTACGCGCCTGCAACAATTCGGTGATGCGTTCGGCAGCGCCGGCAGCCCGTTGCAGTTCGCCGATTACCTCACTGAGGGTGCCGAAAGCGCTGCCGACGATCAGGCTGTAGAACACGAATGCCGCCAGTTCGCCCCCGGAAATACGCCCGGCGATGACATCCATGCCGCCCACCCAGAGCATCACCGCCACCGCACCGAGCACCAGCACGATGACCAGCGTGATCAGCCACGAGCGTTGCAGAATCCGCTTGCGCGCGGTTTCGAATGCCCCCTCGGCGGTCTGCGAAAATCGTTGGCGATCCTGCGCCTGATGATTGTAGGCCTGGACGGTCTTGATCTGCCCCAGCGCTTCGGAAACATAACTGCCGACGTCCGCCACCCGGTCCTGGCTCTCCCGCGAAAGTCTGCGCACCCGTCGGCCGAAGATCAGAATCGGCGCCACCACCAGCGGCAACGCCACGACCACAATGCTGGTCAGTTTCGGGTTGGTGAAGAACAGCAGAATCACCCCGCCGATCACCATCAGCGCGTTGCGCAGGAACATCGACAGCGACGAGCCGATCACCGATTGCAGCAACGTGGTATCGGCCGTGAGTCGGGACTGGATTTCCGAGCTGCGGTTGCTCTCGTAAAAGCCGGGATGCAGGCTGACCAAATGATCGAACACCTGCTTGCGCAGATCGGCGACTACGCGCTCGCCGATCCACGACACCAGATAGAAGCGAGTAAACGTACCGATCGCCAACGCCACGATCAGCACCATGAACAGCGCGATGCTCTGATTGAGCAAGGTGACTGAGCGCGTCATGAAGCCCTGATCGACCATCAGCTTGATGCCCTGACCCATGGACAGGGTGATGGCGGCCGTGACGATCAACGCCACCAGTGCGCCGATGGCCTGCTTGCGATAAGGCGCGATCATCCGTAGCGCCAGGCGAATGGCGTGACGCTGACGACCGGAGAACACTGATGCCATGAAATGCACTCGTTAGAGACTCAGGCGCAAAGCCTACACCTGCCCTTGCATGCACGCTCGTCGTCTTTTGCTGAACTCAGGGCATTGATCTCAGTCAGGATAAAAGTATCCACCTTGCTTGTACCAACGCCGCGTTATGACGTTAACCGAGGACGGTTAGAGTGGATCGGTCTAACGATCGGCTGGCGATTTGAGCCTTAATCTGTTGGACTCAAGGGACGCTTGATGCGTCCAGGGATGTCATGGCGTGGTCATCAAGCGTGGATAACCTGAAGCGCACAACCTGATGAGGAGACAGGCCATGAGCTTGCAAAACAGCAGCAATCAAGAACCCGTGGTAAGGCCCCAACCCGAGTCGCAACTGGGCGGCGCCGTTGTCGATGAATACGGGAATCAAATCCTGATTACTGAAGAAATGGTTCAGGCCGCGTGTCAGGAATGCGAGAAGTACTGGGTCAAACCTGAAAAACAAGACTGATGAAAAGATTCTTTGGAGCCCGGTATCGATACCGGGTTTTTTATGTCTGCGTTCCAGGCTTTCCGTAATAAAACGCAACATATCGCAATAAAAAGCGTCCTCCAAAGCTGTTGCATACGGGTACATCCTCCGATTACGTCCTTGGCCTTACTCAATCCAAAGGAAGATCGATATGTCCGTTTCGCATTATGGCTACACCCCTCAGGAGCTAAACAACGTCTACACCACATTAGAGAAAACCCTGTTCGACGTCCGCAGGGACATCGGCGCCGAGGGGCAACCGGCCCCGAAGATCCTCGTAGTCGCCGGGGTTCAAGGCTCGGGCAAGACGTACATGCTCAACAACACCCTGCTCAAGGATCCACGCTACGGCAACTATGTGCGTCTGTATTCGGAAGAACTGCGCGAACTGCACCCGCGTTATACCGAATTTGCCGATCAGGATGTCACCAGCCGCTACAAACACACCGAGGCGTTTATCTGGGAGCTGTGCAGCCTGATCTTCGCTCACGCGTACAAGAACAAATTCAACATCATCATGGAGACGGCGCTGGATACCAAGGCATTCGCCACGGTCATTACCGGTGCGGAACTGGCCGATTACCAATTCGACGTTCACTTGATCGGCTGCAAGAAAGACTTCGTTCACCTGTCGACGATCAAACGCGCGTTGAACGCATTGGAAAACGGCAGCCTGGAGCGCTTCGTCGATATCGCCACCATCGAGACCAGCATCGACAATGCCGAGGTTATCCTCAATGCGTTCGAAACGGCATGCATGCGAGTCAGCGGTTCGACGATCAGCATGTATGAAAGAGGCTTCGGTGCGCTGGTGGACCGCAAGAAGCTCTGCAGCAGCCGTTGTGATCGCATCAACACGCTGACGCCGCTGGTGTTCACGGACGAGAATGGCGCAACGATCACCCTGCAGGAGCAGACCCATCGCATCGAGCGCAGCGAACAACTGTCGGTGCCATGCAGCTACGGCAGTTTCATCGCGTTGGTGGAAGCGCCGGTCAGTGGTGTTGAGGACCGCAGGGAAGCATGGCAGGAAGCCTATGCCGCCCTGGCGCGGATGCGCCGCTTCTGGAAGCAGATCCCGCCGCGTCTGCCCGAAACGCTTTGGGGCTACATCAAGAAATACGTCGAGTGATCACTCGCCGACCGATACGGCGCCCAATGCCTGAACGATCTGTTGCAAAACCGCCGATTGGCCGTTGATGCTGACCCGCAGACCTTCGATTTCCCGGCGCGGCGGATAGTGCTTGCGCAGAGCGTCGAAGGCCAGGCGCTGGGTGGCGGAGTCACCGACCAGACTACGACGAAAATCCGCGTCGTCACGGCGCGGATCATAGACGCCACGGCAGAGCATGTTCAGCGCCCAGGTCGGGTCAGTGTCGGCGTCCAGCGAGACCTGCGCCAGCCAGGGTTTGGGCAGCAGGTCTGCAAGTTCGATGGTTGGCGATTGTCCGAGGTGCGCGCACAGCGCCTGATAGATCTGCGCTGTGCCGCGCTGGCGCCCGTCGAGGCTGTAACCAGCGATGTGCGGGGTGCCGATGACGCACAACTCGGCCAGGTCCACGTCTACCAGCGGTTCCTGTTCCCAGACATCCAGCACCGCTTGCAGGTCTTCGCGTGCGAGCAGCACTTGGCGCAGCGCAGTGTTATCCACTATCGGGCCGCGGGCCGCGTTGATCAGCCAGGCGCCTTGCCTGAGTTGCTGCAGGCGCGCGCCATCGAACAAGTGCCAGGTTGGCAGGTCGCCGGTCTTGTTCAGCGGCGTGTGCAGGCTGATTACGTCGCAGCGGGCGACGATTTCATCGAGGCTGACGTAATCGCCGCCCTCCGCAGCCTGACGCGGCGGATCGCAGACCAGCACATTCCAGCCTAGCCCGCGCAGCACCTTGATAAGACGACCACCGACCTGTCCCGCGCCCACTACACCGTAGGTGCGTTGCGTCAGATCGACGCCTTCGATTTCCGCCAGGGTCAACAGACTGCCAAGTACGTAATCCACTACGCCGCGAGCGTTGCAGCCCGGCGCGCTGGCCCACTGGATACCGGCTTGATTGAAGTAATCGAGATCGAGGTGGTCGGTGCCGATGGTGCAGGTGCCGACGAAACGCACCGGCGTGCCTTCTAGCAGCTCGCGGTTGACCTTGGTCACCGAGCGCACCAGCAGGATGTCGGCGTCGGCCACCGCGGCGCGGTCAAGGGTACGTCCCGGATAGCGACGGATGTCGCCAAAACCGGAAAAGAAGGCGTCGAGCAGTGGAATGTTTTCGTCGGCAACTATGCGCATGATGGGCTCCCTGGAGTCGCGGCAGTGTAGGCGCTAGCGTGCCGGGGAGCCAGCGCGGTGCAACGAAGCAGCCAGAGGTGGCGCGAACTCAGGCGAGTTTCTTGCGGATCCAGTACAGGTACACACCGTCGGTCGCTTGTTTTTCGACCAACTGGTGATCAAGGAAGACGCAGAACTTGGGGATATCGCGCTGCGTCGAGGGGTCGGTGGCGATGACCTTGAGCAAACCACCGGCCGGCAGATCGCGCACCTTCTGGTGCAGCATCATGACGGGCTCGGGGCAATTGAGGCCGGACGCGTCGAGAACCGCGTCAACGGCAAGGCTTTCGATGGAATCAGACATGAGGCACTCCGGAAACTGGCGGGCATTGTCGCTTAAATAGGCAGATGCGCCAATCTTCGCTTGTCTCGATTCCGGCATCCGCAACAGCACGGCTTGCCGGCGGCAGCGCTCTTGCGGGCCCTGCCACTGGCAGGCCGTACTGCTAAAGGGATTGTGTGCGGTTGCAAAACCCCGGTACGCCGCACAAACGTGTCGGTGCCGGCTTGCTGGCGAACGCGGTGGGTTAGTTATAGATGGGTTGTCTGCCCCCTGT
>NZ_JBOICF010000040.1:0-106646 GCF_050739935.1 Pseudomonas sp. | reverse complement strand
CGGTGGGTCAGTCGCCGTCTTCGTCGCTGAACCGCCGCATTCGCCAGCAAGCCGGCTCCTACACAGTTGATACTCGTCACAGCCTCTCGATACGGCGCAAAACCCTGCAAGCGACGTCGGAGGTTACGACGGCAGCGAACTCGGTGGGTCGGGCGCCATCTTCGTCGCTGAACCGCCGCATTCGCCAGCAAGCCGGCTCCTACACAGTTGATACTCGTCACAGCCTCTAGGTACGCCGCAAAACCCTGCAGGCGACGTCGGCGGTTACGACGGCAGCGAACTCGGTGGGTCAGTCGCCGTCTTCGTCGCTGAACCACCGCATTCGCCAGCAATGCCGGCTCCTACAGTTTGACTGCGCTGTGGTCGGCATATCGCTACAATGCCGCCCCTTGCCCAGGAGTCTACATGTCCAACTTCTTCACTGACTGGCGCCAGCGCGTCACTCATCGACAGGTGTGGGCGCTGGCAGCGCCGATGATTCTGTCGAATATCTCAGTGCCGCTGGTTTCGCTGGTAGACAGTTCGGTGATAGGCCATCTACCTCATGCCCATCAACTCGGTGCGGTGGCAGTGGGCGGCACGCTGTACAGTTTTCTGGCCTGGGCGATGAGCTTTCTGCGCATGGGCACCACTGGTTTCGCAGCTCAGGCGGCGGGGCGTAACGATGGTGCAGCGCTGCGTCAGGTGCTGTTGCAGGGGCTGTTGCTGGCATTGGGTTTTGCGATGTTGCTCGGGCTGATCGGTTTGCCGTTCCAGCATCTGGCCCTGCAAATGATGCAGCCCTCCCCCGACCTCAATGACCTGACCCGTGACTTTTTCCACACCCGTCTGCTTGGCCTGCCCGCGGCGTTGGCGAGCTACGCGCTGGTGGGATGGTTTCTGGGCCTGCAGAACGCACGAGCGCCGCTGGCCATTCTGCTGACAACCAACCTGATCAACGTAGCGCTCAATCTGTGGTTCGTGCTCGGGCTTGATTGGGGCGTAGTCGGCAGCGCTCGCGCGTCAGTCATCGCCGAATGGACCGGTGCTCTGCTGGGCCTGTTCCTGACCCGCAAAGGCCTGCTCGATTATCCTGGGCAACTGGCGCTGGTCGCCCTCAAACGCTGGCACAGCTGGAGGCCGCTGCTGGCGGTCAACCGCGATATCTTCATTCGCAGTCTAGTACTGCAATCAGTGTTCTTTCTGATCACGGTGCAAGGTGCGCGGCTGGGCGATGCCACCGTGGCGGCCAACGCGCTGCTGCTCAACGGCCTGCTGCTGACCGCCAACGCACTGGACGGATTGGCGCACGCAGTAGAAGCGCTGTGTGGACACGCAATTGGTGCGCGAGATCGTGAGGCGCTGCGTCGCTCGTTGAATGTCGCCACAGGTTGGTCGTTGATCTGCAGCGTGGCGTTTGCGGTTTTCTTCCTGCTTGCCGGGCATTTGTTCGTCGAGCTGCAGACCGACATTGCCGAAGTTCGCGACATCGCCTTCGTCTACCTGCCTTACCTGGCCGTGCTGCCCTTGGTGGCAGTCTGGAGTTATTTACTGGACGGCCTGTTCATCGGCGCCACCCGCGCTCGCGAAATGCGCAATGCGATGGTGGTGACTGCGCTCATCACCGCGCCTCTTGCCTGGTTGGCCAACGGGTTTGGCAACCATGGGCTGTGGGTGGCGTTTCTGCTGTTCATGGCGTTGCGGGCGCTGACACTGGGGTATATCGCCAGGCGGTTGAATCGCGGTGGTGGGTGGTTTCAATAGTGGTGAGAGGTGCCGCAATTCGGAGCATGCGCCCACAGTTTTTTGCCAAATCATCAAAGCTGCAACACCCGAGATCCATTGTAGGAGCCGGCTTGCTGGCGAACAGGGGGGCAGTCGCAGATGAGGCGCCTGACACCCTGTTCGCCAGCAAGCCGGCTCCTACAGGTTTCACATCAATCCTTTGCAGTCAACCGCGCCTGATCCTGCGCATGAATGAAATCCACCACCTCATCCAGCACCGGCGCCAGCCCGCGCATTGGGCGGGAGAATGCCGCTACCAGTGTTGCGTGCCCTGGCTTTGAGAAATACAACTCGCGCACCGGCACACCCAACGCTCTGAGGCGCCTGGCCATCCCACCGGTATTACGTTCGGGATTGACCACCGTGTCGTCTCTGGCAGCGATCAACAATGCAGGCGGCGATGCCGCGTCGACATGGTTGATGGGTTGAGAATCAGGTGGTGAATCCGGGAAGAAGAACACCGGCTTCACTTCCGGGTTTTCGATCGGCAGAAAGTCATAAGGCCCGGCCAGACCAATCCAGCCGCTGAGCATCGAAGGTTTCATGCTCACCGCCGCAAGCCATTTGGGGTCAAGCGCCAGCATCGCCGCGTTGCAGCCACCGGCGCTGTGCCCCATCACATAAAGCCGACTCGGATCGCCACCGTATTGACCGATATGATCGCGGGTCCAGCTCACTGCTTGTGCGCTGTCTTCGAGAAAGCCCTGGTAATGCACCTGTGGATAAAGCCGGTAGTCCGCCAGTACCGCAACAATGCCACGGGACGCCAGCGCCTCGCCGACGAAACTGTAATCACTGCGCGAGCCGCTGTTCCAGCTGCCACCATAAAAGAACACCACCACCGGGGCATCCGCTGGCGCATCGATCGGGGTGTAGACGTCCAGGCGGTTGCGCGGATCGCTGCCGTAGCTCAAGTCCGCGTTCTTGTTGAATGTGCCGCCCGGCGTGAAGGCATTAAGCACCTTCAGCGGCGAGCAGCCCATCAACAGCCCCAGCAGTCCACCTGCGACAAGTATTCGAAGTGCAATCCTGATCATGATCGCTCGCTTGGGTATGTGAGAAAACGGTCGGTAAGCATGTGTCTGTGGCTGTACGGCTCGGCGGCGGTAATGACCTCAACAGCGCATTCACCGGCGAGCCGTACAGTGCAAATCCACCTGGTTTTACGACTGTGGACCACCACCCGAATTCAGGACGTTTCTCTCAGCGCCATCACTTTCGGCCTCGGCGATGGAGGAAAGCATGATCCTCAAGCCGCTGAGAGAAATGCTTTTCGAGTCGATGGTCACCAGACTGGCCCCGACGCGGAAATGCATTTCATTGTGCTCGGCCATGCGAACAATCATTTGATCGTCGATCGAGAACTGCTGCGACTCGTCCAGGAACAGCTTCTTGTCGATTCGCGTAGTGAGCACCCGACGAGAAAGACAAGCAGGATCAGGCAGTGCGCGGGGGTTGATGTCCGGATCCCACAATCGATCACTGATGTAGGGCGAGCTGGGGTTGCCGTCACGGAAGTTCACCACCACCTCCATTCCCCCCCACCATGACTGTTCACGTTGGCTCAGGGCAGGATCGATGGGGATCCAGCAGTCATTGAAGCGCGCGCCGTCACCCTGATTGCTCCATTCGAAACGCACTTTGATCCGGCCTCTGTCGTCCAGCCTGGCAGGCTCGAACAGACCGCCGACCACACAGGCCCGCTGCATGCACATCCTGGGCGCCAGGGGTGGTATCGACGCTTTCAGTCTGGACACGGGCTCTGACACCGCTTCCTCGGCTTGCTCGATGTCCACGTCGTTTGGCAATTCGTCGGTGAAAACCACAACGTGCCGGGTGCGCGTGTGCAGGAAGTAATAGTGCATGTCCTCCTCCTTGCACAAACGCTGCACCAGTTGTAGATCGCTCTCGCAATACTGGGCGCAGTAGTCGCGCTCGATACAAGGCTGCTTGCGGTGCCAGAAGAAGGCGCCATCGTCGATGCCGTGTTCGCCAAGCACCTGAGTGATGATCTGTTCGGCACACATCCCCTGAAAGATTCGTTGGTTGTGTCGGTACGCCATCAGACCGAGCCGCGGTCCGAGGGTGATCAGATAGCGCATCGGCGTGCTCTGCGACAGGTTGCTCGTGGCAGGCTCGGTGGTACTGCGCACGATGCTCTGGATATGGCCGTGGATACCTGAATTCGAACCCTTCACGTGCAGATAACCGGCGCTGAATAGCAACTCGTGAGCATCCAGCGACCCGGCTGGACTCAGGATCTCGAGCTGGAAGGTGTACGGGCGATCAGCCGCTTCGCGCCCCTCACAGGTCAACACCTCGAATGATCGTTTGGGGCGGCTGATGTCCAGACGCAGGTGCAGGGCGTTGTCGAACGGGTGCATGGCGCGGAGTTCCTCGGCAGGGCAGTTTCAGGCGGGCCGGGGATTCTGTAACAGAAGATGCGCGAAGTAGAGGGGGTAAATGCAGAACAGGAATTGACCTACACAAAGGGCTGGAAGCCTTCGGTAAATCTGTAGGAGAGCGGCGAGAGCATCCGATAAGACAAATGTCCTCGGCCTTGCAGGAGCCGGCTTGCTGGCGAAGGCGGTGGTTCAGGCAATTTGATGCTGATTGACCCAACACGTTCGCCAGCAAGCCAGCTTCTACAGGTTTTGTGTCATGCCGGACGGGCCGGCACTTGAATCAAGACGACAGATAAGACGACCGCGTCAGCCCCAGACGCAGCGCATCCAAATACTGGGTACGTTCACGCGGGCTGATTCGGGCGCTGGCGACCTTATCCCGATAGTGCGTCATCAGTTCTTCCGGCGACAGGTGCACGTAACGCAGCATGTCCTCGATGGTGTCGTGGGTTTCAATTCCCGCCGAATATGCGCTGCCGTCCTGGTTCTGGTAGATGTTCACCGAGTCGGTATCGCCGAACAGGTTGTGCATGTCGCCCAGGATTTCCTGATACGCGCCGACCAGGAACACACCCAGCAGATAATCCTCGCCTTCGTTCAGGGCGTGGACCGGCAGGCTGGTTTCGATGCTCTGTTCGTCGACGTATTGGTTGATCTTGCCGTCGGAATCACAGGTCAGGTCTTGCAGCACGGCGCGGCGCAGCGGCTCTTCATCCAGACGATGCAGCGGGATGATCGGCAGCACCTGATCGATCGCCCAGGTGTCCGGCAGGCTTTGGAACACCGAGAAGTTGCAGATGTACTTGTCGGCGAGCTTGTCGTTGAGCTCGTCCAGCACCTGGCGGTGAGAACGCTGACGCGCTTTCAGAGAGTTGTGCAGGCGACGGCAGACCGCGAAGTAGCACTGCTCGCCCAGGGCTTTCTGCGCGAGGGTGATCTTGCCATCCGAATATTGAGCAGCGATGTCACTCATGTAGTGAGTGGCACGCCAGTAGGTCTCGGTGACCATCTCGATGTCGGTCGGACCAAGCAGGTCGACCATCCATTGCAGCGTTTCCGGCAGGCTTTCCTTGTCTTCGATGACCGGCACTTCGTCGTTGTGGCGCTCGACATCGGTGACCTGAATCACCAGCATCGCGTGGTGCGCGGTCAGCGAACGGCCGCTTTCCGAGAAGATGTGCGGATGCGGCAGACCTTGCGCGTCACAGAATTCCTTGAGCATGCCAACCACGACACCGGCGTAATCGTCCATGTCGTAGTTGATGGAGCTGGCGTTACGAGAATGAGTACCGTCGTAGTCGACGCCCAGACCGCCACCCACGTCGATGTGATCCACCGGCAGGCCCAGATTGCGCAATTCGCCATAGTAACGAATCGCTTCCTTGAAACCGTGCTGATAGTCCGCCAGGTTGGCGATCTGCGAGCCCATATGGAAGTGCAGCAGACGAATGCCCTGATCCAGACCGGCTTTGGTAAAGCGCTCGACCACCGATAGCAACTGCGCGGCAGATAGACCGAATTTGGACTTCTCGCCACCGGTATCGGCCCACTTGCTCGATGCCAGCGACGACAGACGCACACGCAGGCCGACCTGTGGCGCGACCTTCAGCTCAGCGGCCTCTTCGATCACCAACGCGACTTCGGATTCTTTCTCGATAACGATGAAAACGTTGTGGCCCAGCTTCTGGCCCATCAAGGCCAAGCGAATGAATTCGCGATCCTTGTAACCGTTGCAGACGATAGTGCCGCCTTTCGGAGCCAATGCCAGCACGGCCATCAGCTCGGGCTTGGAGCCGGCTTCCAGGCCGATGGACACGTTCTGCGTGGCGATGATGTTCTCAACCACCGCTTCCTGCTGGTTGACCTTGATCGGGTACAGCGCGGTGTATTTGCTCTGGTATTCCAGACGCGCGATGTTTTCGTCGAACGCACCGGTCAACTGACGCACGCGGTCCTGCAGGATGTCCGGGAAACGCACCAGCAAAGGCAGGGACAAGCCGCTCTTGCGTAGCTGATCTACCTGCTCGTAGAGGTCGATGGGCGAGCTGCCTGGCCCGTTGGGGCGAACTTCAACGCGGCCGGCTTCGTTGATTGCAAAATAACCAGCCCCCCAATGACGAATCCCATAGACACTGCGGCTGTCCGCCACGGTCCATTGGCTGCCATCGTCTTTGCGTGTGCGTCGTACGGACATCGAAGTCCCCTATATATAGAAGTCATAAAGCCCCGGCCTGACCGGCTGGGCGCAGTGTATAGAGTGGAAATGACGGTTTGGCGCCAGCTCGCATGGCTCAGTAGACCCATGACGCGAACCAGAGTTTGTTTTGAAAACAGGCACCCGACCGACTACGAAACCAGAGAAGGTATGAAAGGACGGCTCAACCGCCCGATTTTTTCGTCTTGAAGCCCTGTTTGGCCAGTTCCGCCAGCAGCGTCTCGACGTGATCGCCTTGAATCTCGATCACGCCGTCCTTGAGCGCACCACCGGTTCCGCAACGACGTTTGAGCGTAGTCGTCAGTTCTTTGAGTGCATCTTCAGGCAAAGGCACGCCGGTAATGGTAGTCACTGTCTTGCCGCCGCGGCCCTTGCTTTCGCGTCGCACACGGGCAATGCCATCACCTTCGGGGATAACGGATTTCTTGCAGACACAGGCATCGACGGGCTGACGACATTCAGGACAATGCCGTCCCGTATCGGTCGAAAATACCAGGCCACCGAGGGCAGCGAAGGATGCGGCTTTTTTGGCCACCGGCAATCCTCTTCTTGAGGACCAAAGTCTGGTCGGGCAGAACGGTTGGAAACCACTCGGCAGAACCGACCGCGAAGCCCCACTCAGGCAGGGGCAGCGCAACCGGACCCTAATGATGGTCCGGCCTTGAAAAGGCCGCGCAGTGTAACGGCAAAAAGCGCAGATGCTAAGTGCAAATATGCGCCAATTTACGGAACATTTGCGACGTCGCCCAAATAGCGCTTCAACGCCGCCAGAGAGTCCGGGCAATAAGGCTTTTCGGCGGTTTCGCGCAGCACCTGTTCGATGCCGATAAAACGCGCTTCAAGCACCTCTTCAGGCTGCAGTTTCAGCGGCCCGTCCCAGACTGCGGAAAACACTGCACACCAGAGTCGATTACCGGGCTGATCGAAGAAAAACTGCTCATGAGCGGTCAGTTCGACACCCGAAACGCCCAGCTCTTCTTCCAGCTCGCGCGCGGCGGATTCGACGTAGCTCTCATCGGCCTGGACCATGCCGCCAGCAGCGACGTCCCAGAAGCCGGGATAGATCGCCTTGCTCAGGGTTCGGCGATGCACACACAACTCGCCCGCGGAATTGAACAACAATATATAGGTGCCGCGACCAATCAAACCGCGCTCGCGCAATTCACCGCGGGGCAGCGAACCGAGCAATTGATCCTGACGGTCGACCCAGGCAATGAGTTCGGCATCCGAAGCCGCGCGGTGCGCGACTTCACTTTCAGAGACCGACACCGATCAACCCTGAGACAGCAACTGGCGCAGATCGATAACCGCTGCGTTGGCGCGCGACAGGTAGTTCGCCATAACCAGGGAATGATTGGCGAACACACCGAACGGGCTGCCGTTGAGAATCACCGGGCTCCACATCGGCTCCTGGGAAGCTTCAAGCTCGCGAATGATCTGGCGCACACTCACCGTGGCATTCTTCTTGGCCAGCACATCGGCGAAGTCGACCTCGATGGCACGCAGCAGATGGGACAGCGCCCACGCCTGACCACGCGCTTCGTAGAACACATTGTCGATCTGCATCCATGGAGTTTCGACGATTTCTTCATCGACCTGCGGCACTTCACCAGGCTTGACGGTCACCGTGGACTGCGCTTCGGTTTTCAGTGTGCTGTTGAGCTTGACCCGGCCGACGCTGGCCGACAGGCGCTGGGACAGCGAGCCCAGACGCGTGCCGACATCACCCAGCCAATTGTTCAGGTTGTCGGCGCGGGTGTAGAACAGCGCGCCTTTCTGATTAGGATCGGACAGGCGCGCCTGATAACGGCTCAGCGCAGCGATACCTTCGCGGTATTGGGATTCGCTGGAAGGGAGCACCCAGCTCCGATTATCGAAGTTGAACAGCGGCTCGGCACGGGCCAGATCGCCGTCTTCGGCCGATTGCGATTGTGAACGGGCGAAATCCTTGCGCAAGGCGCGGCTCAGATCACGCACCTGAACCAGCACTCCGTATTCCCAGCTCGGTGTGTTATCCAGCCACAGGCCAGGGGGGAAGCGGTCGTTGGAAATATAACCGCCGGGCTTATCAAGCAAGGTCGAGGCCACGGTCTTGAGGGTTTCGACGGTGGTATAGCCGATCACCATCTGCTTGCCTTCGCGCTCGGCGGCGGCCTGAGCCTGTTGTTGGACCGGAAACAAAGCGGGTTCACTGCTCCACCAGATGCCAAGCACCACGGTGACCACCAGATAGATACCGACCACCGCGCCTACTGCACGGCTAAAGAACAGGCCGCTCCAATACCCGCGTGGCGCCTTGCCTACCGGTCTCTGATCAACACGCTCACCCCCGCCCGCGGTATCCGAGCGCTTCTTCCAATCCAGCATGGCCTTGTCCTTTTCAATCACGGAATTCAGTGCTTCTGACCGCAACCTTACAACAAGGTGCGTTTGGCAGGAACGCGAAGGATGGCTCAAATGCGTAATCGGCGGGTCCGCGCGCGTCATCGCTGATGCGACAGGAGATCGGCACTCAAGGGAACGAATTCATTCCTGAACCCTCTTTTCAGACGCGACATTTGTGGCTGCCCAGAAAAACAATCGCGAATGAACGGGCTATCAGGGAAAACGACAGCCCATCTAGGGTAATCCCTGAGCACCCCGGATCGAACGCACAATTATTTTCACCGCAAGACTTGGCACGCATTCGGCTAGATAAGGCAGAAACTTGACGCAAAGTACCTGGAAAAATGACAACAAAATGACTTGCGACACACTTGCGCGCGAAAAGTAGTGCTAGCATAGCGCCAGCATTTTTATCAGGGTTTCCCCTAGAAGTAGTCAGGACATGACCGAAGCAGAAGATCCGAGCCGAGACCGCCTCAAGCACCATTTCGCCCAACGCGTCATCCATCAGGCACGTCAGATCCTGGAGGTATGGCAGCGCCTGCAACAAAGCGAATGGTCGGCCGCGGACCTGGAAGAACTCAGCGAATCCAACCAGCGTCTGCTGCGTTTCGCCGAGCGTTTCGAACAGGCCGAGCACGCTCAGTTGGCTCGTGGCATCAGTCAGTCCCTGATGGAAGTGGAGGCCAATCGCGGCCGTCTGAGCAGTTCGCTGATCACCGATCTGAACCGCTTGATGCAACGCCTTTCGCGCACCGGTTTGCGTCATGGCGATCGGTTGGAGCACACCTCCTTGCCACCCCTGCGCAAACCCATTTACGTGATGTTGCAAGATCACGACCGTGGGGAGCGACTGGCCAAGCAGCTGGAGTTCTTCGGCCTGAGCGCGCAATCACTGGAAAGTACCCAGGCTTTTCACGCCACGCTGGCCGAGCGTCTGCCCGCTGCTGTGGTCATGGATGTGGACTTTGGCGGCACTGGCGAAGGCCTGAAGCTCGCCGCCAAGATGCAGGAAGGCCTTGAGCAGAAACTGCCCCTGCTGTTTTTCAGCCATCACGAAACCGACACGCCGACGCGGCTGGCGGCGGTGCGTGCCGGTGGCGAGGAATTTTTAACCGGAACACTGGAAGCGTCGAGCCTGCTGGAGAAGGTCGAGATCCTGACCCGGGTCGCTCAGTACGAGCCTTATAAAGTGCTGATCATCGACGACTCACGCGCCCAGGCCACGCACACCGAGCGGCTGCTCAATAACGCGGGCATCGTGACGCGCACGCTGTTCGATCCGATCAAGACCATGTCCGAACTGGCTGACTTTCAGCCGGACCTGATCATTCTCGACATGTACATGCCCGGCTGTACCGGTACTGAGCTTGCGAAGGTGATCCGCCACAACGACCGTTACGTCAGCGTGCCGATCATTTATCTGTCGGCCGAAGACGATCTGGATAAACAGCTCGATGCCATGAGCGAGGGCGGCGACGACTTCCTCACCAAGCCGATCAAGCCGCGCCATCTGATCACCACTGTGCGCAACCGCGCCGCTCGTGCACGTAATCTCAAGGCACGAATGGTGCGCGACAGCCTGACGGGCTTGTACAACCACACGCACATCCTGCAGTTGCTGGAGGATTGCAGCTTCCGCGCGCGCCGGGAAAACAAGCCGTTGAGCTTCGTGATGCTGGACATCGACCACTTCAAGAAGGTCAACGACGGCCACGGCCACCCCATGGGCGACCGGGTGATCAAGAGCCTGGCGTTGTTCCTCAAGCAGCGTCTGCGCAAGACCGACTACATCGGGCGCTACGGGGGCGAGGAATTCGCGGTGGTCATGCCCGATACCGACCTTAAATCCGCCTATAGCGTGCTCGACGAAATTCGCCGCCGGTTCGCGGAAATTCATTACCCCGCGCAACCTGTGGACCTGTTCTGCACCTTTAGCGCTGGCGTGGTCGAGCTGGACGAAGGTGACGATGCGTTGATGATGGCCTCGCAAGCCGACGAGGCCCTGTACCTGGCGAAAAAGGCCGGACGCAATCAGGTCCACACTCTGCGCGAAGACATCATGTTGGCGAAGCGGCATACGCCGGTGGACGTGGTTTAGTCCGAATCGAAACAGACTGACTTCACCCTGTAGCAGCGCGGCTTACCGTCGGTAGCGACCTTGAGATCGCCGCCGCCGGCAAGCCGGACTGCTATAAATTCGGAAGGTATCGTCTCGATGCGACTTCTTGAACCACGCATCAGCGCTTTCAAAGATCAGGCCCGAAGGCTATCAAAATCCACATCGCTGCCACCGAGCCTGCGATACAAAGTAATGGCAGCACAGCCAGTATCTTCAATCCCTTGGGAAACTCCGCCAGATCAGCGGGTTCAAGCAGTCCGCGATTCACGTAAAGCCGTGGATGGATCAAACACCCGGTAATCATCCCTAGACGAATCTGTCGACCCAATAATCCTGTACCCAAGACGCGGCGATTTACGTCGTCAATGATTCTACTTCTGCCTAGGTAGCTCTCCATTTTTTCGAGCTTGCCGAACATGGCATAGGCCATAAAAACACCGGCGACTACAAACACCGCAGCAAAGGCCAGATACACCACATCAATCACTTCCAGCTTCATTGTTCGAACCACGAAAAAAGATGTTTTCCCGTTACTGCACCGATCGGGCTGCCTGCTTCTGCGCCCCCGATAGCACCAGCGACGCCAAACACGACTGCACAACCAATCGTTACCGTCCCTCCAGAAGGAAGACCGAGGGCTGCGCAAATACTCCCTGAAACCGAAGCGCCAATGCCGCCGCCCGCCCAGGAGCCTATGATGCCGCCAGCAGCCCTCCCGCTTTCCACATACTTGGCCTCGGTACAAACATCCTCCCTGCCCACCGAGCATGCCTCCTGAATTTCCAAAGCACCCACGCCGACATCCAAAGCAACCCCCACGTACGTCCCTCTACTCAGCACCTTGGCCGTCGTGGAAATCCGCCTGACATTGTGCGCATACCCTCTAAGCTCCCCCGTATGCAGGTAGCTTTTGGTGGAAATGCCGAGGATGTTCTTGATCTTGCCCCGGTTGTCGAACCCGGAACCCAAGCGGCCAATGTTCTGCAAACGGGTTTCGATCCTGGAAAACAGGACTTTCCTCTGGGCAAAGAACTGGTCGTTGGTGAGAGCATTTGATCGCCAGCGCTTCATCAACGCCTCGACCTCTTTGAGCAGACTTTCCAGCTCACGCAGATGCGCACTCCATGCGCCCGTGGTGCTACCTATTTCAATCGAGCCATAGCTCATGATGCTTTGCAGCACATCATAGTTCTGGACCATGACCCGACTGCTTCTGGGGTCCAGCCCCACCATCGACATCCGGACATTGCGAGCCAACGCCATTAACTCATTCTCTTCCGGTGTGCACAGATGGGCGGGGCCATCAGTCATGATCACTACCTGGCCGGGCAGAATCAGATGAGGATAGAGATGGGCGTTGAGTTGATCGAATTTGGCGCGGGCACTAGCGGGAACCTTCAGTGTGTAATCGCGGAACTGGCAATAGTCTCGAACTTCGTCATTGATGAACGCATAAGGCCCGGACAATAGCTTCCTTCCTCAGGTGTAGGCTCAAGGGAGGAACATTGATTTGGAATGGCGGCGTTGTCAGTAAACAACGCGTTGAATCTGGCCCGACTACGATTTATTCAGAAAGGACCTACAACCTCCACGACCACCTTCGTAACGGTCCGGCTCGCTGGCTGCAGCGATTCTTGATGCCTCAACCCTGTAGCAGCACGGCTTGCCGGCGGTAGCGCTTTCAAGGACGCCACCGCCGGCAAGCCGTGCCACTACGGACCAACGCTCACCTGCATCCCCACAAACCCTGCGCTATCATGCGCGGACTTTTGTGATGCGAGACCGCCATGCGCCGCCTGCTTTGTCTGATATTGCTGACCCTTGCCCTGCCCGCTTTCAGCGCAAGCCTGTTGGACAGTCGGCCGAGCGCAGGATTGGGTGGTTCTGGTCTCGGCAGCTCTGGACTGGGTGGCGCAGCACTCGACAACAGCAAAGACTTCCTGCCGGTTCGCCAGGCTTTTCAACTGAACCTGATCGACACGCCCGCCGACTCGATCAAACTGGAGTTCGTTGCTGCCGAAGGCTATTACCTCTATCGCCACCGCTTCCAGTTCCGCACTGAACCCGCCGATATCGGCTTGGGGGCGGCGCAGTTGCCAGATGGCGAGAAGAAGCACGATGAGTATTTCGGCGATGTCGAGGTCTATCACGGCATTCTTGACATCAATCTGCCGCGCAACACCAATGACAACCGCCCTTTCACTCTGGTGGTGACCTACCAGGGCTGCGCCGACAAAGGCCTGTGCTATCCGCCTGAAACCCAACGACTGAGCATCGAAGGCACCGGGTCGCAAATGTCTCAAGTTACGAGCACCGCCCCCGCCCCCGCCCCCGCTAATTCGGAAAGCAAAACACCTTTCAGTTGGAAACAACTGGCGCTGTTTTTCCTCGCAGGCATCGGCCTGACATTCACCCCCTGCGTTCTGCCCATGCTGCCGATTCTTTCCGGCGTGGTGTTACGCGGGCAAATTGGCGGGTTGCGCGGCTTCTCGCTGTCTCTGGCCTACGTACTGCCGATGGCGATTTGCTTTGCAGTTCTAGGCGCACTGATGGGCATGTTCGGCGCCAGCCTCAATCTGCAGGCACGCCTGCAATCGGCGTGGGTGCTGGTACCGTTTTCGCTGTTCTTCGTGGTGTTCGCCATCGCCATGTTCGGGGTGTTCGAACTGCGCCTGCCACGTGCGCTGAATGATCGTCTCGATCGCATCGCAGGCAACACCCAAGGCGGATCGCTGTGGGGCGCCGCGGTGCTGGGGGTGGTATCGAGCCTGTTGGTTTCCCCGTGCGTATCCGCCCCGCTTGCCGGTGCGCTGCTATATATAAGTGCCAGCGGCGACACCCTGGGCGGCGCGCTGAAGCTATTCGCGCTGGGGCTGGGCATGGGCGCGCCACTGCTACTGGTCGCCACGGGCGGCGCGGCCTGGCTGCCAAAAAGCGGCCCCTGGCTGGTCACCGTTAAAAACGCTATCGGCGTGTTGCTACTCGCGCTGGCGATCGGTCTGCTCAGCCGGGTGATTCCCGGCCAGGCCACGCTGCTGCTGATCGGGCTGTTGTGGGCCGGGGTCGCGCTATTCCTCGGCGCATTGGAATTCAGCGTCAAGACTACTCGCGGCCGTCTCGTCCAACTGCTCGGCCTGTTTCTTCTGGTCTACGCTCTGTCCTGCTGGTACGGCGCATTTAGTGGCCAGACCGATCCGCTTCGTCCCCTGGGGCGAACCCAAACCGCGCAGATCGCCAGCGAATCCAGCGATAAATCAGCGCAGCAATGGCAGACCGTGACACAGGTCGCCGAGCTGAATCAGATCCTCGCAGACTCGAAAATCAGCAAAAAACCGGTGCTGGTGGATTGGTACGCGGACTGGTGCATCAGCTGCAAGGTGATCGAGCATGAAGTGCTGCCCGATCCGAAAATTGTCAGTCAACTCAAAGGTTTTCGTCTGATTCGCTTCGACATGACCGACAGCAGTGGCGAACAGCGCGCCCTGCTGGATCATTACAAACTGTTCGGCCCACCCGCCTTGCTGTTTTTCGGAAAAGACGGGAACGAGCTGACAAATGTGCGCGTCGTCGGCGAACTCGACGTGGAAGCGCTCTCTGAGCGGCTTTCTAGAGCAAATGACCAAATTTAGCCTGCTAGTCACAAACTTTGCGCGAACATCGGTCATCGTGCCGAATATTGTCGGTAACTGGACAGTCTATTGCGCTTTCCGGCATAGTCGCTGCGCATTAGCCGCTCGCACCTGCGTATGAGCGTCGACAGGGCACAAAACAAGGAACACACGATGGCGACTTTTCTGGTTCTTCACGGACCTAACCTGAACCTGCTCGGCACCCGCGAACCGGGGATCTATGGCTCGATCACGTTGGCCGATATCAACCAGGACCTGGAAAAGCGTGCGCGCGAAGCCGGTCACCATCTGATGTATCTGCAAAGCAATGCCGAGTACGAGCTGATCGACCGCATCCACGCTGCGCGTGATGAGGGCGTGGACTTCATTCTGATCAATCCGGCTGCTTTTACTCACACAAGTGTCGCAATACGTGACGCGTTGCTGGGAGTGAGCATCCCATTCATCGAAGTGCACCTGTCGAACGTGCACAAGCGCGAACCTTTCCGCCATCACTCCTACTTTTCAGATGTCGCTGTAGGCGTGATCTGCGGCCTTGGCGCCAGCGGTTACCGACTGGCCCTGGAGGCTGCCCTGGAACAACTGGCCACCCGTTCGAAGGCGTGAACGGCGCAGTTTCGCACTGAGCCACACGGCCTGAACCGGCTACCAAATACCCCTGACCGTCCTTTGGGAGTTGATGATTAATGGATATCCGTAAAGTCAAGAAACTGATCGAATTGCTGGAAGAGTCCGGCATCGACGAACTGGAAATCCGTGAGGGCGAAGAATCCGTACGGATCAGCCGTCACAGCAAGACTCCAGCACAGCAGTACTACGCGCCAGCTCCTGTCGCAGCGCCAGCCGCGGCACCCGCTCCAGCCGCTGCCCCGGTTGCAGCCGCAGAGGCGCCATCGGCACCTAAACTCAACGGCACTGTCATCAAATCGCCAATGGTCGGTACCTTCTACCGCACTCCGGCGCCTGGTTCGCCAGCGTTCGTCGAAGTCGGCAAGACCGTCAAGAAAGGCGACACCATCTGCATCGTTGAAGCGATGAAAATGATGAACCACATCGAAGCTGAAGTCAGCGGTGTGATCGAATCCATCCTGGTAGAAAACGGTCAGCCGGTTGAGTATGACCAGCCGCTGTTCACCATCGTTTGAACCGGGGAGAGCCTGCGATGTTGGAAAAAGTCCTGATCGCCAACCGCGGCGAAATCGCCTTGCGTATCTTGCGTGCCTGTAAAGAACTGGGTATCAAGACCGTTGCGGTACATTCCACGGCAGACCGTGAGCTGATGCACCTGGGCCTGGCAGACGAGACCGTCTGCATCGGTCCGGCGCCGGCCAACCTGTCGTACCTGAACATTCCCGCCATCATTTCGGCTGCCGAACTGACCGGCGCCACGGCCATTCACCCAGGCTATGGTTTTCTTGCGGAAAACGCAGACTTTGCCGAACAGGTGGAGAAATCCGGTTTCGCGTTCATCGGCCCCAAGGCTGAAACCATCCGCCTGATGGGCGACAAGGTTTCCGCCAAGGACGCCATGAAGCGCGCCAGCGTACCAACCGTTCCTGGTTCCGACGGCCCGCTGCCGGAAGACGAAGAAACCGCGCTGCGCATTGGCCGCGAAGTTGGCTATCCAGTGATCATCAAGGCCGCTGGCGGCGGTGGTGGTCGCGGCATGCGCGTCGTGCACAAGGAAGAAGACCTGATCGAAGCGGCCAAGCAGACCCGCGCTGAAGCGGCTGCGTGGTTCAGCAACCCGATGGTGTATCTGGAGAAATACCTGACCAACCCACGCCACGTGGAAGTCCAGGTCATTTCCGACGGCCAGGGCAATGCCATCCATTTGGGCGACCGCGACTGCTCCCTGCAGCGCCGTCACCAGAAGGTTCTGGAAGAAGCGCCGGCGCCGTTCATCGACGAAGAAGCACGTCAGGCTGTGTTCGCAAGCTGCGTCAACGCTTGCATCGACATCGGCTATCGTGGTGCCGGTACATTCGAGTTCCTTTACGAGAATGGCCGTTTCTACTTCATCGAGATGAACACCCGCGTCCAGGTGGAGCACCCGGTTTCGGAGATGGTCACCGGTATCGATATCGTCAAGGAGATGCTCAGCATCGCCGCTGGCAACAAGCTGTCGTATACCCAGGATGACGTGAAGATTCACGGCCACGCACTCGAGTGCCGGATCAACGCGGAAGACCCGAAGACCTTCATTCCGAGCCCAGGCCTGGTGAAGCATTTTCACGCGCCAGGCGGCAATGGAGTTCGCGTCGATTCGCATCTGTATAGCGGCTACAAGGTTCCGTCCAACTACGACTCGCTGATCGGCAAGCTGATCACCTGGGGCGCAACCCGCGACGAAGCCATGGCACGCATGCGCAATGCCCTGGACGAAATCGTGGTCGACGGGATCAAGACCAACATCCCGCTGCACCGTGATCTGACCCGCGATGAAGGCTTCTGCGAAGGCGGCGTCAACATCCACTACCTGGAACACAAACTGGCCGAAGAGAAGCACTGATCAGCCCGGTTGTGAGATAGATCAACAAGGCCGCTTTCGAGCGGCTTTGTTGTTTCTTGAGTTTGCAAAACTCGACAGCGCAGCCTGGAATTCATGGGGCGATGACGAATTAACTGTGGGAGTGAGCTTGCTCACTCCCACAGGAGGCATTCATACGGCCGATGATCAGCAGCCCCCTTGACGGCCTTCGGCCAGATTCAAAAGCGACGTGCGTGCCCACACCCTCTTTGTTGTTTCTTCCCGAACCCGTAAACTTGCCGGTCTTTCGCGGCGCTGTGCCGCCTGTCATTTTTCAATTCGAAGGTAATCCGCCATGCCTTGGCTGCAAGTCCGTCTCGCCATCAGCCCAGAACAAGCCGAAACCTACGAAGACGCGCTTCTCGAAGTCGGCGCCGTGTCCGTGACCTTCATGGACGCCGAAGATCAGCCCATTTTCGAACCTGAACTGAACACCACGCCACTGTGGTCGCACACGCACTTGCTCGCGCTGTTCGAGGCCAATACCGATGCCGATCAGGTGCTGGCTCACCTGAAGTTGCTGACCGGCGCCGAACTGCCTGAGCACACCCACGAAGTCATTGAAGATCAGGACTGGGAACGCAGCTGGATGGACAACTTCCAGCCGATGCGCTTCGGCCAGCGCCTGTGGATCGTACCGAGCTGGCACGCAGCACCCGAGCCGGACGCGGTCAATCTGCTGCTCGATCCGGGGCTGGCGTTCGGCACCGGCACCCACCCGACAACCGCTCTGTGCCTGGAATGGCTGGACGGTCAGGACCTGAGCGGCTGCGATGTGCTGGACTTCGGCTGCGGGTCGGGCATCCTCGCCATTGCCGCGCTGCTGTTGGGGGCCAGACACGCAGTCGGCACCGACATCGACGTGCAGGCGCTGGAAGCCTCCCGCGACAATGCCGGGCGCAACAATGTCCCGGCCGAGAAATTCCCGCTCTACCTGCCCGAAGATCTGCCGAAAGAGCCAGCCGACGTTTTGGTGGCTAATATTCTGGCTGGGCCACTGGTTTCGCTGGCACCCCAGCTGGCAAGCCTGGTCAAACCCGGTGGACGCCTGGCGTTGTCCGGCATTCTTGCCGAACAAGGCGAAGAAGTAGCGGCAGCTTACGCCGACGCCTTCGATCTGGACCCGATCGCCAACCGTGAGGGCTGGGTACGAATCACCGGTCGTCGTCGCTGAAGCCACTGATCACACACCTTTAGGCGCTCGCTAACCCCCGGATACTCGCATGACCGACAGCTTCGTCACTCAGTGCCCTCACTGCCAGACCAGTTTCCGCGTCAGCCATGCTCAGTTGAGCATCGCTCGAGGCATGGTTCGCTGCGGCTCCTGCCTGCAAGTGTTCAATGCCGCGAAACAACTGTTGGAACAAAGCGCCGGGACCAAGTCCGCCGAGCCGGTTGTCACGCCTCGGACGAGCCCCGAGCCCGCCGCACCGAAAGTCGAGACGGTCGAGCCACGGACAGTAGCGATCACGCAGCCGGCGCCACTGCCAGTCAAGCACAAGGATCGAACTGTCGATCTGGACAGCCTCGACCTGGACGACCTCGATATCGAACTCGCACGCCTTGAGCAGCGGGAAATCCAACTGCCCGAATCCTTCGGCCGTGCCAGCCACGCCATTGACCACGATGAGGTCGAGTCTTTCAGTGCCCGTCGTGACGAGCCCGAGGTCACCGCCGAGCGCTGGGATGCCGGCCTGAGCCACGACGACGTCAGCCAGCTGCCGGAACTCCACGCCGAAGTCATCGAAGAGCATGACGAACATGATGAACCCGATTCGCTGATCGAGCCGTTGGCCAGCGATGAAATCGAGCATGACGACCACCGCACTGAGCCATCGTTTTCCATGGCACCGGCTGATCTGGACAACGAGCCGCATGCTGCGGACCGCATGCACGCCGATGCCGAACCGCAGGAGCGGTCTTCATCCGAACGCTTCTCGGCACTGGACGGCGATGCGGATCGTGCTCGGCACCACCACGACGATGACGAAGAAGACGAGCCGCCCAAGACGAACGGCAAGCGCGCGCGCAACGAACCCGGCCTGCGCGACCAGGCACTGCTTGATCTGACCGATGACCCTCTGCAACTCGCCTGGCAGAAACCCAAGCCGCGCTGGGGGCGACGCCTGCTCTGGATACTGTTGGCGCTGATCGCACTTGCCGGTCTGGCGGGGCAGTACGTCTGGTACCACTTCGACGAACTGGCGCGCCAGGATCAGTACCGCTCCTGGTTTCAGGACATCTGCCCACAGGTCGGCTGCAAAGTGCCTTCGAAGGTCGACATAAAACTGCTGAAAAGCAGCAATCTGGTGGTGCGCAGCCATCCCGAGTTTCAGGGCGCACTGGTGGTCGACGCGATCATCTACAACCGCGCCTCGTTTGCCCAACCATTCCCGCTGCTGGAGCTGCGTTTTGCCGATACCAATGGTCAGTTGATTGCCAGTCGTCGGTTCAAACCCGGCGAGTATCTGAGCGGAGAACTGGCGGGCAAGGAGGAAATGCCGCCACAGACACCTATTCACATTGCCCTGGACATCCTCGACCCAGGTCCCAAGGCGGTGAATTACAGTTTGAGTTTCCGCTCCCCGGAGTAAACTCTGACATCGTCCTGACCGAATAAAGTGCCCTCGCGCGCCTCCCGTCCGCACTGAAATGCGGCACAGAGCTATCAGAAGCCTGCCGACATTTTTATGACAACGAGAACCGGCACCTAACCGTTGGCGATAAGAAAGTAACTGTTCAGATTTTATCCAATTCAGCCTTTATCCAGTCATCGAGAGCGGGTATCATGCCCACCCTTTTTCATACTCTGGGTCCCGTCTGAATTGCTGCCAAAGCACTTTTCGGACCAGGCTTCGTGATTCGGCCCCACAACAGGTCACCCTATGTCGGCGGTACGCATCGGCCCCTATACATTGCAGAACGGCTTGATCCTCGCCCCCATGGCGGGCGTCACTGACCAGCCCTTCCGGCAGCTCTGTCGCCAACTCGGCGCGGGCCTGGTGGTCTCGGAAATGGTCACCAGTGACATGAGCCTGTGGAACAGTCGCAAATCGCGGCTTCGCATGATTCATGAAGGTGATCCCGAGCCACGCTCGGTACAGATCGCCGGTGGAGATCCGCAGATGCTGGCGGATGCGGCACGCGCCAACGTCGAACTTGGCGCGCAGATCATCGATATCAACATGGGCTGTCCGGCAAAAAAGGTCTGCAACAAGGCTGCCGGTTCTGCGCTGTTGAAAGATGAGCAGTTGGTGACCGAAATCCTGCACGCAGTGGTCGCGGCAGTCGAGGTACCGGTCACCCTGAAGATTCGAACCGGCTGGGACCGGGCGAACAAGAATGGTCTGACGGTCGCCAGAATCGCCGAGCAAGCGGGCATTCAGGCGCTGGCGGTGCATGGGCGAACCCGTGCGGACCTCTACACCGGCGAAGCCGAGTACGACACGATCGCCGCGATAAAACAGGCGGTGTCGATTCCGGTGTTTGCCAATGGCGACATCGATTCACCGGAAAAGGCCCGGCGCGTCCTGGATGCGACCGGAGCCGATGGGCTGTTGATTGGTCGGGCCGCCCAAGGGCGCCCATGGATTTTTCGCGAGATAGAACACTACCTGCGCACCGGGGAAAAACTTCCCGCGCTGGCGCTGGGTGAAGTGGAACGCATTCTGCTAGAGCATCTGGCCGCGCTTCACACGTTCTATGGCGACGTGATGGGCGTGCGGATTGCCCGTAAACACGTCGGCTGGTATCTCGCAACCTTGCCGGGCGCCAGGGAGTTTCGCGCCCAGTTCAATCGTTTGGAAGATACGGAAGCACAGTGCGCCAACGTTCGGGAGTTCTTTGCCGAACGCGATAAAAGCCCGGAAGCAGGGAACGAACAAGAGGTGGCCGCATGACGATGATGACAGAGACTTTAGTGAGTGGAACAACACCCGTGAGCGACAACGTCAATTTGAAACAGCACCTCAATACGCCGAGCGAAGAGGGTCAGACCCTGCGCGGAAGCGTCGAAAAGGCGCTGCACAATTATTTCGCTCATCTTGAAGGTGCCGCCGTCACTGATGTCTACAACCTGGTGCTCTCGGAAGTCGAGGCTCCGTTGCTCGAGTGCGTGATGAACTACGTCAAGGGTAATCAGACCAAAGCCTCCGAGCTGCTGGGTCTGAACCGTGGCACGTTGCGCAAGAAACTCAAGCAGTACGATCTGCTGTAAGCATCCCCAAACAAAGCGACCTCAGTTCCTGCGGTCGTTTTTTTTGCCGAACCTTTTGATGGAAGTTGAGATGACCGACCAGACTACCCGCCTGCCGATCCGCCGCGCCTTGATCAGCGTTTCCGACAAGACCGGGATCCTTGAATTCGCCCGTGAACTCGAAGCCCTGGGCGTCGAGATTCTCTCCACCGGTGGCACGTTCAAGCTGCTCAAGGACAACGGCGTCGCAGCGGTAGAAGTCGCGGATTACACGGGCTTTGCGGAAATGATGGATGGCCGGGTCAAGACCCTGCACCCAAAAATCCACGGTGGCATCCTTGGCCGTCGCGGCACCGACGACGCCATCATGGCCGAGCATGGCATCAAGCCGATCGATCTGGTTGCGGTGAACCTCTACCCGTTCGAAGCCACTGTCTCCAAGCCAGGTTGCGACCTTCCGACCGCCATCGAAAACATCGACATCGGCGGCCCGACCATGGTCCGTTCGGCTGCGAAAAACCATAAAGACGTGGCTATCGTGGTCAATGCCAGCGACTACGGCCAAGTGCTCGAAAGCCTCAAGGCCGGGGGCCTGACCTACGCTCAGCGTTTCGACCTGATGCTCAAGGCCTTCGAACACACCGCAGCCTACGACGGCATGATCGCCAACTACCTGGGCAGCGTCGATCAGAGCGCAGAAACCCTCTCTACCGAAGGCCGCAGCGAATTCCCGCGCACCTTCAACACCCAGTTCATCAAGGCGCAGGAAATGCGCTACGGCGAGAACCCGCATCAGAGCGCGGCGTTCTACGTTGAAACCAAACCGACCGAAGTGGGCATCGCCACCGCGATCCAGCTGCAAGGCAAGGAACTGTCCTACAACAACGTGGCTGATACCGACGCTGCGCTTGAATGCGTCAAAAGCTTCGTCAAGCCAGCCTGCGTCATCGTCAAACATGCCAACCCGTGCGGCGTCGCGGTCAGTCCGGACGCCGAGGGCGGCATTCGTCAGGCCTACGAACTGGCTTACGCCACCGACAGCGAGTCGGCCTTTGGCGGCATCATTGCCTTTAACCGTGAGCTGGATGCCGAGACTGCCAAGGCGATCGTCGAGCGTCAGTTCGTTGAAGTGATCATCGCTCCAAGCGTCAGCGCCGAAGCTCAGGCCATCGTCGCCAACAAAGCCAACGTACGCTTGCTGACCAGCGGCCAGTGGGCTGCCGACCGCGCACCGGCATGGGACTACAAACGCGTCAACGGCGGGTTGTTGGTGCAGAGCCGTGACATCGGCATGATCACCGCCGATGACCTGAAAGTGGTGACCAAGCGCGCGCCGAGCGAGCAGGAAATCAACGACCTGATCTTCGCCTGGAAAGTGGCCAAATACGTCAAATCCAATGCCATCGTCTACGCAAAGAATCGCCAGACCATCGGTGTCGGCGCGGGCCAGATGAGCCGCGTGAACTCGGCGCGCATTGCCGCCATCAAGGCCGAACATGCTGGTCTGCAGGTACAAGGAGCGGTCATGGCCTCCGACGCGTTCTTCCCGTTCCGCGACGGCATCGACAACGCGGCCAAGGTCGGCATCACCGCAGTGATCCAGCCAGGCGGCTCGATGCGTGACAACGAAGTGATCGCAGCGGCGGACGAAGCAGGCATTGCGATGGTATTTACCGGTATGCGCCACTTCCGTCACTAACGAGACAACGGCCGCACTGACTCGCGCGGCCGGCTGACAAACCTGATCGTTCCCACGCTCTGCGTGGGCACGCAGCCCCGGATGCTTCGCGCCCACCAACAGCGGACACAAAGCGTCCAGTAGGGCATTTCCACGCAGAGCGTGGGAACGATCAGCGTCAGGTTTGACACCCCACAGAATTAGCGTCATCGAGGTTTTTGAAATGAACGTACTCATCATCGGCAGCGGTGGCCGTGAACATGCCCTGGCCTGGAAAGTCGCGCAGGACCCTCGTGTGCAGAAGGTCTTCGTTGCGCCGGGCAACGCCGGGACTGCCATCGAAGCCAAGTGCGAGAACGTCGACATCGACGTGCTGGCGCTGGAGCAACTGGCCGACTTCGCCGAGAACAACGTCGCGTTGACCATCGTCGGCCCTGAAGTGCCGCTGGTGGCCGGTGTGGTCGACCTGTTCCGCTCCCGGGGCCTGGATTGCTTCGGTCCGACCAAGGGCGCGGCGCAGCTGGAAGGCTCCAAGGCCTTCACCAAGGATTTCCTGGCGCGTCACAAGATCCCGACTGCCGACTACCAGAACTTCACCGAGATCGAACCTGCGCTGGCTTACCTGCGCGAAAAAGGCGCTCCGATCGTAATCAAGGCCGACGGCCTGGCAGCTGGTAAAGGCGTGATCGTCGCCATGACCCTGCAGGAAGCCGAAGAAGCCGTGCGCGACATGCTCGCGGGCAATGCTTTCGGTGATGCCGGTTCGCGCGTGGTGATCGAAGAGTTCCTGGATGGCGAAGAAGCCAGCTTCATCGTCATGGTCGACGGCAAGAACGTGCTGCCCATGGCTACCAGCCAGGATCACAAACGTGTCGGCGACGGCGACAGCGGGCCGAACACCGGCGGCATGGGCGCTTACTCCCCCGCCCCCGTAGTCACCGCCGACGTGCATCAGCGCGTGATGGACCAGGTGATATGGCCGACCGTCAGAGGCATGGCGGACGAAGGCAACGTTTACACCGGCTTCCTCTATGCTGGTCTCATGATCGACAAGGCGGGCAACCCCAAGGTCATCGAGTTCAACTGCCGTTTCGGTGATCCGGAAACCCAACCGGTGATGCTGCGTCTACAATCGAGCCTGGTCTTGCTGGTCGAGGCCGCTTTGGCGCAAGCGCTGGACAAAATCGAAGCTCAATGGGATCCGCGTCCCAGCCTTGGCATCGTACTGGCCGCTGGCGGCTATCCTGGCGATTACGCCAAGGGCGCGGCGATCAACGGCCTGGACGCCGCAGCAGCGCTGCCGGGCAAAGTGTTTCACGCTGGTACGGCATTGAAGGATGGTCAGGTGGTCACTTCCGGCGGCCGCGTTCTGTGTGCGACCGCATTGGGTGACACCGTCGGCGATGCGCAGAAACAGGCGTATGAACTGGCTGCAACGATTGATTGGGAAGGTTGTTTCTACCGCAAGGACATTGGCTATCGCGCCATTGCCCGGGAACGCGGCGAACATCTGGAGTAAGTCTGGATCCGGACAGTCGCTTTAGCATCAGCGACTGTCCGATCATCCGGAGCCGCACCAGAGTTACTGGCTACATTCACGAAGGGATTTCGCCGTGCGCTGGCTCAGGATTGCCACTTGTTTGATCATCGCCATGATGACCCCGCTCTGTGTGCCCACGGCATCCGCCGAGGTCAGTGCAGGATGGTCGACTCTTGTCGACGATCAGGCCAACCTGCAACTCAGCGACATTCGCTCACCCCACTACGACACTCAATTCAGCCCTGTCGAACTCGACAAGGTTCGCGCCACTGATCGCGACTCCGCTTTGTGGTTGCACTATCGCCTCGCCCCGACTGATCACGAACAGCTAATACGCATCTTCGCCCCGGACCTGGCGACCGCGGACCTGTACGTGCTCGATGGCGAATCGCTGATCGATCATTCGCGCTCCGGCAATAAAGTCCCACGATCCGCGCAACCTTTGCCTTCCGTGGATTTCCTGTTGCCCGTTCCGCAATCCGAACGGCCGCTGGACCTTTATCTGCGCCTGAAATCCGAGCAGGAATTGCGGCCGAACATTTCACTGGAATCCGCCGTTTCCAGCGCCGCCGATGAGCGTCGTCCGCTGCTGCTGGGGTTGTTCTTCGGCTCGCTGTTCATGCTGATCGTGCAGAACATCACGCGTTACGCTCAGTCCCGCTCGGCCAGCAGCCTGTGGCTGGCGGCGTGCGAGGCATGCCTTGGGCTCAGCGCGCTGTTGCTGTTGAATCTGCAAGCACCGTGGCTGTCACGCTGGCATCTGGCGCAGACGCCGAGCGCCCACCTGGCATTGTTGATGGCTGCGGCGACCGGGCTGATGTACGCCTATTGCTTCTTCATTCAGCGAGGCGCCGAAACACTCGATCGCCTGTTGATGGGCGTGTTGCTGATCGTCGGCTTTGGCGGACTGTTGGTGCTGTTCGTCGACACCCTGCCGCTGAACGTCCTGACGTTCCTGCTGGTGGCCCTCACTACGCTGACCATTACCCTGGTGTCGATCTATCACCTGCAAAAGGGTTATGCCCCGGCGCGGCCGTTCGTCATCGCGATGATCGTGTTTAACCTGGGCAATCTGGTGGTTTTGCCGGCGCTGCTCTGGCTGACTACGATAGCCGCGCAATCGCTGATCATCGCGGTGTTGGCCATGTTCTGCGTGTGCGGACTGCTGATGAGCATCGCCCTGAGCGAGCGCCATCGCAGCATCACCGAAGACAACTTCAGCGTCAGCCGCGAACTGGCAGCGAGCACCGCCGAGATCAACGCCAAAGCCGAGTTCCTGGCCAAGATCAGCCACGAAATCCGCACACCCATGAACGGCGTGCTGGGCATGACCGAACTGCTGCTGGGCACGCCGCTATCAGTCAAGCAGCGCGACTACGTACAAACGATCCACAGCGCGGGCAACGAACTGCTGACCTTGATCAACGAGATCCTCGATATCACCAAGCTGGAGTCCGGCCAGATCGAGCTGGATGACGTGCAGTTCGACCTCAACGCGATGATCGAAGATTGCCTGAGTATCTTCCGCGCCAAGGCCGAACAGCAGAGCGTCGAGCTAATCAGCTTCCTCCAGCCCCAGGTGCCGCGCGTGATCAGCGGCGATCCGACCCGACTGCGTCAGACGCTGCTGAGTCTGCTGGAAAACGCATTGAAAAAGACCGACGAGGGCGAGATTCTGCTGGTCGTGGCGCTTGATTCGCGGGGCGGCAAACCGCGCCTGAGAATTGCCGTTCAAGACAGTGGCACGCCGCTGACCGCCAAAGAGCGTGACGCCCTGCTGCACGCCGAGCTGCACAGCAAGAATTTCCTGGCAGCCAGCAAGGTAGGCGGTCACCTGGGGCTGGTCATCGCCCGGCAACTGATTCTGTTGATGAACGGCGAGTTCGGCATTCAGAGCGGCAGCAATCAGGGCAGTACCCTGTGGCTCAGCCTGCCACTGGACCCGGAGCGCCTGGAGCAGCCGCCGTCGGACCTCGACAGCCCGCTCAAGGGCGCAAGGGTCCTGGTGGTGGACGACAACGACACCTGCCGCAAAGTGCTGGTCCAGCAGTGCAGCGCCTGGGGCCTGAATGTCAGCGCCGTGCCCTCTGGCAAAGAAGCCTTGGCCCTGCTGCGCACAAAAGCGCATTTGCGCGACTACTTCGACATCGTCTTGCTCGACCAGAACATGCCAGGCATGACCGGCATGCAATTGGCCGCCAAGATCAAGGAAGACCCCAGCCTCAATCACGACATTCTGCTGATCATGCTCACCGGCATCAGCAATGCGCCGAGCAAGGTCATCGCACGTAACGCAGGGGTCAAACGCATCCTGGCCAAACCCGTGGCGGGCTACACCTTGAAGACCACGCTGGCAGACGAGCTGAACCAACGCAACAAGGGGCAAGCGCAGTTTCCTCCGGCTCCAACCGTCCTCGGCGAAGTCGACGTTCCCAGCGACTTCCGCATTCTGGTGGCCGAAGACAACAGCATTTCCACCAAAGTGATTCGCGGCATGCTGGGCAAGCTCAACCTGCAACCGGACACTGCCAGCAATGGCGAAGAGGCACTGCGAGCGATGAAAGCACAGCGCTACGATCTGGTGTTGATGGACTGCGAAATGCCGATCCTCGACGGTTTTTCGGCCACCCAGCAGTTGCGCGCCTGGGAAGTCGGCAATCAGCGGACTCGTACGCCGGTGGTGGCATTGACCGCGCATATCCTGGCTGAACACAAGGACCGCGCTCGCCAGTCAGGCATGGACGGGCACATGTCCAAACCGGTCGAGCTGTCGCAGCTGCGTGAGCTGGTCGAGTACTGGGTCGAGCAACGTGCTCGCACTCAGATCGATGTCCACAGCGATGATCAGGATCGCTATCAGCAAAACTGAACCTCCCTCCTCGGCGGCGCCTGATAGACTTCCCCCGTCCGAGTCTGCCGCCACGAGCTCAAACCATGCTTCATGTGCTGTTCAGCGTTTATCTGAAGATGCTGGTGCTTTACAGCCCGTTCTTCGTCCTGTCGTGTTTCATCAGCCTGAGTCGCGGCTACTCGCGCAAGGAACGTCGTTATCTGGCGTGGAAGATTGCCTTCGCCACACTGGTATCCAGCGTCTTGCTGTATCTGTTCGGCCGGGTGATCTTCGGGGTTTTCGGCATCACTGCCGACGCCTTTCGTATCGGTGCCGGCAGCGTACTGTTCATCTCGGCGCTGGGCATGGCGCAGGGTAAATCGGGCGTTCAGACCGACAACGTGCAGCAGGATGTGGCCATCGTGCCTCTGACCATTCCAATCACCGTCGGCCCCGGCACTATTGGTGCCCTGTTGGTCATGGGGGTCAGTCAGCCCCATTGGGACGACAAGCTGACCGCCATCGTCAGCATTGCCCTGGCCAGCTTCACCGTGGGTGTGGTGCTTTTCCTGTCTAACAGCATCGAGCGCATTCTGGGCGATCAAGGCCTGCAGATCGTCAGCCGTCTGATGGGCCTGTTCGTCTGCGCACTGGCTGCACAGATCATCTTCACCGGCATCAAGGGCTATCTGGTGCCATAGCCATCAGATAGGAAATTGCTCGATCGCCCGATCGGCATTGCTGTTCAATTGCGTTCGGATCAACGTTCGATAGCCGGCATAGACCGCTCGGTCGAAGCGATAAACACCGCCGCTGATGCGCAGGAGCATTTCCCGCCGGGTATCGGTCCAGAAATCGAAGTCTCGGGTATCCACGCTTTCGGTCAGGCGAATGGCGCAGATCAATAGCAATACATCGCCGTTCGAATCGCTCACGCACGGCACCATCTGAAAGCGTCCCAGCTCGCCGTCACGCGAGCCGTTTCTGAAAAACCGCTTTGCGTGGCCGCTGACTTTCAAGGAACGCCAAGAGGCACCGGCTAGATCCGCGAGCGCCCGCGATCCCGCTGAATCGATGATGTCGAAGGTCACGGCGTCCAGATCCGAGGCCTGAAAGATCACCTGGGGCGTGTGGAGGATCGGGTTAACGAGTATGCAGCCGCGGTTTTCAAGCCGAGTACGGTAGCGGAACATCCAGTTGGAATAGTCGTCCCGCTGATCGTGATATCGACTGGCGAAAGCGTGAGCATGCGACAGGCAATCGAGGATATCTTCGCGGTCTTGCCTGCCGATCCCATCGTATAGAGACACCAGACTGGAGCCGACAATAGCGCCGGTTGCCTTGTTCACGATTGTTCTGCCGTGACGGGGAATGCCTTGCAAGGAAAGCAAAGCGCCGCGCGCTTCTCCGCCAGCGCCTTATCGATTCGCTGCCGAAACGGTGAATATCTCAGATCGTCCAGCACGCCGACGAACGCAAATGCCCTGAAATCGCCTGCCAACTGGCTGTTCATCAGGCGCTGAGCGAATGGATTCGCATCGACGGTTTCCAACGTTTCAAAGGCCACGCACAGCAGTACCATCTCGCGGGTTGGCAGAACGAAACCGATCTGAAGCACGACTGAACTTAGAGGTTCAGCGTGGGCCTGTATCGCATTACGGGTGTCGGTCTGGGGGGCAGTTACTTCAACGCAGCGTTCGATGATCGCCGCCGCGACATCATTGCCAGGAGCCTGGAACAACGATGCGAGAAGGTTATCCAGTCTCTCGCCGCGCCAATCGCTGAGTGCATCAGGCAGTAACTCGGACAACACCTCGGCGATAGCAAGAGTTTCACCGCTCGTACCCTGCTTGTCGGCAAGGTCGAGTCTAAGCCATCCAAATGCTGCCAAGGCTTTGATCAAGGTGGTCTGCCAATCGCGATAATCGGTGAATTTGCTGAACTGCCTGGCCGCTGCCAACTGCGTATACAGGCTACAGTCCATGACATCGCGCCTGAGGCTCGGGTCCACAGGCGCAACGAAGACCATCAGCAGCCCATCGTTCAAGTAAGTTTCCACGGCTTCCTGATTCATCAGGCTAACTCCTGTAAAAGAAGGCCGCGACAGCGTACGCGGCCTGAACTCCTTAAATCGGGAATTCCATCAAGGCAGCGTCGGACGAATTCAGCAGCGCTCTACGAACTCGGTCGCGACGTTGTGCATAGAGCGATTGGTGAAATACGAAGACGTCCGCGCTTCGGTTCAGGTCGACGGCCAGCGAGTTCCAGTTGACGAACAGGACGTTGGTTACGTTGACTCTGCTTTTGACCTCAACGGCACCGACCGCCAGCACGATGACGCCATCAGCACTTTCGTTACACCCGCCGACGAGGAACCGCGCGCCACCTGGTTTCTTTGTCCGGCTGTTGAACAGGCGGGCAGGTTCGTCCTGACCTCTCAAGGCCTCGATGGCGTCCTGAGCCACTTGCAGCATCAACGGTCCCGCCGCGCCACCCGTTCCGGCGGCGGCAATCGTAGAAGCGATGAGCTGCAGGCCGACCTGATCCATGGTCAATACCCGCTCACGGTTGGAGTGACTGATGTAGGCAATATCCTGTGGTGTCCAGTTCAGGGCTTTGGTCATCGCGCCGCGGAAGGTCTTGTACCATTCGCCATTCTGGGTAACCACGTCGTAGCGCTTGTCGGCAGCCAGCGTCGCGTAGGTCACCGTATCCAGAACGTCTTCGCGCGCCTGTTGGCTCATGCCTTCGACGAAGCCGATCAGGGCTTGACCCGTCACTGCGGCACTGGCGGGCTCAGCGGTGTTCAACTGCAAGTTGCGAGCAGTGTCTGCGGGAAGAATCGAGTCCAGGGAAGGGACATCGGCCAGATGTTTCATGAATGCTTCGTTGTTCATTGCTAAGTCCTTTTAAAAAATCGTCCGTCATGGACACCGGTACCCTAGCGCACCCCGACAGCTCGCGATCAGACGACTTACTTACATGCGGACAAGATTCGGTAGCTGAAAGAAAGGTATGCAAATGCGTGCTCATGTTCGCAGTGCTTGTGCGGCAAGGGATGCGAGCGCTTGAGGGATGAAGCTGACATTTACGGGTCAGGAACAGGGAAAAGATTTACCCGTGATCAGCTGACAGTTCCACAGGATCCAGGCGTCAACTCTCGCCTGACAGAGGCGCATTCCTACGCACACACGGAGGGATTCCGAGGCTCCCTCCATTCGGGTCAGTGAATCAGGAGGCGGGTTTAGCGCCATACCAACGCGGCGTATAGACCCAGTGTCGTCCCTCGGAGCGGGGAACTGTGGCGGTCAGCGAAGAGCCGACCAACACCATCGTGCGCATGTCCACCTGCTCCGGGGTCAGTTCACCCAATGTGATGACACGCAAGGTCTGCCCCGGACGACCGATGTCCCGCCCCAGCGTCACCGGAGTTTGAGGGGTGCGGTGCTGACGCACTATTTCCAGTGCTCGTCCGAGTTGCCACGGACGAGAGCGAGAGATCGGGTTGTAGAACGCCAGCGCAAGATCGGCCTGGCAGGCCAAGTCCAGACGCTTTTCGATGATGTCCCATGGTTTGAGGTTGTCCGACAGGGACATCACGCAGAAGTCGTGGCCTAGCGGCGCGCCGGCTTGTGCCGCCGTGGCCAGCGAGGCCGAGACGCCCGGCAGGATTTCCAGATCGACTGAATGCCATTGCGGATCGTCGGACTCGTGCAGCGCTTCCAGCACGGCCGCCGCCATGGCGAACACGCCTGGATCGCCCGACGAAACCACCACTACCGAACGCCCCTGAGCCGCCAGTTCGAAAGCGTGGCGGGCGCGTTGCATTTCTTCGCGGTTGTCGGTGCAATGCAGCACCTGATCGGCACGAAACGGGCCGGCCATGCGCACGTAGGTTTCGTAACCCAGTACATCATTGGCCCGCGCCAGTTCGGCCTTGACTGCCGGGATCATGAACTCGGCAGCACCCGGACCGAGGCCGATAACCGCCAGCCGCCCTCTTGTTCGACCGATGTGTTCGATGTCCAGCGGTTGCGGCGCGACGGCAATGGCTATCCCGTCGCGCGGCGTGATCGGCGGCAGCAACTGCGGCAAGGCCTGTCGCGCCATGTCACTCGCCGACGCTGCTTGAGTAAAGCGCAGCGGCACACCCAACTCCTGCGCCGCCATGTGCAGCGTCGAATTGGCCATGTGCACTTCGCTCGCCAACAGACAGGCCAGCGATTGCAGTGCGATGCGTGAATGGTGCAGCGTCGCTCTAACAACGTCAGCCAGATTCTCAATGCCCGCATCGACCGCCACCAGCACATTGCGCGGGTAGATCAACAGTTCGTTCGCAGAAGCCTCGCGCTCGGCATAACCGACATGAATTGCCAACTGGGCATGATCGTCTTCTGGCAACTGCGCTTGCGCCAACCAAGGTGCCGCGCCTTCGATGCGCACGCTTTCGCCTGACAGCAAATCGGACACGAAACGCTTGCCCAGCTCCAGATCGCCCAAGGCATAACCGGCCGGAGGATTGAGCAGGCAGGTGCCAAAGCGCAGCTCGCCGCTGGTGGTGATGGCAGCAGTGGTCTTCAGGCCCGCCGCAATTTCGCGAGCCATGACGTTGACGCCGCCCAACCCACCCAGCAGCGGCACCACGGCGCTGCCATCTTCGGCCACCGCCAGCACCGGCGGCTCGGCACCCTTCTCCAGCAACACCGGCGCAAGCGTGCGAATGACAATGCCCGCCGCACACAACGCGATGATCGGCGTGTCTTGTTGATACAGGCCACGCAACGTCGCGCCGAACTCGGTATAGCTGCGGTCAACGCCTTCAACGCGCTCGGCCAGCCCATGAATCAGCGCATCCGGGTACAGCTGTTGAATCCGTCGCGCCGTGCTCAGCGCGCCCTTGCCGAGAATGACGATGGCCGGGGCCTTGGTGTTCGAAGCGCCCATCAGCCTTGCCACCTTTCGCCGGGAACGATGATCAACGAGAAATACGGCGACGACATCGGATCGACTTCCGCCAGCGGCACGATCTTCTGATTACTCATCGTCGCGCGCTCGACGTACAGCGCACGTTCGGCCAGACCGGTGTCGACTAGCACTTGCCGCACTTTCGGCAGGTTGCGGCCCAGCTTCATGATGACCGCCGCGTCGGCGTTCACCAGTTTGCGCTTGAGTTCATCGGCCGACAGCACGCCCGACAACACCGACAGGCTCTGATTGCGATATACCAGAGGCGCGCCCAACACTGAGGCGCCGCCGAGCATCGAACAGACGCCCGGCACCACTTCAGCTTCGTAGCGCTCGGCCAGGCGATCGTGCAAATACATGTACGAACCGTAGAAGAACGGGTCGCCTTCGCAGATCACTGCGACATCGCGACCGGCATCCAGGTGCGCGGCGACATCGAGGCTGGCGCTGTCATAAAAGTCGCTGATGATCTGCTCGTAGGACATCGGCACCGGCAACGCTTCGGTGGTCACCGGATACACCAGCGGCATCAGCGTCTGCGCTTCCTGCAGGTGCGCTTCGATGATGCCGAATGCGTTGCCCTTCTTGCCCTTGGCAACGAAGTACGCCACCACCGGCGACTCGCGCAGCAGACGCAGCGCCTTGACGGTGATCAGCTCGGGATCACCGGGGCCGACGCCCAGGCCAATCAATCGACCGCGAGCGTGCATCATTCGATCTCCGCGGCGAGGGCGTTGACCGCGGCGGCGGCCATGGCGCTGCCGCCACGACGTCCCTGCATGATTACGTATGGCACGCCGCGGCTGTCAGCAGCGAGCATGTCCTTGGATTCGGCAGCGCCGACGAAGCCAACCGGAAAGCCCAGAATCAATGCAGGTTTCGGCGCGCCGGCATCGATCATTTCCAGCAGGTAGAACAGCGCGGTCGGCGCATTGCCGATGACCACCACTGCGCCTTCCAGATGCGGACGCCATAGCTCCAGCGCGGCGGCGGAGCGGGTGTTGCCCAGCTCGCGTGCCAGTTCGGGAACGCCTTCGTTCTTCAGCGTGCAGATCACCTGATTGTTCGCTGGCAGGCGGGCGCGGGTCACGCCTTCGGCCACCATGTGCGCGTCACACAGAATCGGCGCCCCGGCGGCCAGCGCCTGACGTCCCGCAGTCCCGGCGCCCGGCGAGAAACGCAGGTCCTCGACCGCATCGACCATGCCGCAGGCATGAATCACCCGAACGGCGAGTTTTTCCAGGTCGGCCGGGATGGAGTCGAGCCGGGCTTCGGCACGAATGATCGCGAAGGAGTTGCGATAGATCTCCTGGCCGTCGCGGATGTAATCAATCATCGGTGTTGCTCCGTGAGTCGGCGGTCAACAACGCACCGACTGCTTCAATAGTGAGGTCACGCCCGCGCAACTCGCCGAATCCCGGCTGATCTGCGTGGCGAAAATACAAGTCATAACGGCCAGCGCAAACCGCCAGCAAAGTGATCGGCGCAACGTGGGCAGCGGCGCAGGATCGGCTGCAACCGGAAAGGTGTACGGCCTGGCTGACGCCCTGCTGTTGCAGGTGCGCGGCCAGTTGCAGTGCATCGGCCTTGGTGTCGGACAGGCCTTTGCCACAGGCGGCAGAGCCGGTGCAGGCGATCAACTGCGACAGCGCCTGCTCGGCATCGCACAACAAACCCGCACCGCGCAGCCCCTCCAGCGCAAATTCGGACTGATCCTGAGTGACGTTGCGCAGCATCACGCTTTGCCAAGGAGTCATCGCCAGCGAACCATCGCCCCGTTCAACCGAGAGCGTTGCAACGCGGCGCAACATGGACGGACTCAGTCGCCCCAAAGGCACGACACCGCCGACCGAGGTCAAGCCGGGTTGCCGTTGTGGATAACGCCCGATGTGAGCGTTGGGCTGAATCGGCGAACGACGCTTTGTGGTTATTTTCTGATCAAGTCGCAGGGGATGCCGCAAACGCTTCGAGAGTTGTTCCAGGAAGTACGTGACGGGCATTTCCTGCAGCAGGTGACGCATGCGGGTCTGCTCGGGCCGGGCATGCTCAAGGAACAGCTCCAGCACCGCCACCACCAGATCGTGGCCCGTTTCCGGTGTTACGGCCGCCAGCGGCGACTCGGTGGCAGCACAACCTGCCAGGCCGAAACCCAACAGTGTTTCCCCGTTCACGTTCAACGCCGACAGCCACAGGTCGTGGGGGTGTTCAAGCATCGCCAGGCCCTCGCCCGCATCCAGCGACACCGCGAATTTGGGCGACAGCTCATGGAAACGAGGGTGAGTCTCCAGCGAATGAAGTATCTGTGCCGCCAGTGGACGCGCGTCCAGCAGTTGCAAAGGGTCGATACCCGCAGTGGGGCTGAGCATCAGATTGCGCACGTCATCGCTGGCCGGATTCTTCGGCCCCAGCCCGGCGTCGAGCAGGGTAGCAATCAAGCCATCATGGTCCGTCCCGACGCCGCGAATCTGCAGATTTCCGCGATTGGTCGCCTCGATCACCCCACCCGCGAAGCGCTCGGCGACATCAGCCACGGCGAACGCCTGCATGGCCGAAATTACCCCGCCCGGCAGCTTGATCCGGCAGATACCACCGTCCAGCGCCGGGACGATACGCAACAACCCCGGACAGGCCGAGGGGCGCAAAGGCGTGACGGGCATGCGAGCGGACAGCGGCTCGGTCAAAGGGTCACCTGACGTGGACGGGGTGGGCAAATGGGAAACGAATGGTTACAGGCGCCGTATTATGCCTGCTTTGGCGGTTGGCATGAAAAGGCGGTCTGTCGGATGGGCTCTGACGCGGAATTAGATATGGATATATAGCCGTCCTGGCGACGGTGGCGTCCTGAAAAATGCTCGCGTCGGTGATCCGGACGGCTGAAGGAATGCTGATCAACTGTTGATAGGTGGTTACCAGAGCCTTCCCGCAAGCGCCATGGCTGTCAGCAATGTGACGAGGCCAGTTCCACCGAGCCGCGACGGAATATATATCCATCGCCGAAGCCTCAAAGAAAGATTGTTAGCTTGATCAACATCAATCAAGCCATGCTTATGCAGAAGACGGGGGGATGTCAGCACCAAGCTGGCCATCGAGTAACGGTACATCTTCCCGGGATGGCTGTACTCTCCCCAAAAAGCTTTGGCATCCGTGATGAGCTTACAGTTAGACAACTGCTCCTCGATTTCGGGAAGGACAAAATAGGCCGCGTAAAGCGCGAGAAGGTGTCCAACAAGCAGGAAGCCGGCTGATATGACAGCCACACACAGCAAAAAGATGTCATTCATCGTCAAGGATCTCGTAAAGCATTGTACTTAACGACTCTCCAACGGCCGAACCGCCTTTACCTGCGCCCCATCCAACAATGGCACCGCCAGCGATGCCACATGCAATGATGCTAGCGCCTCGAGACGGTCCAGCCATTTTCAGGCACAGCCGAGCTGCGGCAGGCCCTCCCAACGCCCCTGCTCGCCCAGCCGCAGGAATTCCCACCATCATCTTCCCCACCTCCACAAACTTGGCCTTCGTACTGTGATGGTTATGGATAAGAGGGTTACCAAAGCTTGTCGAGCAGCGCCAGAGCGGTGATGCCAACGATGAAGGCCGTCACACCAGCTCTTTCGGGAATACAAATCCATCGTCGCTGACTGACAGAGATGCTGTTCACCTCATCTATATCGACCAGATCTTTTTGTCGCAGAAGTTCAGTTGAGGTAAGTGCCAGGTTCACAGCCACAAGTCGATAGCGTCGACCGATAAACCCAGAGTTATCCCAACTGCGCTTCGCATCAATCACGATCTGGCAGTTCTTTAGCCGTACTTCTATTCCAGGGAGGATGAGGTATTTCACATACACATCTGCGCAAAAGCTGACAACTCCGATAACACAGGAGCCGATGACCACTCCCCCTAAAAAGCCGTCACTCATCGCCAGTCAACTGATAAAGCCAGTTACCCCCGTACGCTCCCAATTTGCTACCACGGGTTCCACCCAGCCATCCGCCAGCAGCACCACCTGCGATACCACAAATGGCTAAACTGGCACCCCGAGTAGGCCCGGCCATCCTGAAGCACATTGATACTGCTACCTTCGCGCCGGCCCCACCCGTCGCGCTCGACATCGGAATTCCCGCCATCATCTTCCCCACCTCCACAAACTTGGCCTTCGTACACTGTTGCTCTCGCCCGGCCGAGCACGCTTCTCGGATTTCAAACACACCTGCGCCGACATCCAACACAACACCTATCGGTGTTCCGTTGCTCAAATAGCGGGCTACGTTGTTGATGCGTTTGACGCTCCTCGCATAGTTTGCGACCTCGCCTGAGCGCATGAAACTCTTGCTGGAAATGCCCAGCATCTTCTTGATCGTTGAGTTGTTCTTCAGCCCTGTTCCCCAGTGCCCGATACCCCGCAGCTGACCATCGAGGACGTTGAATAACCTCTGACACTGGGCCACAAACTGATCCTTGCTCAGCCCGCCGGCACGCCAACGCTGGTAGGCGTCGTTGATGTCTTTCAAAGTACTTTCGACCTGATTCAGGTGCGTGCTCCAGGCCGAGGTCACACTGCCAACGCCAAGAGATCCGTAGGACATGATGCTTTGCAGCAGATCATAGTTCTGTGTCAGAACCCTTGCGCTGGCGTCATCGGTTGCGATCAGGGACTGACGTACGTCACGAGCGTACGACGCCAGCAGATTATCCTCGGGCGTGCACATGCTGGTCGAGCTGTCGCCCACGACAATCAGCTCACCCGGCATGACGATAGAAAAGGCGGTGACGTGGGGATTGAGCCGGTCAAACTTGGCCCGGGCACCGCTGCCATTAGGCAAGCTGTCTCGAAAGGAGGAGAGATTCTGTTTTTCACGATTGATAAACGCGTAGGCCCCGGACATGCGCTCAACATCCTGATCGGCTTCATGAGCGGCGCACGATAGATTTGCGCCTTGGGCGGTGTCATTACTACGAGAGTTTCAGAAATGTCCCACAAGCAAGCTGCCACCCCCCTACAAAATGAGGCTGATTGGCCCCAGCACGACGGGGCACCCTCAGCGCGGTATCATGCCGAGTTTATTCGTAGGCCAATGAATACGGCCTGTCGCAAGCATTGGGTCTGAGGGCAATACATGTCGCCGTGGCTGACAGTCGTGGGAATCGGTGAGGACGGCTACAAGGGTCTGGGCAGGAACGCCCGGCACGCGCTGCTGCAGGCACGACAGGTGTTTGGCAGCGCTCGTCAACTCGATTTGCTACCGCCGTGCATTGCGGCCGAACGTCGTCTTTGGCCGAGTCCGTTTTCATTGCAGCCTGTCCTTGAGCAGCGCGGCGAACCGGTTTGCGTGATTGCCAGCGGCGATCCGATGCTGTTTGGCGTGGGGGTGAGCCTGTCGCAGCAGGTGCCGTTCGAACAGATGCGCGTGATTCCGGCTCCCTCTTCTTACTCTCTCGCGGCAGCTCGCCTGGGCTGGGCGTTGCAGGATGTGCTGACGCTGTCGGTGGTCGCTCGGCCATTGGCGGCATTGAATGCACAGCTGCATCACGGTTTGCGTCTGTTGGTGCTGAGCAACGATGGAAGCAGCCCCTCCTCCATCGCGGCCTTGTTGCGTGGGCGCGGTTTTGGCCCGAGCCACATGACGGTTCTCGAACACCTTGGAGGCCCAGCGGAACGGCGAGTTGATGGCACCGCCAACGACTGGTCAAACCCTGAAATTGCCGCGTTGAATCTGGTGGCGATTGACTGCCGCGCAGCACCTGACACCTTGCGTTTATCGCCGCTGGGTGGGTTGCCAGACGACGCTTTTCGCCACGACGGCCAACTGACCAAACGCGACGTGCGCGCGATCACCCTCGCCCGCTTGGCCCCTGTTCCCGGCGAGTTGTTGTGGGACGTCGGCGCGGGATGCGGCTCCATCGGCATTGAGTGGATGCGCGCGCACCCCACATGTCGCGCCGTAGCGATCGAGGCCAATGAAGAACGGCAGCAATTGATCGAATTCAACCGCGATGCGCTGGGTGTTCCCGGCTTGCAATTGATTCGTGGACGTGCGCCCGATGCCCTTGAAGGGCTTGACCAACCTGATGCAATTTTCATTGGCGGCGGCATTACCCGCACCGGCGTACTGGACAGTTGCTGGCAGCATCTGCGCTCCGGCGGCCGGCTGGTAGCCAACGCGGTCACGCTGCAAAGTGAGGCGATGCTGGTCAACTGGCGCGAACAACATGGCGGCGAATTGGCCCGAATTCACCTTGCGCACTCCAAACCGCTGGGCGAGTTCGACACTTGGCGTCAGGCCCTGCCGATTACGTTGCTCGAAGCGATCAAGCCCTGATGCGTGAAGAAACCGCCGAACAACCCGCGCCGCTGCGCAGCGGCCTGACTACTGGCAGCTGCGCCACGGCCACCTCGCTAGCCGCGGCGCGTCTGTTGTTGGGCGGCGAGATGTACGACGCCATCGAGATCACGCTGCCCAAGGGCAAGCAAGTGCAGATGCGTCTGGAATTCTGCCGTCTTTCTGCTGACGGCGCTGAAGCCGGAACGATCAAGGACGCCGGCGATGACCCTGATGTGACCCACGGCGCGCTGTTGTATTCGCAGGTGCGACTGAGCGCTGACATCGGCGTGCGTTTCATCGCCGGTCCCGGCGTCGGAACTGTGACCCGGCCCGGCTTGGTGCTGGGCGTGGATGAACCGGCGATCAATCCGGTTCCGCGCCGAATGATGACCGAACACCTGACGCGACTGGCGCACGAATTCGGTTATACGGGCGGTTTCGAAGTCACGGTCTGCGTGGAAAATGGCAGCGAACTGGCTCTCAAGACCATGAACCCGCGCCTGGGCATTCTCGGCGGCCTGTCTATTCTCGGCACCAGCGGCATTGTCCGGCCGTTTTCCTGCGCGGCCTATATCGCCTCGATTCATCAAGGCATCGACGTTGCCAAAACCAATGGCTATCAACACATCGCCGCCTGCACCGGCAACGCTAGCGAAGACACGATGCGCCGAGTCTATGACCTGCCCGACATCGCGCTGATCGAGATGGGCGACTTCGTCGGCGCCGTGCTCAAGCATTTGCGAAAAGTGCCTGTGGATAAACTCAGTCTGTGCGGCGGCTTCGGCAAGATCAGCAAACTGGCGGCCGGGCATATGGATCTGCACAGTCGCCATTCCAGCATCAATCTGGAACAACTGGCGCAGTGGGCCGCAGATGTGGGCGCCGATGCCGATCTGCAACAGAAGATTCGCGCGGCCAATACCAGCCAGCAGGCGTTGGCGATGTCGGCTGCTGTCGGCGTCGCGCTGGGGGATGCGGTCTGCCGGCACGCGCTGGATTTCGCCCGCAGCGTGGTTCCAACCCAAGTCCAGGTCGAAGTGTTCGCCATCGACCGGCAAGGCGGGATCGTCGGCCACGCGGGGGCCTTCGAATGAAACGTATCTTGCTGCTGGGGGGCGTTACCGAAGCACTGATCATCGCCCGAACACTGGGGCCACAGCATATTTACAGCCTGGCCGGCGTGGGGCGTGTTCCGAACGACTTGCAGTGCCAAGTGCGCGTAGGCGGCTATGGGGGCGCTGAGGGTTTGGCGCAATTCGTACGCGACGAGGAAATCGGTCTGATTCTCGATGCGACCCATCCCTACGCCGCGCAAATCAGCCAGAACGCAGCCACCGCCGCCAAACTGACGGGTGTTCCCTGCTGGGCCTTGCGTCGTCCGGCATGGCAAGCCGGGCCGAATGATGACTGGCGCGAAGTGGCGGACTGGGCCGAACTCATCGCCGCTCTCGCCCCCTTCAAGCGCCCCCTGTTTACCTTGGGCCGCGAGCCATTGGCGCACCTACACGAAATCCCCGAGCACCAGTTTTGGACCCTGCGCGCCCTCGACGTCTATCCCGGCAATGCCCGCTGCGAAGTCATCGGCGCCCGGGGCCCTTTCGACCTTGAGGGTGAGCGCGAGTTGTTCGAGCGCCGCAACATCGATGTGCTGATCAGCAAAAACAGCGGTAGCACCGCGACCGAACCCAAGCTGGAAGTGGCGCGGGAGCGTGCGGTGCCGGTGTTGGTTTTGCAAAGGCCGGTTTTGGTGGGGGTGGATCGGGAGCTTTGGAGTGTGGGAGAAGTTTTGACGGGATTGCAGGATATTTCATAAGGACGCTTCATCGTAATGTAAGGTCGTTAGCGTGGCGACGAAAGATCCGACCGCGCCTGTCGAGGCCACCTGACAGCGGAAAAGTATCCGGAAAGATACATTTCCCGTATGATTTTTTTCGAACGATCTACCTCATTTAACCAATGGTTGAAATCCTTGAGGGACAAAACCGGACAGCGCCGCATCATTGCGCGAATCAGGGCAGCGGAGCGAGGCAATTTTGGCGATTGTGAATCAGTCGGTGGAAGCATTTACGAAATGCGTATCCACTGTGGCCCCGGTTACCGGATCTATATGACCCACCACAAGGAAGTCGTTTATCTACTACTGGTCGGTGGCGATAAGTCGACGCAAAAACGGGATATCAAACGTGCCAAGGAAATGGCTGACGACCTCAAGGCGAGGAAATAACAATGAAAGAAGAATTCAAACCTTTCGACGCAGCTGAATACCTGGAAACCCCTGAGGACATGGCGGGCTATCTGGATGCTTGCTTTGATGAAGACGCAGGGGATGGTGTTCTGGTCCGTAAAGCTCTTAATGATATTGCTCGGGCATATGGTATGACTCAAATAGCCCGTGACACCGGCCTAGGGCGGGAAAGTCTCTATAAGGCGCTGGGTAGTGCCGGCAACCCGGAATTTGCCACGATCATGAAAGTGATCAAAGCGCTAGGTCTGAAACTGCACGCGTCCACCTGAACTTTCCCTGAACCGAACCGCACCCGCGACACATCGCCGCGGCTGTGCTTTTTACATCTCCCGGCCATTCAGGCTAAATGGCCGACATGAAAGAACAACAAAAGAAGATCATCAGCCTCAAGCGGCGCCGGGCCTTTGCCTGGGTGGCGTGCTTTGCGATGTTGTTCGCCCTGTTGGCGATGCCGATGACGCCGACGATGCCGCGTACGCAAGGTGAGCAGCTGGTGTGGGGAAGTTTGTGCAGCGGCAGCGGGACACGTCTGGTGGCGACGTCCATCACGGCTGTGGGTCAACGCAACCCCGACCGCAGCGATCATGTGCTCATGCAGCATTGCCCTTGTTGTTCCGGGTCGCTGTCGATGGTGGCGGTGCCGGCGGGAAATCAGCTTGGTTTTATCGTGTTCTTACAGCCCCTCCGTCTGCCGGATGGCATATTGGTGTTCCATGGGCCACCCCGGGCGCTGTGGCCACATCTCAACCCCCGCGCCTCACCTCGAGTCTGATCGTTCGTTCACGCTGCACTTCGCGTACCTGAATGAATTGGAGACTCCTGCCCATGTTGAAAAAGATTCTGCTGCTGTCGGCCTTGCTGCTGCCCGCCTGCCTTGTTGAAGCTCATGACTATGTAAAAGGCCAGCTGTCCATCACCCATGCCTGGTCGATGGAGTTGCCGCCGAATGCGCCCACGGTTGCGGCGTATTTCGTGATCAGCAATAAAGGGGCCGATGCCGACCGTCTGCTCACTGTCGACAGCCCCATCGCCGGCGCCGCTCAATTGCATGAGCATGTCACCAAAGACGGCTTGATGAAGATGCAGCAGATTGAAACCGTGGACGTGCCAGCCAGCGGCACAGTGACGTTCGCGCCGATGGCTTACCATGTCATGCTGCTGGATTTGAAAGACCGCTCGAAGCTGACCACCGGCCAGACTTTTCCGCTGACGCTCCACTTCGAGAAAGCCGGAGACGTTACCGTTCAGGTGATGGTGCAGAAACAGGCACCTGACGACGCTCCGGCGCACGCCCATTGATAGATGTTGATCATCGAAGCTGAACGCCATTGAGCCGCATGTTCGCGACACGCAGCCGCCGCGCCACCGCTCCCCGCAAGATGCCGGGTGCATGGCTGAGCCTGTTTGCCATGCTGATGATCTTCATTGGCCCACTGATTTCGCAGTCGATGCCGATGGAGCATCACACGGGCATCCCGGCGCGCGTATCGATGGCGGCGGACATAGGGCTGTCTGCGCCGATGGACATGTCGGCCGATGGCCACAGCGCACACCACGCAAACTCAGCCGATGCTGCTGGCGTCGATCATGTGCTCTGGGCCAAGTGCGGCTATTGCACCCTGCTGTTCAGTTGCCCGGCGCTGAGTCAGACCTTGGCAGTCGCGGCGCCTGTTCCGCCGAAACCTGCCGACTTCTACAATGCGGTCCCGCAACAGGGCCATGCCCAACGCAGCGTCTTCCCCAACGCACGCAGTCGCGCCCCGCCGCTCTCTTCCGTCGCCTGAACCTTGAAAAGATTCGTATCCGCTGACCGCCGATGAGTGGTCCGCGTGCTGCGCCGTGCTTATCCCTGACGGGGAGTGTTTCACCATGTCCAAACCAAACGTGTCGTTTTATAACCTGGCGTGGCGCTGGCATTTTTATGCCGGGTTGTTCGTCGCGCCTTTCATGATCGTCCTGTCGCTGACGGGGATCGTCTATCTGTTCAAGCCACAGCTCGACTCGCTCATGTACAGCGACCTGCTGACGGTCAAACCCGCTCACCACATGCTCAGTGCCGACGCGCAGCAACAGCGGATCTTCGACGCCTACCCGAACGCGCCAATCAGCAAATACCTGCCACCTGTAAATGCCGAAAGCAGTGCGCAGTTCGTGGTGAACCAGGAGGGTCGTGACCTGAACCTGTTCATCGACCCCTACAGTGGCAAGATCCTCGGCACTCAGGATGCCAAGAACAATCTGCAAGCTATGGCCCGCGAGCTTCACGGTGAGCTGATGATCGGCACCGTGGGCGACCGTCTGGTGGAACTGGCAGCGGGATGGGGCATCGTCCTGGTGATCTCGGGTGTGTACCTGTGGTGGCCGCGCGGGCGTTTGTCCGCGGGCGTGCTCTGGCCACGCCTCAACGCGCGGGGTCGCCTGCTGTGGCGGGATTTGCACGCGGTGACCGGTTTCTGGGGCTCGGTGGCGCTGTTGTTCATGCTCCTGAGCGGCATGACCTGGACCGGCATGTGGGGGAAGGTGTACGCGGATGTGTGGAACACATTTCCGGCAACAATGTGGAACGAGGTGCCCAAGTCCGAGAAACAGGCTGGCGAGCTGAATACCGCGAGTGTGCAGACCGTGCCGTGGGCCATGGAGAACACGCCGATGCCGGTTTCTTCGGGGGATCACGCCGAGCATATGAATCATGCTGGCATGTCCAACGAACCTGCTGCTCCGATGATCACCTTGCAACGGGTCGTCGATATCGCCAGAGAGCGCAAGATCGAGTCCGGCTACAGCATCACTCAACCGACCACCGCTGACGGCGTATTCACGGTGTCGGTGTTCGCGGACGACCCGCACAACGACGCAACCCTGCACATTGATCAGTACACCGGCAAGGTGCTGGCAGACGTGCGATACCAGGATTACAGCGTGGTTTCTCGCGCTACCGAGCTTGGCGTGATGCTGCACGAAGGCAAGATGTTCGGCTGGCTGAATCAGTTGGTGATCCTGTTCATCTGCCTGATGGTGCTGCTCAGTTCGGTGAGCGGGATGGTGATCTGGTGGAAGCGTCGGCCGCAAAACGGCTTTGGCGTTCCGCCGCTGCGACACGGCCTGCCACGCTGGAAAGTTGCGACGGTGGTGATGATTGCACTAGGCGCTGTCTTCCCGCTCGTCGGGATTTCGATGGTGGCAGTATGGTTGCTCGATCGGATAGCCCTTTCGCGCTTTGCCAAATCGGCGGCAACAGCTTAGATTGCGTCGTGCGGGGCCTGGAACCCTTTGGGTGGTTTAGTGATGAATTCCTCCTCATTTCCGGCTTCAGGCCCCGTCTTCTTTTTTTCTCTGTCCTCATTCTCGATCAATCCCGATTCCCGCCGAATCATCGCCTTCTGTAGAAGCCTGCTTGCTGGCGAACCCGGCGGGTCAAATCCTGAATTCGTCGCAGCCAGATCGCGTTCGCCGGTAAGCCGGCTCTTACAGTGGACTGTGTGCGCACGATAAATCCGGACATTTCGCCAGGACGCCAAGACCCCAGAGCTGCACACAAACCGAAATCTGTCGCCCCAGACAGCTTTGGCACCAGAAAAGCGCACAGCCCGCACCACAGAACCGGCGCTATCCCACATTGGTGCACCCCCTCCTTCACTCGCGACGCTTTCATTCGATTTTGCGACGTTTTCAGCCTTGGCCCAGCCTTTGCTAAAGCCTAAGCAGACCTGACCTCTGCATCGCCAACTGCAGGCATACCAAAAAAATCGAAGAATGGAGCTAGCCAATGAAGCGTCGTAGTTTGCTTAAAGCGTTCACCTTGTCCGCGTCGATCGCAGCTATGGGTTTGACCTGGACCGCGCAGGCCGCCGATACCATCAAGGTCGGAATTCTTCATTCTTTGTCCGGCACCATGGCCATCTCCGAGACGTCGCTCAAAGACATGGCGCTGATGACCATCGACGAGATCAACGCCAAAGGCGGCGTCAACGGCAAGAAACTGGAGGCGGTAGTCGTCGACCCGGCTTCCAACTGGCCGCTGTTCGCTGAAAAAGCCCGCCAGCTAATCACCCAGGACAAAGTGTCTGTGGTCTTCGGTTGCTGGACATCGGTGTCGCGCAAATCGGTACTGCCGGTATTCGAAGAGCTGAACAGCCTGCTGTTCTACCCGGTGCAATACGAAGGTGAGGAAATGTCGCCGAACGTGTTCTACACCGGCGCGGCCCCCAACCAGCAGGCGATTCCTGCGGTCGAGTATCTGATGAGCGAAGACGGCGGCGGCGCCAAGCGCTTCTTCCTGCTGGGCACCGACTACGTTTACCCCCGCACCACCAACAAGATTCTGCGCTCGTTCCTGCACTCCAAAGGCGTGAAGGACAGCGACATCGAAGAGGTCTATACCCCGTTCGGCCACAGCGATTACCAGACCATCGTGGCCAACATCAAGAAGTTTTCCGCAGGCGGCAAGACCGCTGTGATCTCAACCGTCAACGGCGACTCCAACGTACCGTTCTACAAAGAACTGGGTAACCAGGGTCTGAAGGCTACCGACGTTCCGGTGGTTGCGTTCTCGGTAGGCGAAGAAGAGCTGCGTGGCGTCGACACCAAACCGCTGGTGGGCAACCTGGCCGCGTGGAACTACTTCGAGTCGGTGAAGAATCCGGTCAACACCAAGTTCGTCGCTGACTGGAAAGCCTACGCCAAGGCGCACAACCTACCGAACGCCGACAAGGCGGTGACCAACGACCCGATGGAAGCCACTTACGTCGGCATCCATATGTGGGCGCAAGCGGTCGAGAAGGCCAAGTCCACCGACGTGGATAAAGTCCGCGACGCCATGGCCGGCCAGACCTTCGCCGCGCCGTCGGGCTTCACTCTGGAAATGGACAAAACGAACCACCACCTGCACAAGCCGGTGATGATCGGCGAGATCAAATCGGACGGTCAGTTCAACGTAGTGTGGAAAACCAAAGAGCCGCTTCGCGCGCAGCCGTGGAGTCCGTTCATTCCGGGCAACGACAAGAAGCCTGACTATGCGGTGAAGAGTAACTAAGCAGTGTTGCGGGTCGCCCTTGGGTTTGTAGCAGAGCGATCCGCAGCGTCGCCTGAACATTTTCGCGAATGAATTCGCTCCCACAGTAGATCGCGCACCCTCTGTGGGAGTGAATTCATTCGCGATAGCCTCAACACGGTTTCTCTGCTGTACGCCGACACCAAGGCCAACGATATGCCCACATCTCTCTACCGCCTCATTCTCGCCCTGGGCCTGCTGCTACCCCTCGCAGCTCATGCCAGCGATGCCGGCGACTTTGTCGCGGCCGAATCTTCCGAACGCGCTCAATTGCTGGAAGCCTGGGCTGCCAAGCCCGACCCGGCGCGCGTTGAGTTGCTGGTTGCCCTGCAGGAAGGCCGCGTAGCCGCCGACAGCAGCAATCGCGCCTTCATCCAGAACGGCGACAGCTTCACCGCCGTCGACCCGAACGCCCCGGCAATGGCCGACGCGCCCAACCCGGACGAACCTGAGGCGATCAGCCTGAACAACCGTCTGCGCGGGCTGGTGGAAACTGCCCTCGCCAGTCACCAATTGCTCGCTGCCGACGCCAAACTGCGTCTGACAGCCGCGCTGACTCTGCAAAAGAGCGCCCGGCCTGATCAGCTGCCACTGCTCATGCAGCAAGTTGCGAGCGAGCAAGACGACGCCGTGCATTCAGCGCTGAACCTTGCGCTGGCCAATCTGCAACTGGTGGACAGCAGTCCCAACGTGCGCCTGGCCGCTGTTCGCTTGCTCGGTGAGACCGGCGACCCGCTGGCCCGGACACGTCTGGAAAACCTGCTCGAACCCAACGTCGAGACCGATCCGAGCGTGCGCCTGGCCGCCGAAACCAGCCTGGCCCAGGTCAAGCGCAAGCTGATGATCGGTGAGGTGATCGGCCAAGTGTTCGGCGGCATTTCACTGGGCTCGATCCTGTTGCTGGCAGCTCTGGGCCTGGCGATCACCTTCGGTCTTCTGGGCGTGATCAACATGGCCCACGGCGAGATGCTGATGCTGGGCGCCTATGCGACCTACGTCGTGCAGATCATGTTCCAGCGTTACGCTCCCGGCGCGATCGAGTTCTACCCGCTGGTGGCGCTGCCGGTGTCGTTCTTCGTCACGGCCTGTATCGGCATGGCTCTGGAGCGCACCGTAATTCGTCACTTGTACGGTCGCCCTCTGGAAACCTTGCTCGCGACCTGGGGCATCAGCCTGATGCTGATCCAGCTGATTCGCGTGGTATTCGGTGCGCAGAACGTCGAAGTGGCCAACCCCGAATGGCTGTCCGGCGGGATTCAGGTGCTGCCCAATCTGGTCCTGCCGTACAACCGCATCATCATCATTGCCTTCGCGCTGTTCGTGGTGGTACTGACCTGGCTGCTGCTGAACAAGACACGTCTGGGCCTGAACGTGCGCGCCGTTACCCAGAACCGCAACATGGCCGCCTGCTGCGGCGTGCCCACCGGGCGCATCGACATGATGGCTTTCGGGCTCGGCTCGGGCATTGCCGGGCTGGGTGGCGTGGCGTTGAGTCAGATCGGCAACGTCGGCCCCGATCTGGGCCAGAGCTACATCATCGACTCGTTCCTGGTGGTGGTGCTTGGCGGTGTCGGTCAGCTTGCCGGTAGCGTGACGGCGGCTTTCGGGCTGGGCATCGCCAACAAGATTCTCGAACCACAAATCGGCGCGGTGCTGGGCAAGATTCTGATCCTGGCGCTGATCATTCTGTTTATCCAGAAACGTCCGCAAGGGCTGTTCGCGCTCAAAGGACGGGTGATCGACTGATGAACCAGCCACTGATGATTACCGCCGCGCAGCGCGCAGGCACCAAAGTCACGATCTCGGTGGGGGTTGTCATCCTCGCCCTGCTGATCGCCTTGCCGCTGTTGTCGCTATTGCCCGAAAGCAACGGCCTGCAGGTGTCGGCCTACACCCTGACGCTGGTGGGCAAAATTCTCTGTTACGCCATCGTCGCCCTGGCGCTGGATCTGGTCTGGGGCTACGCAGGGTTGCTGTCGCTGGGGCACGGCTTGTTCTTTGCCCTGGGCGGTTATGCGATGGGTATGTACCTGATGCGTGAAGCTTCGGGCGACAGCCTGCCGGCGTTCATGACGTTTCTGTCGTGGACCGAGCTGCCGTGGTACTGGGTCGGCACCGAGCATTTCCTCTGGGCCATGTGCCTTGTGGTGCTGGCGCCGGGCTTGTTGGCGTTGGTGTTCGGCTTCTTCGCCTTCCGCTCGCGGATCAAGGGCGTGTACTTCTCGATCATGACCCAGGCCCTGACATTCGCCGGGATGTTGCTGTTTTTCCGCAACGAAACCGGCTTCGGGGGGAACAACGGCTTCACCAACTTCCGCAGCATTCTGGGTTTCAGCATCACTTCCCAGGGCACCCGCGCGGTGTTGTTTTTGCTGACGGTAGCCTTGCTCGTCGGCAGCCTGTTCGTGGGCTGGCGTCTGGCGCGCAGCAAGTTCGGACGGGTATTGACCGCGGTGCGCGATGCGGAAAACCGCCTGATGTTCTGCGGCTACGACCCGCGCGGCTTCAAGCTCTTCGTCTGGGTCTTGAGCGCGGTGCTGTGCGGCTTGGCTGGCGCGCTGTACGTGCCGCAAGTCGGGATCATCAACCCGAGTGAGATGTCGCCGACCAACTCCATCGAAGCCGCTGTCTGGGTCGCCTTGGGCGGTCGCGGCACGCTGATCGGCCCGTTGCTCGGCGCGGGTCTGGTCAACGGCATGAAGAGCTGGTTCACCGTGGCCTTCCCGGAATACTGGCTGTTCTTCCTCGGCGCGCTGTTCATTGTGGTGACGTTGTACCTGCCCAAAGGTGTGATTGGCCTGATCAAGAAAGGGGGCGAACAATGAAAAGCACTCCGACTCCCGCCTTCGATCCGGTGCTGGACCCTAACAGCGACGCAGGCACCAGCCGCGACACCATCGGTCTGGGGCAGGTTGCTGGCAAGGGGCTCAACACCTTGCACGGCACCATCCTGACGCTGGAAAACATCAGCGTCAGCTTTGATGGCTTCAAGGCGCTGAACGACCTGAACCTATACATCGGCGTAGGCGAGCTGCGCTGCATCATCGGCCCCAACGGCGCGGGCAAGACCACGCTGATGGACGTAATCACCGGCAAGACCCGCCCCAGCCACGGAACGGCCTGGTTCGGCGAGACCCTGGACCTGACCAAGATGAGCGAAGTGCAGATCGCTCAGGCCGGCATCGGTCGCAAGTTTCAGAAGCCGACGGTATTCGAGGCGCTGAGCGTGTTAGAGAACCTGGAACTTGCCCAGAAAACCGACAAATCGGTATGGGCCAGCCTGCGGGCCAGGCTCAATGGCGACCAGCGCGAGCGCATTGAAGAGGTGTTGGAAACCATTCGCCTGACTTCATCGATGTCGCGTCCTGCGGGCTTGCTGTCCCACGGTCAGAAGCAGTTTCTGGAAATCGGCATGTTGCTGGTCCAGGACCCGCAACTGCTGCTCCTCGACGAGCCGGTGGCGGGCATGACCGACGCCGAAACCGAATTCACCGCCGAACTGTTCAAGACGCTCGCGGGCAAGCACTCGCTGATGGTGGTCGAGCACGACATGGGCTTCGTCGGCACCATCGCCGACCACGTCACCGTGCTGCACCAAGGTAGTGTTCTGGCGGAGGGCTCGCTGGAAGACGTGCAGGCCGATGAGCGGGTGATCGAAGTTTATCTGGGACGCTGACGCAGATTTCGGATGATCTCAGTGAGCGAATCATTCGCGATGCGTGGGTACATCCGGCACATCTTCAACGCCTGAAATACAGCATCGCGGATGAATCCGCTCCCACAGTGGATCGCGGGCAGCCACTACAGACGAGAACGAACCATGCTTCAGGTTGAAAAGCTTCATCAATACTACGGCGGCAGCCACATTCTGCGGGGTCTGTCTTTCGACGTGAAAATCGGCGAAGTCACCTGCCTGTTGGGTCGTAACGGCGTGGGCAAGACCACGTTGCTCAAGGTTCTGATGGGCCTGCTGCCTGCAAAGGAAGGCGTGGTTCAGTGGGAGGGCAAACCGATCACCGGTTTCAAACCCCACCAGCGCGTGCATTCCGGCATCGCTTACGTGCCGCAGGGGCGGGAGATTTTTGGACGCCTGACAGTCGAGGAAAATCTGCTGATGGGTCTGTCCCGTTTCCCCGGCTCCGAAGCCAAGGAAGTGCCCGCCTTTATCTACGAGCTGTTTCCGGTGCTGTTGCAGATGAAGCAACGCCGTGGTGGTGATCTGTCAGGTGGTCAACAGCAACAGTTGGCTATCGGCCGTGCCTTGGCCAGTCGCCCTCGCCTGCTGATTCTAGACGAACCCACCGAAGGCATTCAGCCCTCGGTGATCAAGGAAATCGGTGCGGTGATCAAAAAGCTCGCGGCCCGCGGGGACATGGCGATTCTGTTGGTCGAGCAGTTCTATGACTTCGCCGCCGAACTGGCCGATCAATACATCGTGATGTCTCGCGGTGAGATCATTCAGCAAGGTCGCGGCGAGAACATGGAGACCGAAGGCGTACGCGGTCTGGTCACTATTTGATGCAACGATCGGCTAAGGTAGACGCCTTCGAAAAACGATAAAGAAACCATGAATCTTCCTGCCCACACCATCCTGTTCACGCCCAGCTGGCATGCCGAGCTGGAGCTGGGCTATGGGCGTTTCGCCGACACCACTCGCCCGATTCAGCGCCGCCACAAGGGCCCGCTGCGGGTGCAGAAACACCTGTACCCTGAAGGTCCGCAAGTCTGCCAGCACATCATCGTTCACCCGCCGGGCGGAATTGCCGGGGGTGACCGACTGGACATCAGGGCCAGTGTCGGCCCCGATGCCTGGGCGCAGTTGACCAGCCCCGGCGCCGCCAAGTGGTATCGCGCGGCGGGCTCTGCGTATCAGCAGCTTGAGTTAAAGATTGCCGCGGGCGCTACGTTGGAATGGCTGCCGCAGGAGACCATCGTTTTCAGCGAGGCCAAGGCCGAGCTAACCACGCGCATTGATCTTGAAGGCGATGCCCGTCTGCTGTACTGGGACGTGGTGGCGCTCGGACGTCCGGCCAGTGGCGAGCGTTTCGATCAAGGGCATTTTCAGGCACATCTGGATATTCGCCGTGACGGCAAACTGCTGTGGCATGAGCGCCAGCGCATTCAGGGAGACGACGGCCTGCTTGATTCACCGGTCGGACTGGACGGCAAACCGGTTTTCGCGACGCTGATCGTGACCGGAGAAATAGACGCCGAATTGATGGAGCGTTGTCGCGAACTGGCTGAACATTCGCCGGTGCGCGGGGATTTGAGCCAGTTGCCGGGGCTGGTCGTGGGCCGTTGTCTGGCTGAAGAAGCCCTGCATGCACGGGCCTGGTTGATTGAATTGTGGAAGCTGCTGCGGCCTGCCCTGTTGGGCCGAGAAGCGGTGGCCCCAAGGATTTGGAGTACCTGATTTTGGGTTGGCCGGACTGACGTCATCGCGAATGAATTCGCTCCCACGGGGTATGCGTTCCAACTGTGGAAGCGATTCATTCGCGAAAATTGTCCAGACAACAACGATTTAACGGGCAAACGCCCAACCGATTTGAACGGAAAAACACATGGACCTGACTCCACGCGAAAAAGACAAGATGCTGATCTTCACCGCTGGCCTGGTCGCCGAGCGGCGACTGGCGCGGGGTTTGAAACTCAATTACCCGGAAGCCATGGCCTTCATCTCCGCGGCCCTGCTCGAAGGCGCGCGCGATGGGCAGACGGTCGCGGAGCTGATGCATTACGGCACCACCCTGCTGACCCGCGAACAAGTGATGGAAGGCATCCCGGAAATGATCCCGGAAATCCAGGTCGAGGCCACCTTCCCGGACGGCACCAAACTGGTCACCGTGCACCAACCGATCGCCTGAAACGCCTTTTTAAGAAGTGAAAACGAACATGACTTATACGATTCGTGACGCGCTGCTGACTGACATGCCTGCCGTGCTGGACATCTACAACGACGCGGTGCTCAACACCACGGCGATCTGGAACGAACAACCGGTGGACCTGGCCAACCGCGAAGCCTGGTTCGCCGCGCGCCAGACTCAAGGCTATCCGATCCTGCTGGCCGTCGACGGAGCCAATCAGGTGCTGGGCTACTCGTCGTTCGGCGACTGGCGCCCGTTCGAAGGCTTTCGCCATACCGTCGAGCACTCGGTCTACGTACGCGCCGACCAGCGCGGCAACGGGCTCGGTCCGCTGTTGATGAAGGCGCTGATCGAGCGCGCCAAAGCTTGCGACAAACACATGATGGTCGCGGCCATCGAAAGCGGAAATGCAGCTTCGATTCATCTGCACGAACGTCAGGGCTTCACCACCACCGGACAGATGCCGCAAGTCGGCACCAAGTTCGGTCGCTGGCTGGACCTGACCTTCATGCAGCTGGATCTTTCGCCAGGAGCTTCGGCGCCGCCATCGCAAGCGCCCGCCAAATAACCCGATAGCCAGCCACGTATTCTAATTGCTCTCTTCGAAAGGAAGCCGACCCATGAATGCTGCTCAGTTGCGACGTGTGACCAGCGAAAGCTTTGCGCATTACCGACACGGTCTGGTGGCGTTGTTGCTCGATGCCGTGCATGGAGGCGCGTCGGTGGGGTTCATGGCCGATCTGGCGGCAGACGAGGCCTATGGTTGGTGGGAGGGCGTTCGGACCGAGGTCGAGCAGGGCAACGTATTGCTGTGGGTCGTGGTGCAGGACGAACAGGTGCTGGCCACCGTGCAACTGGCGCTGTGTCAGAAAGCCAATGGCCTGAACCGCGCCGAAGTGCAAAAGCTGCTGGTACTGGATAACGCCCGGCGTCGCGGTCTGGCTTCGCAACTGATGCAGGCGGTCGAACAGGCCGCCGTTCAGCGCGAACGCGGCCTACTGTACCTAGACACCCTGGCCGGCTCACCGGCCGAAGCCTTCTATCGCGCGTTGGGTTACGAGCTGTGCGGCAAGCTTCCGGACTACGCCTGCAATCCGGACGGCGAATATCACGCTACCGCCATTTACTACAAGTTACTGTCGAGGAAGAACGCATGATTCCTGGTGAATACCAGATCCAGTCCGGCGACATCGAGCTCAATGCCGGGCGCCGGACGATTACCCTCAGCGTCGCCAACAGTGGTGACCGGCCGATTCAGGTCGGCTCGCATTTTCATTTTTTCGAAACCAACGACGCCCTCGCCTTCGACCGCGCCGCCAGCCGCGGCATGCGTCTGAACATTCCGGCAGGCACCGCTGTGCGCTTCGAGCCGGGACAGGCGCGGGAGGTCGAGTTGGTGGACCTGGCAGGTTTGCGGCGGGTGTTCGGGTTTGCCGGGCGGGTGATGGGCGACCTGGATTGATCGTTGATCGTTCCCACGCTCTGCGTGGGAATGCAGCCCATGACACTCGGCGTCACAAATCGGACGCAGAGCGTCCAGTGAGGCGTTACCACGCAGCGCGTGGGAACGATCAGAACGCATAAGGAATTTCGATGAAGATCTCGAGACAAGCCTACGCCGACATGTTCGGCCCCACCGTCGGCGACCGTGTGCGTCTGGCGGATACCGAGTTGTGGGTCGAAGTCGAGAAGGACTTCACCACCTACGGCGAGGAAGTGAAATTCGGCGGCGGCAAGGTCATTCGTGACGGCATGGGCCAAGGCCAGTTGCCGGCCGCCGAGGTGGTCGACACGCTGATCACCAACGCGCTGATCATCGATCACTGGGGCATCGTCAAAGCCGACGTCGGCCTCAAGGACGGACGCATCGCCGCCATCGGCAAAGCGGGCAACCCGGATATCCAGCCGGACGTGACCATCGCCATTGGCGCCGCCACCGAAATCATCGCCGGTGAAGGCATGATCCTCACCGCAGGCGGCGTCGACACGCACATCCACTTCATCTGCCCACAGCAGATCGAAGAAGCATTGATGAGCGGCGTCACCACCATGATCGGCGGCGGCACAGGCCCTGCGACCGGCACCAACGCCACCACCGTCACACCCGGCAAATGGCACATGATGCGCATGTTGCAGGCCGCCGAAGCGTTTCCGATGAACATCGGTTTCACCGGCAAAGGCAACGTCAGCGTGCCCGAGCCGCTGATCGAGCAGGTCAAGGCCGGCGCCATCGGGCTCAAGCTGCACGAAGACTGGGGCACCACGCCAGCAGCCATCGACAACTGCCTGAGCGTCGCCGATCAGTACGACGTGCAAGTGGCGATTCACACCGACACCTTGAACGAATCCGGCTTCGTCGAAACCACCCTGGGCGCTTTCAAGAACCGCACCATCCACACCTATCACACCGAAGGTGCCGGCGGGGGTCACGCGCCCGACATCATCAAGGCGTGCGGTTTCCCCAATGTGCTGCCAAGTTCGACCAACCCGACCCGACCATTCACCCGCAACACGATCGACGAGCATCTGGACATGCTGATGGTCTGCCATCACCTGGACCCGAGCATCGCCGAAGACGTAGCCTTCGCCGAGAGCCGCATCCGTCGTGAAACCATCGCCGCCGAAGATATCCTGCACGACCTGGGCGCGTTTTCCATGCTCAGCTCCGACAGCCAGGCCATGGGCCGCGTCGGTGAAGTCATCATGCGCACCTGGCAGACCGCCGACAAAATGAAGCGTCAACGCGGCCCGCTGCCGGGTGACGGCGAAGGTAACGATAACTTCCGCGCCAAACGCTATATCGCCAAATACACCATCAACCCGGCGATCACCCACGGCATCAGCCACGAAGTGGGCTCGATCGAAGTGGGTAAATGGGCGGATCTGGTGCTCTGGCGTCCGGCGTTCTTCGGGGTCAAACCGACGCTGATCCTCAAGGGCGGCTCCATCGCGGCCAGCCTGATGGGCGATGCCAACGCCTCGATCCCGACCCCGCAGCCGGTGCACTACCGCCCGATGTTCGCAAGCTTTGGCAGCTCGTTGCACGCCAGCAGCCTGACCTTCATCAGCCAGGCGGCGCTCGACGCGGGCGTACCGGCACAACTGGGGTTGAAGAAACAGATCGGCGTGGTCAAGGGCTGCCGCAGCGTGACCAAGGCCGACCTCATCCACAACGATTACCTGCCCAACATCGATGTCGATCCGCACACCTATCAGGTCAAGGCTGACGGCGTGCTGTTGTGGTGTGAGCCGGCAGATGTCTTGCCGATGGCGCAGCGGTATTTTCTGTTTTGACGCGATGCGCTGCCTCCTACACATGCAGGGGCGGTGCCGATTTTCGAGCCCGCCCTATTCACTGTAGGAGCAGGCTTGCTGGCGAACCGGGATTATCAGTTGACATCAACGTCGCTGACCCGCCGCATTCGCCAGCAAGCCGGCTCCTACAGCAGATCGTGGTCGCGATCGAGAATCGGCACTGCGTCCAAAATTCCATGGGAGCCGGGTCACCGCTGCGGCTTGGAGAATTCCGTTGTTCTTCCTGCAACGAACTGGCGTTAAGATGGCGGCACTTTCACTCAGCGCTATGCCAGCAAGGTTGTACCCATGCGTCTTTCCGGATTCATCGTTCAGAACGTGGACCGCATCGTCGATGAATGGGAAAGCTTCGCTGCCACGCTGACGCCTGCCGCGGACTCGCTCAATAGAGTGGAGTTGCGCGACCACGCCAAGGCCATCCTCCTGGCCGCCGCGCGGGACATGAATACGGCGCAGACCAAGGCCGAGCAGATTGCCAAGGCGCAGGGAGAGGAGCTGGGCAAGACGCCAACACTGGATCGGGCCGCAGCCAGTCATGGTGAGCTGCGCCACAACGTCGGTTTCGATCTGGTACAGATGACCTCCGAGTTTCGTCATCTGCGAGCGACGGTGATCCGGTTCTGGGTCGATAGCCTGACCTCCCCGGAGATCGGCTACTTCACCGACATGATTCGCTTCAACGAGGCCATCGATGAAGCTCTGGCCGAGTCCACCGCGGCCTATGCTGAACGCGTGAACCGCTCGCGGGATATCTTCCTCGCCATTCTGGGCCACGACCTTCGCGCGCCGCTGCAGGCCATTGGCATGTCCTCCGAAATCCTGATGCGCAAGACCGCCATCAGCGAAGCCGACATGGCCTATGTGAAACGGATCAAAAGCAGCACTCGGCATATGTCGACGATGGTCGGTGACCTGCTGGAGTTCGTGCGCAGCCGTCTTGGCGCCAGTTTGCCTGTCGAGCGCAAGCCCATGGAAATGACCGCCGCCTGCCGCGATGCGATCGACGCGGCCAGCGCCGGGCAACCGGACTGCGACCCGGCGTTCAGCACCAGTGGCGATACCCAAGGCGAATGGGACCGGGGGCGCATCGATCAAATGCTGCAAAACCTCATCGGCAATGCCCTGCAACATGGCGCGGCGACGCACAAGATCAGCGTCACGCTGATCGGCGGCGATACCCATGTCAGTCTTTCGGTGCATAACGATGGCGAGCCAATCGCTCAGGAAGCCATCGGCAGCATTTTCGACCCGCTGGTGCGCTCGCTCAACGAGGAAGCGGGCACCCACAATCCATCGACCAGCCTGGGGTTGGGGTTATTCATCGTCAAGGAAGTGGTCAACGCTCACGGCGGTAGCATTACCGTGACATCAAATTTTGGCGACGGAACCACGTTTACGGTGGTGTTGCCGAAGAAGGCTTGAGGTGCCCCCAAGCGCCTTTTGCAGCAGGACGGCTTGCCGGCGGTAGCGATTTTTCGGACGCCCGCCGGCAAGCCGTGTTGCGACAGCGAACCGGACGTGTCAGGCGACATCAATGTCTGATCCACCGCGTTCGCCAGCAAACCGGCTTCTACAAGGGATCGCGATGGTGCCTGTCGGTCAGTCCTCTAGAAACCGCCCCAGGCGCTGCTTGAGCATGCGATTTTCCGCGCGCACGTGCTCAAGCTCATCCAGTAGATTCAGCGCCAGGGCCACGCCGTCCCATTCCATGGCCAGATCGTGGTGCAACTTGACCGCGCGTTTGGCGACCGACAGCGAATAGGTGTCGAACAACCACTCATCCGGCTTGAGCCCCTGGGGTTCGACGATCCCGTGCTCGACGATCTCGATGACATAGGCGGCCGGCATGTCGACCACCTGACAGAATTCCTGCATGTCTATGACCAGGGTGTTGCTCATGATCAGTTACTCCATTGAGCCCTCGGATCGAAAGCGGCCTTTTCGGCCAGTTTCTCCCAAAGCGCTCTGGTGGCCTCATCGGTGGACTTGGGCATGACAATCTTCAACTGCGCGAACAGATCGCCGCGCTGCCCCTGCTTGTTCAACAGACCATTTCCCTTGACCCGCAGTCGCTGCCCACTTTGACTGTCCGGACGAATGGTCAGGTTGATCTTGCCGGTCAGTGTCGGCACCGCGACCTTGGCACCCAGCGCGGCCTCCCAGGGCGCCAGCGGCACAGTGATGATCAGGTCATGACCTTCGACGTCGAACTTGGGGTGCGGCGCCAGACGAATGGTCAGAAACAGATCACCGCTTTCGCCGCCTGCAATGCCCGGCGCGCCCTGCCCCTTGAGACGAATCCGCTCGCCATCGGTAACACCTGCTGGGATCTTCACGTTCAGGGTCTTGGTGATGTCGGCCATGCGCTGACCGTTGGCGCTGTGCTGGGGCACCTTGAAGCTGATTTTCTTCGATTCGGTAGAGAGGGTTTCCTCGAGGAAGATCGCCAATTCCATTTCCACATCCTGCCCTCGACGACCCGTGCTACGCGCACGCCCGCCCTGCTGACCACCACGATTGCCGAAAATCGAACTGAAGAAGTCGGAAAAATCCCCGTCCTCAAAGCTGCCGCCACCGCCGAAACCAGACCCCGCGCCCGCGCCACCACGCCCCTGCCAACCCGGAGGCGGCTGGAAACGGCCCTGCTGGCCGTATTTACGGATGTCGTCGTACTCGGCACGCTTTTCAGGATCGCTCAGCGCTTCATAGGCCTCGGACGCTTCTTTGAATTTGTCTTCCGCGCCAGGCTCTTTGCTGACGTCGGGGTGATACTTGCGCGCGAGCTTGCGATAGGCGGTCTTGATCGTTTTCTCGTCCGCCGTCGGCTCTACGCCAAGAATCTTGTAATAGTCTTTGAAGTCCATCTAACGGTCACCCATTCCGGATTATCCAGCACAGTTCCGTACCGCGTTATCAGATGAGAACGTCGACCGCGCTGAATGTTGCAAGGTTATCGGCACACAGCTTCACGTGCTTGAAACAGGGTCCAAACGGCCGTATGCATTGAGAGTTGCCTGCAAGATTGGGGGTGTTGCGCCTTGATTCAAGGCACGCAGGCGAAATAGACACATATCCAGAGAAAACCGACGCGACGCGCTACGAATTCCCACCGCACTCGCATACACTGCGCGGCCGTTTTTTTGACCGGAACGTAAAACATGAGCATTCCTTCCCCAGCCCGTGCCGTCGGCATCGATTTCGGCACCTCCAACTCCACGGTCGGCTGGCTGCGCCCCGGAACGGAAACGCTGATCGCGCTGGAGGACGACAAGATCACCCTGCCGTCGGTGGTCTTTTTCAATATGGAAGAGCGCCGCCCGGTCTATGGTCGCCTGGCGCTGCACGAGTACCTGGAAGGCTACGAGGGCCGCCTGATGCGTTCGCTCAAGAGCCTGCTGGGCTCTAAGCTGATCAAGCACGACACCAGCGTGCTGGGCACGGCCATGCCCTTCAAGGACCTGCTCGGGCTGTTCATCGGCGAGCTGAAAAAGCGCGCCGAGGCCGCGGCCGGACAGTCGTTCGAGCAAGTGGTACTGGGTCGTCCGGTGCATTTCGTCGACGATGACGCCGCCGCCGACCAGGAAGCCGAGGACACGCTGGCCGAAGTGGCGCGCAAGATCGGTTTCAAGGACGTTTCTTTTCAGTTCGAACCGATAGCGGCGGCATTCGACTATGAGTCAACGCTGGAACGCGAAGAGCTGGTGCTGATTGTCGACATCGGCGGTGGTACCTCGGACTTCTCGCTGGTACGCCTGTCGCCGCAGCGGCGTCTGGTCGATGACCGCCAGAGCGACATCCTCGCCACCGGCGGCGTGCACATCGGCGGTACCGATTTCGACAAACAGCTCAGTCTGCAAAGCGTCATGCCGCTGTTCGGCTATGGCAGCCGGATGAAAAGCGGTGCCTACATGCCCACCAGCACGCATATGAATCTGGCGACCTGGCACACCATCAATTCGGTGTACTCGCAGAAATCGCAGCTGGCGCTGGGCAGCATGCGATACGACATCGAAGACACTTTGGGTATCGACCGCCTGTTCAAGCTGATCGAACAACGCGCCGGGCACTGGCTGGCGATGGAAGTGGAAGAAACCAAGATTCAGCTGACCCAAGCCGAAAACCGCGTAGTGCCGATGGATCGCGTCGAATCCGGGCTGAGTGTCGATCTGACCCGCGCGCTGTTCGAGTCATCGATCGATTCGCTGCTGGAGCGTGTGCGTGAGAGCGTGTCCCGCCTGTTGAACGATGCGGGTGTAAGCGTGACGGATGTCGATACCGTATTCTTCACCGGCGGTTCCAGCGGCATCCCCGCGCTGCGCCACAGCGTCTCGGCGATGCTGCCCAAGGCGCGGCATGTGGAGGGGAATATCTTCGGCAGTATCGGCAGCGGATTGGCGATCGAAGCCAAGAAGCGGTATGGCTGAGGGCTGATTCACTCTCCCTCTACAGGCCGCACAGAACTTCTGAGAGCCGGCTTTCTGGCGAAGCTGGTGGTGTCAATCGACATTCATATGTCTGCCCCCCGGTTCGCCAGCAAGCCGGCTCCTACAGCGGAACACGGACATGGACCCGGTATTGCAACAAAGCCAAGACCTGTGGGAGCGAATTCATTCGCGATTGGTCGGTACATCCGACCCATCTCTGTCGGACTTACCGGCCTCTCGCGAATAAATTCGCTCCCACAGGGGAGATCATGCGTCAGTCGATCTTCATGCGCCTGACCCACCGGTTCGCCAGCAAGCCAGCGCCTAAGTGGACCATCGGGATGGACCCGGTATTGCGACAAAGCCATGACCTGTGGGAGCGAATTCATTCGCGAGACGTTGGCATGGACGACGCATTTGTGCCGAATGTACCGATGTTTCGCGAATGAATTCGCTCCCACCGGGGTCATGCGGCAACTCAAACCAACTCCACCCTACGCAGCTCGCTCTTCAGGTACGCGTAATAAATCGGCCCGGCCACCACGCCCGGCAGGCCGAACGCCGCTTCGAATATCAGCATCGCCAGCAGTAATTCCCATGATTTGGCACTGATCTGCCCACCCACGATGCGCGCGTTGAGGAAGTACTCGACCTTGTGGATCACGATCAGATAACCCAGCGCCGCCATGGCTACCCAGATCGACAGCGACATGCCGACGATGAAGATCAGCGTGTTGGACATCAGGTTACCCACCACAGGCAGCAAGCCCAGCAGGAAGGTCAGGACGATCAGGGTCTTGGTCAGCGGCAGATGCACACCACACAACGGCAGGATCACGGCGAGGAAGATCGAAGTGAATGCGGTATTGAGCAGCGAGATCTTGATCTGCGCGAAAACGATGTTGCGAAACGCCTGGCTCAACAGATGCAGACGCTCGAACAGCGCGGCCGCCAGCGGTTTGCGTTTGGTGACATCGGGAATGCGTTGCAGCGCGATGATCGCCCCAAGCACCATGCCGATCAGCAGCGTCACGAACATGTGTGCCGCGCCCTTGCCCAGCAATTGCAGCTCGCCAACGTGTTTGGTCAGCCAGGCACTGAGGGACACCTGGAACTCAGTCGCACTGGCCGGCAGATAACCGTCGATGAACGGCGGCAACTGCCCACGGGCGCGGTCCACCAGGATCATGAATTTATCCAGCGACGCGCCTGGGTTTTCAGCCTCATGCAGCAGGAAACTGATCGCGCCGGCAAACAACAACGCGAGCACGCTGACGACCAAGGTGCCCAACAATGCCACCGCCAGCCAGCGCGCACGTTCGCCGGCAATCAGCCGTTGCAGTTGTGGAGTCAGCATGTCCACCAGTTCATAGACTAATAGGCCAGCGAGCAGACTGGGCAGCAGGTTGAGCGGCAACACCAGCAACAGACCACCGAACACAAGAATGCAACTGGCCAGATACACATGACGCGGCGAAAACGTTGGCATACAGCCTCAAAACGAGCGGCTTGAAAAGACGGGCAGTCTGCCAGCGTTCCCTGACGAGAACCAGCGCCGAAAAGTGTCGTTAGTCGCTTATCGCATCGCGCAGCCCACTTCTGTAGTGACACGGCTTGCCGGCGGTGGCGTCGTCCGGTTCGGTACCGCCAGCAAGCCGTGCCGCCACAGGGCTAGGGAGGGGTCATTAAGCTTTACTTTTTCTTCAGGCAATCGCTCATGAACGTCTTGCGCGCATCGCCTTTGAGCGCCTGAGTGCTGGCGGTCGCATTGCAGGTTTTCATCTTTTCCTGCTGGGTAGCGGCAGGCGCCGGCGCGGCTTTGAGGCAGGTGCTCATGAACGCTTTGCGAGCATCGCCCTTCAGGGACTGGGCCGACGCATCGGCATTGCAGGTGGTCATCTTGTTCTGTTGTGGGGTAGCCGCGAAACCTTGAGCGCACATCAACAAGCCCATGACCAATAGAGGAACATGCAGCATCTTCATCGACTTTCTCCAGGGACGCCGCGATTCGCGCAGCATTGAAAAGCAGTGTAGCCAAAGAATGTTGCGACATATTTCGGAGAAAACCCCGGACAAGGTAGACGCCAATCCTGACAAGTCGATAATGGCGCCTCACTCTACTGCCGGTCATTCCATGCAATACCTCTATCCCCTGCTCACCGTCATGATCTGGGCGGGCAACAACGTCATCACCAAAGCCGCCGCCGGACGCATCTTCCCGGCCGAGATCGGTTTCTATCGCTGGGTGCTGGCCGGGTTGCTGTTCACGCCGTTTCTGCTTGGCCCGGTGCTGCGCAATCGAGCGGCGATCAGACCCATCATCGGCAAAGTCGCAATATTGGGCGTGCTGGGAATGGCGATCTATCAGAGCCTGGCGTATTACGCCGCGAGCATCACCACCGCAACCAATATGGGCATCATCCTGTCGCTGGTGCCGGTCATGACACTGGGCATGTCCATCGTCAGCCTCGGCACGGCGTTGACTGCTGGCGCTCTGGTGGGCGCTCTGGTGTCATTCGCAGGAGTCCTGCTGGTGGTGTCGCAAGGCAGTTGGGCGGTGCTCGTGGCGCACGGGGTGAACCTTGGTGACCTGATGATGCTGGTCGCGACACTGGCCTACGCAACGTACAGCACGCTGCTGAAGAAATGGCAGCTGCGCATGCCGCCGCTGCAGTTGCTGTATCTGCAGATTGTGGTGGCGATCATTGCGTTATTTCCGCTGTTTCTGCTGTCGCCCAAGACCGGACTCAATGCCAGCAACATCCCGCTGGTGCTCTATGCCTGCATCCCGACGTCGATGATCGCGCCGCTGCTGTGGATGAAGGCTATTGGCATTCTTGGCCCAAGTCGCACGACGCTGTTTTTCAATCTGGTGCCGATTCTTACCGCGCTGGTCGCAGCCTTGGCACTAGGCGAGCAACTGGCCTCGTACCATTTCATCGGCGGTGCCCTGACGCTGGGCGGCGTGATCCTGGCTGAACGCTGGACCACGCCGCTGGGCAAAGCCGCGATCAGATAAAGCTTCAGGCCTCGTCGCGTTCTTCGGCGCTATGAATCGACACGTCGGTAATGCCCGCAACATGCGGTAGATCGACGTGTGGATTGCCAGCGTCGAGCGGATCGTCATCCACCGCGACGCGATGCTTGTGCGCCAACTCGTGGACCACCTCGATGATCGGTACATCCAGATCTTCGATCACATCGACATGATGCTCACCGGCGAGGGTGTACTCGATTTCATAAAGCTCTTTATCGCTCATCGCACTACTTCCTTAGTGACCCGGATGGGTCGACTGATCACGAACTACGGCTCATAAAGTCAAAGGCCGGCGGCTTTGAGGCGCGCGGCGTGCTCGAGAAACAACCCCACGGGATTGGCCCCCTTGCCCACCAGACCCAGGTGCTGGTTGACGATGTCGAAATGGTCGAGCGGGAAGTCGTCACCGATGACCGTGCCCAGATGCGAACTGTATCGCCCGACCATGCCATCAGATTGACCCCGCTCTTTCGTGAACGTGCGAGCGAATATTCGGCAGGTGAGATTAGTGGTATCGAACAGGTTCTTTCCGCGGTCGGTAAGCCCTGGCTGCAGCGTGCCGGACCAGGAGTAGTAGCGCACGCCATTGACCAACTCCTCGCCCTGTCCGCCCCAGATTTTCGGCAGCCCCTGGGGGAACAGCCTGTTGAATCTGGCGACGCCGCTGGTGGTCAGTGAGTGATGCGCGGCGTCGACATCGGTCGGCAGCCGGGTGCCGCGATAGCCGGTATCGAGCAGGGCCAGCAGCAGCGTGGTCAGGCGAATGGAGGCATTGACCAGCCGGCCGCGTACCGTGTGTGGTGGGTAGTGTTCTTCGAGGTAGTCGGCCAGTTCCGAACCATGGTTGGGACCAGCGACCGATGTGACTGACGCCACCAGATCGGGGCGCACACCTGCGACGTAGCGGATGGTCAGCGCACCCTGGCTATGGCCGATCAGATTGACCTTGGCGGCGCCGGTGTCCCTGAGAATCTCCTCGATCCGCGCCAGCAATTGCTCACCGCGAATCTCGGTGGAGTTCACTGCCGACACCATCACCGGAATCACCGTCGCACCACCTCGACGCAAAGCAGGGACGATGCCGTACCAGTACGGATAGATCACCAGTTTGACGAACCCCAACAACCCCGGCACCAGCACGATCGGGTAACGCGTGACCTGTTCTTGCGTCATGAGCGATTGAGTCCTTTTTTGTCGAACACAGATCAGACTGTGGGAGCGAATTCATTCGCGACGATGTGTCAGGCAATGGAGATGTATCGACTGCACCGGCCAATCGCTAATGAATTCGCTCCCACAGAGGGTGCATAACCTTGGATATGGCACTTGATTCGAACTCACGTCTGACAGGAACGGTAGCCGCAAACCGTTCATCAATCAGGACAAAAACGTGGGTAATGCCCCATCGCCATCTGTTTTGATCGAACTCTTTCAGTCGGCCGAGGCTCATAACTGCAACGGGCCACTAATGGCCTTTCTCTGGAGTGACCGTTATGTACAAGCAATCCTTGGCAGTAGTGTTCGCAATGGCCGCGCTGGCTGGCTGTACATCGACAACCCTGCAAAATCCGGTGGATTACGCGACCTTCCGCAATGAGCCGCTGGTCAAGCAGATAGACGACGGCATGACCGAACAGCAAGTGCTGACCATTGGCGGTGAGCCCTCAACCCGAGTGCACCGCAAGGTTCATCCAGGCACCTGCAACAACTACATCTTGAACAAGGATGGTCATCAGCAAGCTTATTACGTGACCTTCAACGCCAACGACCGCGTGGACAGCAAGGGTTTCATGACCTGTGAACAGCGTGAGGCGAATGAAAAGGCGATGTGATCGCCTGTATTCAATTTGCTGACGAATGCGGTCCTGTGGGGCCGAATTCATTCGCGATGTGGTCGTACACACCATGAATTCTCGGCGCTATTACCGGCCTTTCGCGAATGAATTCGCTCCCACAGGGATTTCCGGGCCAACATGAACCCGTTGCAAAAAAACAAATAAAACTTTTCCACGCGCCGAACACTCACAGCATAAGACCCGATCTCACCGGGCGCCGCTCGGGCAGTCTCGATTGGCGCATTCAAGAGCGAGACGGCAAAAACCGGATTAGCCCTGGAGATGAATGATGAGCGATGTGCAGCAATTAACCGATGTCAGTACCCTGCGCGAGCGTGCGCGTCACAACGTTGAAAACGGTGCCGTGACCGAAGGCTATGACGCCGACCGCGAAGAAATCCTGCGCCTGCTCAATGCTTCGCTGGCGACCGAATGGGTCTGCGTGCTTCGTTACAAGCGCCACTACTACATGGCCAAAGGCGTGAAAGCCCAGGTGGCAGCCGCCGAATTCCTCGAGCACTCCGAGCAAGAGGCCGAACACGCCGACAAACTGGCCGAACGCATCGTGCAGTTGGGCGGCGAGCCCGAGCTGAACCCCGATCTGCTGTCGAAAAACTCCCATGCCCAGTATGTGGCGGGCAACACGTTGAAGGAGATGGTCACAGAAGACCTGATCGCAGAACGTATCGCGATCGACAGCTATCGCGAGATCATTCAGTACATCGGTGAGAAAGACCCGACCACGCGCCGGATCTTCGAAGAAATCCTCGCGCAGGAAGAAGAACACGCCGACGACATGGCGGACATCCTCGACGGGCTGTGATGCCTTGACGGGAATGCAAAAAGCCGGGGCATGTGCTCCGGCTTTTTTTTGGGCGAGGTGCCTGTAAGTCACCTATTTCCCAGTGCCGCATACCTCAGCGAACACGGTGGTCAGCGCATGGGTCGACTGACACCCCGCGTTCGCCAGCAAGCCGGCTCCTACAGTTGAACGTGGGTGTACGCCTGAACGTGGGTGTACGCCAAGTCCCGCCACGCCGCAAAACCTGTAGGAGACGTCGGAGGTTACGACGGCAGCGAATGCGGTGGGTCAGCTGCACATACTTCGACTGACACGCCGCGTTCGCCAGCAAGCCGGCTCCTACAGTTGAACGTGGGTGTACGCCAGATCCCGCGACGCCGCAAAACCTGTAGGAGACGTAGGAGGTTACGACGGCAGCGAATGCGGTGGGTCAGCTACACATCCGTCGACTGACACCCCGCATTCGCCAGCAAGCCGGCTCCTACAGTTGAACGCGGGTTACGCCAGATTCCCACGCGCCACAAAACCTCTATTGAACCGTTTTCGGCGCCTTGCCCGCGCGCAATTGCTCCAGCAGCGGCGCGCACTGGTTCGGCTCGCCACCGCTCGGGGCGACCAGCGCCAGCAGGCCTGCGGCTGGCCCCACCGCCGCGCCCAATAGCACCATGCCGGCCCCACGCAACAGCAGCGGTCCGGCTTGTACGCCAGCACTCGGTTTGATGAACGGCCCGCGCACATACAACGGCGAGCGCAGGGAAATCACGCGGAAGCCTTTGGATTTAGGAGTGATCTTCAGATCCGTCTGCTCGGTCTTCATGTTCGCTGTGCCATCGATGTAGATGATCGCGTTTTCAGTGTCGAACACAAACAGCTTGGTCGTTGCCAGCCCGTCCTTGATGCCGAAGTCGGAAGCCGCGCAGTTGATCTTGACGTTCCTGTCGCCAAACAACGTGCCCACGACATAGTTACCAACGTTCAGCCCCGCAATCTCCATCAGGTCACGGCTAATCGCGCCGTCGTTGACCAGCATTGTCATCTCGCCATTGGCCGTGCCCAGCAGCGCGGCAACCGAGTTGCCCTTGCCGCTGATGTCGGCATCGCCATTGAGTTCGCCAAAACTGGTTTTCATGGGTTCAAAGGTCGGGAACAGCTGCTTGAGTTTGAAATTGCGCGCACTCAATTTGGCGCGTCCTTCGAGCGGCTGGGAATGGCCGTCGAGTTTAATGCTGGCGTCCAGCTTGCCGCCCGCGACGCCAAAGCGCAGAGGCTCGAGGCTCAACTGGCCGTTGTTGAGCACTACGTGGGTATAAAGATCGGTGAACGGCAATTCCGCGCTTTGAACGATCTTTTTGCCGGTGAACTCGACGTCGGCGTCCATCGTGCTCCAGCGATCGGTCTTGAACTCTTCGACCGGCAGTACCTTGTCGGCAGGCTGCTTGCTTTCGCCGCCGCGGTTTTTCTGCTCGGCGTTGGAGTCGGCGCCAATCAGCGGCTTGAGGTCAGCCATCAGCAGCTGATTGGAAACCAGCGCACCGGTCAACTTGGGACGCGGCTGACTGGCTACGAAGCCCAGATCGCCATGGATGTCGCTGTTGCCGATCTTGCCGTTGAAACCCTTGTACTGGAACGCCGCGCCAGCGGGATCATGCAGCTTGGCGATCAAACGTCCGTCAGTGGAATACGGCGGCGAATCCGGCAGGGTCACGCCGGTCAGCGGATACAGATTGCCCAAGCTGTCGCCCGAAAGCTTCAGACGCAAATCCAGCTCACCCAGGTTCTGTGGATCGGTGACAGTGCCCGCGACGGCCACCCGCGTATTCCCTGCGCTGACATCAGCCTGAACCGGGAACGGCAACGCCGCATCTTTGAGCGCGAGCAACCCGCCGACCTTGCCAGTGCCGTTGAGTTTCTGGCCATGGTACTGGCCCTTGGCGGTGAAGCCGAAGGCATAGTCCTGCGCCGAAGCGCCTTTGTCCTGGACCTTCTTGGCTTCGCCGCTGCCGACGATGTCGCTGAACGGAATCGGCTTGCCCAGCGGATCGATCACAACTTCGACGGCTGTGTTGATTTTCTGATCGTTGTAGCTGACGAAGCCTTTGTCGAAACCGATCGAACCGATATCCACCACCCAGCTGGAAGGCTCGGCGTTGGGATCGCTTTTGGGCAAGTCAAATACCCAGTTCGCGCGGCCATCGGCCAGGCGTTCGATTTTGGCGTTGGGTTCGGTCAGGTCGATACGCGGAATGACCACACGCTGCGCCAGCAACGGCAGCGGCGCCAGGCGCATCTCGACGCGTTTGAGGGTCACCATTTGCGGGGTCTTGGACCATTCGGGATTACCGAGCGAAATGTCTTCAGCCGACATATGCGGCCACGGCACCCAGGCACGCCAACCGCCCTCGTCCGGCTCACGATGCCAGTTCACTGCCAGATTGCCGTTGATGGCGAAGGGTCGGTGCAGCTCGGCAGAGACCTTTTCATTGATAGTCGGCTTGAGCCGGTTCCAGTCGAAAGTGGCGATCACGATGATCAGTACGGCCAGCAACAGCAGCAGAATGCCAACTGTCCAGGCGAAAATCTTACGGCCTCGCGTCATTGCGTTTTCTCCCCTTATCCCGACGGCCCGTCCTGGGCGCGTCTCGCACGTCGTAGCCGTTCGACTGACAAAAGCCCTGTGGGTTTGATGAAATCCGCAAAAACCTTGCTGTGTAGCAATCCGGCTAATCGGCGCCGGCGCCTTTGAGACCATCACCAGCGGCAAGCCTGACTGTGACAAAGTTCCGTGGAGAGTCGCGCAAACGCCTGGATTCACCTGTTTTCGCGCTGAGCAATCGCGCTACGAGCCATATTCCGTAAGGGCTGAGGAGCTGAATCAATTGCGTCGATGGTCATCATCAGCTCATTGAGCTTCTTTATCTGCGAGCCGCCGGTAAAATTGGCTTCACGTTCAAAACACGCCCATTCCAAGAGCAACATCCCCATGAAACGCCAACTGATCGCCCTGACTCTTTCGCTTCTCGCCTCGAGCGCGTTTGCACTGCCTGCCAGCAAACAACCCGTGCTCGGCGAAGTGAAAGCATCCCAGCAACATGGCCTGCCAACCCTCGCGCAGGATGGCCCGGACCGTTTGATCAATCAGTATCAACGCGTCGCTGCCGAAGAGAATTGCAACAAGCTGGCGCACCGTTACCAGCGCGTGGCCGACAACGGTCCTGATCGTCTGGTGCAGCAATATCAGCGTGCTTCCTGAGCCTTGTCAGCAGGAAAATGACACCGCATAAGCCCGGCCTCATTGCCGGGCTTTTTTGATCCAGCGACAAAGCTGGTTCGACGCAGCGCAAACGCATTTGTTAGAGTGCTGCCCATTCCTTATTCAGATACCGCTCAACCCATGCTGCCCCGCGCCGAACAGAAACAGCAGACTCGCCACGCCCTGCTCGATGCAGCCAGGGGTCTGATGGATAGTGGCCGCGGCTTTGGCAGCCTGAGCCTGCGGGAAGTGGCCAAGACCGCTGGCATCGTGCCGACCGGTTTCTATCGCCACTTCGACGACATGGATCATCTGGGCCTGGCGCTGGTCAGCGAAGTCGGCCAGACCTTTCGCGAAACCATCCGTCTGGTACGGCATAACGAGAACATCAACAGCGGAATCATCGATGCGTCGGTGCGCATCTTTCTGGATGTGGTGGCCGCCAATCGTTCGCAATTTCTGTTTCTGGCTCGCGAGCAGTACGGCGGCTCGCTGAAGGTGCGCCAGGCCTTGGGCGCATTGCGCGAGGCGATCATCGCTGACCTGGCGACAGATCTCGCGTCGATGTCCAAGTTTCACCATCTGAATCCCGATGACCTGGCAGTGATGGCCGATCTGGTGGTCAAAAGCGTGTTCGCCATGCTCCCCGAACTCATCGACCCGCCGCCCCTGACCCTGGCAGAGCACATGACGCCGCGGGCCAAGATCACCCAGCAATTGCGCTTTATCTTCATCGGCGCCAAGCGCTGGCAGGGGTTGGGCAGTACGGAGTAGTGAACGTCTGCTGCGATGTTTGTCGCCGCGCTGCACACCCAGTCCCCTGTTGGAGTGAGCTTGCTGACGAACGCTGACTTCCAGCCCCTACATCTCATGCGGATGAAACGGCCTCCTTCATGAGCAAGCTCACTCTTACAAAATTGTCCTCGCCCCAATTCTGTGCGTGCTATTCGCAATCGCACCAATAACGCCCGCCTCTACGCCCTACCATCAATCACTCCCCCACGCTTAGCCGCCAATTCCTGACTAAGTTGTCAGTTGGCAAGCCACTTGCTCAGGCTTATGCATCGCACACTGCTGGAAGTTTTCCGATGCTGGTGATTCATCAACGAATCGAACCCCAGGCCAAATGGGCCGCCGAGCTGCATTTGAATTTCGAAGCGCGGAGCAAGAGTCGTCTGCGCTGTTTCAGTGCCGAGGGCGAAGACGTGGGCCTGTTTCTCGAGCGCGGGCAACCACCGTTGCGCGACGGAGATTTTCTCAAGGCTGAAGACGGCCGCATCGTGCGCATCTGCGCTCGTCCCGAGCAACTGATGCACGTGACCTGCAGCAACGCCTTCGAACTCACCCGCGCGGCCTATCACCTGGGCAATCGCCATGTCGCGCTGCAAGTCGGCGATGGCTGGCTACGTCTGCTCGATGACTACGTGCTCAAGGCCATGCTCGACCAATTGGGCGCGACCACCGAATCCATCGAAGCGCCGTTCCAGCCGGAACATGGCGCCTACGGCGGCGGCCACCATCATTCCCGCGCCGGGGAAGAAGACTTCAACTATGCGCCGCGCATCCACCAATTCGGGGTGCGCAAATGAGCAGATGCCCATGAATAGCGCCTGGGCGCTGCTGCGTCTGGCCAGCCCGCAATTGCCGATCGGTGGCTACAGCTATTCGCAGGGCCTGGAGATGGCCGTGGAGCAATCCATCGTCACTGATCCGCCCAGTGCGGCGCGCTGGATCGGCGATCAATTGCTGCTTAACCTCGCCCGCTTCGAAGCGCCGCTGCTGTTGGCTCACTGCACAGCGGCGGCCGAAGGCGATTGGCCCACCTTGCACCGTTTGAGTGAAGAACACCGCGCCAGCCGGGAAACCCGCGAACTGCATCTGGAAAGCCGGCAGATGGGCTATTCGCTGCAGCAGTTGCTCAACGGTCTGCCTGAGACGGATCAACCTGCACGGGATTTCCTGCATCAGATCGGCGAACCGCATCTGGCCCTGGGCTGGGCATTGGCCGCCCGCGCCTGGCAGATCAACCCCCAGGATGCGTTGGCTGCATGGCTCTGGAGCTGGCTGGAAAACCAGCTGGCCGTACTGATGAAGACGCTGCCGCTGGGACAACAGGCTGCGCAACGGCTGACTAGCGAGCTGACACCGCTGCTGCAAAGCGCTCAACAGCACGCCACCGAGCTTGATCCAGAACACATCGGCAGCGCCCCATTCGGCCTGGCGTTGGCGAGCATGGCCCATGAGCGCCAATACAGCCGCCTGTTTCGATCCTGACTGCTTTAAACAGGGCAGCGTTGCTACCCAGAATTGCATAACAAACCGCACAAGAAGATTAACGGAGAGCATTTCATGAACAGCCAACCTTTGCGCGTCGGCATCGGCGGCCCGGTCGGGTCCGGCAAAACCGCACTGACCCTCGCCCTCTGCCTGGCCCTGCGCGATCGCTACAACCTCGCAGTGGTCACCAACGACATCTACACCCGCGAAGACGCCGACTTTCTGGTGCGTAACGAGGCGCTGGCGCCCGAGCGCATCATCGGCGTGGAAACCGGCGGCTGCCCGCACACGGCGATTCGCGAAGACGCCTCGATCAATCTGGAAGCCGTGGATCAGTTGAACCGCCGCTTTGAAGGGCTTGATCTGATCATCGTCGAGTCGGGCGGTGACAATCTTTCCGCGACCTTCAGCCCTGAACTGTCGGACCTGACGATTTACGTGATCGACGTGTCGGCCGGCGATAAGTTGCCGCGCAAGGGCGGTCCGGGAATCTGCAAATCCGATCTTCTGGTGATTAACAAGATCGACCTGGCGCCGCTGGTGGGCGCGTCGCTGGAGATGATGGATCGCGACACCAAGAAGATGCGCGGCGAAAAGCCGTTCGTGTTCAGCAACCAGAAAACTGGCGTGGGCCTTACGGACATCATCGCCTTCATCGAACGCCAGGGTCTGCTGACCGCTGCCTGATTTCATTCACTAAGGAAGATCATTGATGAATTGCAAAAACATCTTCGGCGCACTGGCGCTGCTATTAGCTCCGGCTCTGGCGTTCGCCCACCCCGGTCACGACGAAAGCGGCCTGGTGGCCGGCATCAGCCATCCGTTGAGCGGTATTGACCACCTGCTGGCGATGGTTGCCGTGGGGCTGTGGGCAGCGCAACAGAAAGGCGCTGCGCGCTGGGCTCTGCCGTGCACCTTCGTCAGCACCATGCTGATCGGTGGCTTGCTGGGGTTCGAAGGCCTGCAACTGCCCGCGCTGGAAAGCGGAATCGCCGCCTCGGTGTTCGCATTGGGTCTGGCGGTGGCGCTGGCTGTACGTCCGCCGCTGTTCGTGGCGGTTGCGGCGACGGCGCTGTTCGCGATGTTCCACGGTGTGGCTCATGGGCTTGAATTGCCTGAGATGTCCAGCCCGTGGGGTTATGCACTGGGCTTCGTCGGCACCACTGCTGCCCTGCATGCCGCCGGTTACGCGGTGGTGCGCTTCCTGCCAGCGGCGGCGGCGCCGGTGGTGCGGATGGCCGGTGTGTTGTCGGCTGCGACCGGCGTGTGGTTGTTCGCGGGTTGATAAATTGACTCGATAACGCCTGCATGCCACTTAACCACTGTGGGAGCAAATTCATTCGCGAAAATGTGTCAGGCAATGGAGATGTATCGACTGCACCGACCAATCGCGAATGAATTCGCTCCCACAGGACAATGGAGGGTGCCAGCGATGTCTGTGTTGCTTGGACCATCGGGTTGATCGCTCCCACGCTCTGCGTGGGGATGCCGCTGCGTACGCTGTGCATGCAACATGAGCCGATGCGCAGCGTTGGGGGCTGCGTTTCCACGCGGAGCGTTGGAACGATCAGTTGCACTGGCCTGAGCGACTATTGATCCACCGTTTGCCCAGCCATCCCCGCCTCCTGCTACCATGTCGCGCAATTTGCCCTCTGCCGCGACGCCATCCGATGCCTGACGCTTCTCTCACCGCCACCCAGTCTGAACTGTCCGCCGTGTTCTCCACCGTGCAGCAACACTTCATGGATGTGATCGTGCCGCTCTGGCGGGGGCCGGGCTGGAATGCCGAGATGGCGTTGCCCTACGAGGCGCTGGACGCGCAGCATCAGCCGCTTCCACCGCAGCGCTATCGAGCCATGGCCTGTGCGCGGCAGTTGTTCCTGTTTTCCAGCCTCATTGGCGACCCGCACGTGCCAGATGCCGATGCGCGTGCCGCTGCGCTGTTCCGCTCTCTGCAACGGCATTTCCACGATGCCGAGCACGGCGGCTGGTTCTACAGCATCGACCCGCACGGCGCCCCGCTGGACCGGCGCAAGGATCTCTACACCCACGCCTTCATCATCTTCGCCTGTGCGCATTACTGGGCGAAGGTACGTGAGCCGTTGGTGGAATCGGTGCTCAATGCTGCGCTACACGTGGTGGCTGAGCGCTTTGCCGATGGCGACGGCCTCTATGAAGCAGTGCTGGACCAGAACTGGTCGTCGCTGAACGCAGGTCCATTGCAAAACCCGCTCATGCATCTGGCCGAAGCCTTTCTGGCAACACTCGAAGCCCGCGAAGACGCCGATACCCTGGCAGCGCTGGATGCACTGGCAGAAGCCATGCAGCGGCGTTTTGTCGATGTCGAACATGGCGTGATGCTGGAGAAGCCGCTCGATGCTGTGGATAACTGGTCAGAGCCAGGCCATCAATTCGAATGGTTCTATCTGCTGGAATCTTCAGAACATCTGCGCGGCACGCCATTGCATCGCTCGCTGACTACCGCTTTCGCCCATGCGCAGGCTCAAGGAGTCGATCAGGCCACAGGCGCCGTGGTCGCGATGCTGGAACTGGATGGCTCGGTCAAGGACGGCACCCAGCGCATCTGGGCCCAGGCGGAATACCTGCGTGCACTGACCTTGCGTCCTGAGAGCGAAGGCCTGCTGGCCCGTCAGTTGGACGCGTTGCAGCAACATTTTCTGCACCCGAACGGCTGGAACGAGTGTCTTGATGGCGAGGGCCGGATCAGCCGCAGCGACATGCCGTCGACTACGCCTTATCACTTGGCGACCTGCTATATCGGGTTGGCTGAGTTCTTCAGGGCCTGACGCCAGACATGTAGGAGCCGGCTTGCTGGCGAACCGAGAGTTTCAGATACCTCGATGTACCTGATTTACTCGGTTCGCCTGCAAGCCGGCTCCTGCAGTATGTGTTGCCAAGCAAATCCGTTACTTGCTCTCACCACGACTACGATCAATCGCAAACCCGGCCCAGGTCTGGCTCACTGGCATCAGCTCCAGGCTGTTCACGTTGACGTGAGCTGGCGTGTTCATGATCCAGAAGATGGTCTCGGCGATGTCCTGCGGCTGGATCGGCTCGGCGCCTGCGTAGGTGGCGTCGTACTTGGCCTGATCGCCGCCAAAACGCACCAGCGAGAACTCGCTTTCGCACAGGCCCGGTTCAAGGTTGGTCACGCGTACGCCAGTGCCGACCAGATCGTTGCGCAGATTCAGCGAGAACTGTCCGACGAATGCCTTGGTGCCGCCATACACGTTACCGCCCGGGTATGGATAGTTGCCCGCCACCGAACCCAGGTTGACGATGCTCGCGCCACGACCGTAGGCGATCAGACGCGAAAGCAGCGTACGGGTCGTGTAGACCAGCCCTTTGACGTTGGTGTCGATCATGGTGTCCCAGTCGTCCAGATCGCATTTGGGCGCAGGATCGATGCCCAGGGCAAGACCGGCGTTGTTGATCAGGCCACGAATTTTGGCGAACTCGGCCGGCAGACCTTCGACAGCTTTCTCCACGGCCGCACGATCGCGTACGTCCAGCGTCAGGGTGTGAACCTTGGTTTGCTTCGACAATTCTGCGCTCAGCGCCTGCAAACGATCCTCACGGCGGCCGGTCAGCACCAGCGACCAGCCTGCTTCTGCAAAGCGTCGCGCGCAGGCTTCGCCAAACCCGGAAGTGGCACCGGTAATGAACACGGTAGAAGTCATGTCGTTCTCCTGACTGGGGGTACGGGCTTATGGATAAGCGTTGGTTCACGCAAAGGTGTTGCGCGGTGTTGGGTGCAGCAAAGTTCTGGAGAATGCCCGCGCAGGCGGCTCAGGATCAAGCCCGGAGGCAACAATCATCGTACAACTTCATAATCTAGTCAGGACTGATCAAAAAACATACAACTCTGCGGAGGCCTTGTGTTATCTGGGCTGGCGGCAGTTTTACCCACCTTATCCACAGTCAGGCTCACAAAAACCGGGGGCAACTCAAAAACTGCAAGCCGCGCCATACGGGGCCTGTGGGCAAGTCGTCGGCTGATTTCGCTTGACCCGCCGCCGGGTATCTGCAAACCAATGCGCAACCATTTTGGGCAAACGGACAGGATCTAGCCGATAAGGCTAGAGATTGCGCTACCTGCGGCAGTCTTTCCAAGGGTTGCGCACAGAGTTATCCACAGGCTTCCGTATGCGTAAAGCTGTATAAAAAACCAGCCCTAAAAGCGTTGACAAACAGCTCTAAAATATCGGTCAAACCCATTGATCAATTATTGAACACATCGCTGCAGACCACGCAAATCAAGGGCTGTAGCCAACTGCCACCAACTTATTCACAGCCAGTTCCACAGTAAAACTGAACAAGTCAAAACCGTGACAAAACAACCATTTGCAGCGGCTATATGTCGCGCTTTGGCAGCTGTTCAAAATTGTTTTCCACAATTCGCCAGCTTGCTAAACAAAACGCTTTAAAACCGTGCAATCGAGGGGAGTGACATCTGTAGCAGCACGGGCTTGCCGGCGTTAGCGGCCTTGTGATCGCTGCCGCCGACAAGCCGGACCGCCACGGGGATTTGTGTGTACGCCAGATCCGGCGACATGCAGAACCTGTAAAGACGGCGCGCTCGCCTGAAACGAAAAACGCCCCAGGTGTTATCCCCCGGGGCGTCCTTTGTTCACGCGGCACTGTAGAACAATCAATGCCCGCCGAGATAAGCGTTCCTGACCTCCTCGTTCGTCAGCAACTCCTGCCCCGTGCCTGTGAGACGAATCTCGCCGTTGACCATCACGTAGGCGCGGTCGGACAGCTTCAGAGCATGGTTGGCGTTCTGCTCGACCAAAAAGATTGTCATCCCCGTTTTCGCCAGTTCACGCAACGTGGAGAAAATCTGCTTAACGATGATCGGCGCCAGCCCCAGACTCGGTTCATCCAACAGCAACAGCTTCGGCCGACTCATCAACGCACGCGCGATCGCCAGCATCTGCTGTTCACCGCCGGACATCGTCATCGCCCGCTGATTACGGCGCTCCTTGAGGCGCGGAAACAGCTCGAACATCCGCTGCATATCCTCACCGGCGTACTTATCCCCAATCGGGATGGTACCCATCATCAAATTCTCTTCCACCGACATATCGGGGAACACTCGGCGACCTTCCGGCGACTGCGCGATGCCGTTGGACGCAATGTAGTGCGAGGACTTCTGAGTAATATCAGTGCCCTGGTAAATGATCTGCCCGCGGGCGGCACGCGGCTGGCCGAAGATCGACATCAGCAGCGTGGATTTACCCGCGCCGTTGGAGCCGATCAGGCTGACGGTTTCGCCTTCGTCGATATGCATCGAGACTTTCTTCAGGGCCTGAATCGGCCCGTAATACACATCGATCTCTTTCAGTTCGAGGATCGGCTTACTCATACCAACTCCTCTTCATCAGCACCCAGATACGCAGCGATCACTTTCGGATCGTTGCGGATCTGTTCCGGCTTGCCCTTGGCGATCACGTTGCCGTGGTCGAGCACGACGATATCGTCGGAAATTCCCATGACCATACCCATGTCGTGCTCGATCAGCACGATGGTCATGTCGTGGTCGTCACGCAGGTGGCGAATCATGCCGCTCAGGGCTTCGGTTTCCTGCGGGTTGAGGCCTGCCGCCGGTTCGTCCAGGCAGATCACCTGTGGGCGGGTGCACATGGCGCGGGCAATTTCCAGACGGCGCTGCTGGCCGTAGGAAAGCTCACCGGCAAGACGGTTGGCGCAGTCCACCAGATCGACCACTTCCAGCCAGTAAAAGGCCGTATTCATGGCGTCTTCTTCGGCCTTGCGGTAGCCCTTGGTGTTGAGGATCCCGGCAATCATGTTGCGGTTGACCCACATGTGCTGGGCGACCAGCAGGTTCTCGACGACCGACATTTCCTTGAACAGGCGAATGTTCTGGAACGTGCGCGCAAGCCCCGCGCGGTTCACCAGGTGCGTACCACCGAACATCTTGTAGAACAGGCGGCTGCCGAAGCGCTTGGGCGAAGCGAAATCGCTGACGCGGAATTGCTCGCCGAGCAGCTGGATCACATTGGTTTTCTTGCCGCGCGCGTTCAATTCGATGCGCCCGCCCGTGGCTTTATAGAAGCCGGTCAGGCAGTTGAACACGGTGGTCTTGCCCGCGCCGTTAGGGCCGATCAGGGCAAAGATCGAATTGCGACGCACCTCGAGGCTGACGTCGCTGAGGGCCTTGATGCCACCGAAGTGCATCATCAGGTTCTCAACGGAAAGAACGATTTCGTCGCTCATCACGCGCCCTCCACTTTTGCCAGCACGCCTTTGCGTGGTTGTACGCCGGTACGGCTGATACGGATCAGGCCACGTGGGCGCCAGATCATCATCAGCACCATCAGGATGCCGAACAGCAGCACGCGGTATTCGGCGAAGCTGCGCAGCATTTCCGGGGCAACGGTCAGTACGAATGCAGCGATCACCACGCCGACAGTCGAGCCCATGCCGCCGAGCACGACGATGGCGAGGATCAGCGCTGACTCGAAAAAGGTGAACGACGTCGGGTTGACGAAGCCTTGGTAGCTGGCGAAGAACACCCCGGCCAGACCCGCGGTCGAAGCACCGATGGTGAACGCCGAAAGCTTGACCAGTACGTGATTCAGGCCCATCGAGCGGCAGGCAATTTCGTCCTCACGCAGGGCTTCCCATGCGCGGCCGACCGGCATGCGGGTCAGGCGATGCTTGATGTACAGCACAGCCAGCACCACCAGGAACAGCACGGTATAGATGAAAATGAATTTCAGGTCCGGGTTGTATTCGAAACCGAAGTATTCGTGAATCGGAATCCCGCCATCTCTGGCGCGACGCCCGAACTCCAGGCCGAAGAACGTCGGCGAAGGCACTGCCACACCGTTCGGACCGCCAGTGAACGACAGCCAGTTGTTGAGCACCAGACGAATGATTTCACCAAAGCCCAGGGTCACAATGGCCAGATAGTCGCCGTGCATGCGCAGCACCGGAAAGCCCAGAATGCACCCGGCGAATGCTGCAGCGATGGCCGCCAATGGCAATGCCGACCAGAAACCAAGGCCCAGGTACTGGTAACCCAGCGCCAAACCGTAGGCGCCGATGGCGTAGAACGCCACGTAACCCAAGTCGAGCAGACCGGCCAGGCCGACCACGATGTTCAGGCCAAGGCCCAGCAGCACGTAGATCAGCCCGAGGATGACGACGGTCAGCAGGTATTTGTCGGCGAACACCGGGAAGATCACAGCGATTACGATCATCAACGGAATGATGAAGCGCAGCCGGGTTTTGTAACCCGGAGGCAGCACGTGCACGCCGGAACCCGTGCTTTCGAAGCTCTGGGCAATGGCCACGCCCTTTGGCGTTTGCAGGAACAGGCTCATCAGGAAACGACCGACCATCACCACGCCGACCAGCGCGGCAACGCGCCCCGGTTGCGTGTTGAAGCCGTAACCGTCCAGCACGATGCCGACGATCGGTCCGAACACGATCAGTGCCAGCAAGCCGGCAACGACCGCGTCGATCAGGCTTTGTTTGATATCGATGGGTTTGACAGGAGCGGACATGGTTACACCTTCGCCACGAGTGGGCGACCCAGCAGGCCTTGAGGACGGAAGATCAGGATCACTACCAGCAGGCCGAAACTGAACACGTCTTTATAGTCGGAGTTGATCAGACCGGAGAATTGCGACTCGGCAACCCCCAGGATCAACCCGCCGAGCATCGCGCCCGGCAACGAACCAATACCGCCGAGTACCGCTGCGGTAAAGGCCTTGATGCCGATGACAAAGCCGGCGAAAAAGTCGAAGGTGCCGTAGTTCATGGTGATCAGTACGCCGGCCAATGCCGCCATGGCTGCACCGATGACGAATACATAGGAGATGATCCGGTCAGTGTTGATACCCAGGATCGAGGCCATCTTGCGATCCTGCTGCGTGGCGCGGCACATGCGGCCCAGCTTGGTGTACTTGATGATGTAGGTCAGCACGCCCATGCCAATGAACGCGGCAATCAGGATGAAGATCTTGGTGTAGGTGATCTGCACGAAACCACTGCCGACGTCGAAACGCATGGCGCCTTCGAGCAGGGTTGGAACGCCTTGTTGGCGTGGGCCCTGGGCGATCTGCGCGTAGTTCTGCAGGATCAGCGAAATACCGATGGCACTGATCAGCGGTGCCAGACGGGTCGAATTACGCAGCGGTCTGTAAGCCACGCGCTCGATGACGAAGCCGTACACACCAGTCACCACGATGGTGAAGATCAGCGTGCCGAGAATCAGGAAAGGGAACGATTCGATACCGAAGAAAGACAGCACGGCCAGGCCGATTGCTGCGAGATAGGCGGAGATCATATACACGTCGCCGTGGGCGAAGTTGATCATGCCGATGATGCCGTAGACCATCGTGTAACCGATGGCGATCAGGCCGTAGACCGAACCAAGGGTCAGGCCGTTGACCATTTGCTGCAGGAAAATACCATCCATCACGCACGCTCACGAACTTGAAAGGCCAACCTGGCACGGACCGGATATCTCCTCGTGAGAAATAGCGGCCGTGCGCGAAGGCAACAGAAGAATACGACGCTGCGCGGGGCAGCATCGATTACCGGAGGGGTCGAATCGAGGTCCAAACCCGCGAGACGACCCGTCCGACTAGAAGCTCAACTCACTTCTGTTTTTCGAGCTGGTGGTATTTGCCGTCCTTGTCCCACTGGTAAACCACATAGTCGGAGACCTTCAGGTCGCCTTTGGCATCCCAGGTTTTGCTGCCCATGACAGTGGTCACGTCATGGGACTTGAGGAACTTGGCGGCGTCTTCGCCTTTGTTCGACTTGGCGCCGTTGAAGCCAGCGGCCAAGGCCTGAACCGAAGCGTAGGCGTACAGGGTGTAGCCTTCAGGCTCGTAACCGGATTTGCGGAACTGCTCGACCACGGCCTTGCTGTCTGGCAGCAGACGCGGGTCGGCGCCGAAGGTCATGTACACGCCGTCGACGTATTGTGCGCCGCCAGCGGTGGTGACCAATTCGTCGGTTACAACGCCGTCATCGGACATGAATTTCACGTCCTTGAGACCTTGTTCACGCAGTTGGCGAACCAGTGGACCGGCTTCCGGGTGCAGGCCGCCGAAGTACACGACGTCGGCACCCACGCTGCGAATCTTGGTGACCAGTGCGCTGAAGTCTTTCTCGCCGCGGGTCAGACCTTCTTCCAGCACAGGCTTCACGCCGCGAGCGGTCAGCTGCTTCGCGGTGGCGTCTGCCAGGCCCTTGCCGTACGTGTCTTTGTCGTTGATGACAGCGATTTTCTTGCCTTTGAGGACGTCGACGATGTAATCGCCAGCGACCACGCCTTGCTGGTCATCACGGCCGCACATACGGAACATGGCGCTCAGGCCGCGTTCGGTAACGGTCGGGTTGGTGGAACCTGGGGTAATCGCGATGATGCCGGCTTCGTCGTAGACTTCCGACGCTGGGATGGTCGAAGACGAGCAGAAGTGACCGACCACACCGGCCACTTTGTCCGACGCCGCTTTGTTGGCCACGGTCACTGCCTGTTTTGGCTCGCAAGCATCGTCATAGGCGGTCAGAGCGATTTTCTCACCGTTGACTCCCCCCGCTTCGTTGATCGCATCGGCTGCCGCTTGAGCGCCTTTCATGTACTGCTCACCGAATGAGGCGTTGGCGCCTGTCATTGGACCTGCGACGCCGATTTTTATTTCCGCCTGCGCAAATGTAGCCGCACCCATTGCAGTAGCCACTGCGAGTGCCAGAAAGCCTTTCCTGTAAAACGTCTGCGACATGAGTTGGTGCTCCTAGGTTTTTTAATTAGCACTGCGACCACGCATAACCCGCGAGCAAGTGGCGTGCCATCGGTTTTTTATTCTGCAAAAAGTCATGATTTTGTTGTTATTCGACTGTTTCGAGCCCTTTTTAACTGGGCGTGCAACCGTCTAAACCGCGCAAGGTGCAACCATGCGACTGAAAAAGAGCAACCCTCCCTTATAAACTTCGCAACCCGGCCAACCTGACCTGTATAACCCTGTTGTTACAGCATGCGTCACCGAACTGCACACCATCAGTGCGCAATCGCTACGGGACGCACCATTTGAGGTTAGTGGACATACGCAAAAGCGTTGTTTTATGTCAGGAAACTGATCTCAGATCACAACCCTGAGACACTGTCCGGCATGGTATAGCGAAAAGCCAGTTTCATACAAAGAGCTACGTAAACCGATGGCGGACAGCGGCTGCATGGCGGTGAAAGGGATGGGCAGCACATCCGGGCTGCCGCTGCACAGGTAATCGGCGAACGCTTTGCCCACGACGGTGCCCGTGGTATTGCCGCGTCCGTTATAGCCGGTCATTGCGACCAGTCCTGGTGCAGGCTCGTACATTCGCAACAGGTGATCGGGCGTGAAGTCGATGCAGCCGGTCCAGGTGCACTCCCACTCGACCTTCTTCAGATACGGGAAGTAATGCTGCTGAACCCGATCGGCCCAGGCCTTGAGGAACCAGATGGGTTTCTTATTGCCGTTACCCAGGCTGCCGAGCAACAGGCGCCCATCGGCGTCACGACGAATACTGCTCAGCACCTGACGCGTATCCCACGAGCCTTGCCCACCGGGCAGAATCTGCCTGGCTGCATCCTCAGTGAGCGGAGCTGAAGCGACCTGGTAGTAATAACCGGGGAAGAAACTGCGGCGCAGTTCGGTCCACTGGCCTTCGGTGTAGGCATTCGAGGCGATGACTACTTGATCGGCGATGACCGAACCGTGCTCGGTAATCACACACCAGCGCTGGCCTTGACGCTCAAGACGCCTGACCGGCGAGTGGTCATACCGCTCGCCACCGAGCCGGGTGACTGCAGCAGCCAGGCCACTCGTGTAGGCCATCGGATTGATGGTGCCCGCGCGATGGTCGAGCAAGGCGGAGGTGATTTCCTTGGTGCCGGTGGCTTCCTGGCAGGTTTTGCCAGTCAGCAACTCGATCGGCGCCCCGCGGCGGCGCCATTGTTCTTCGCGGCTGCGTAGATCGACTTCGCCCTTGGCGTTATGCGCCATGTGCAGCGTGCCCTTGCGGGTGGCCTGGCAATCGATGGCGTATTTTTCGATCAGGTTGAACACCAACGACGGCGCGTTGCCGAGCATGGCATTGAGCTGGCTGCCGACTTTCTCGCCGAAACCAGCTTCGATCTCGTCGGGCGGGATCCACAGCCCGGCGTTGACCAATCCCACGTTGCGCCCCGAGCCGCCCTGACCGGTGCGATGAGCCTCGACGATGGCGACCTTCTTGCCCTGTTCGAGCAGGTGAAGCGCTGCCGACAACCCCGTGACGCCTGCGCCAATAACGCATACATCAACGGTCACCTCCCCCTTCAACGCCGCCGCCTCAGGCCTCTGCGGCGTCAGCGTTTCCCATAGACATTCTTCGCGTAGCGGCATCGCACAACCTCGGAAAGAGACACGTTACCGACCGTCCCCATGCTCCGCGTGGGAACGCAGTTCGTGACGCTGTGCGTCACACGAAAACGGACGCATAGCGTCCATCAAGGCATGCCCACGCACAGCGCGGGCACGATCATCACAATCGATCAATACGTCGTCCGATCGGACGCAATCGCGAATGAATTCGCTCCCACAGGATCGCGCATGACCTGTGGGAGCGAATTCATTCGCGATAAAAGTCAACGCAGATCCGGGGGTGTTCTCTGACGTGCCTGAAAACACCCCACAATGTTCAAGCAAGAATGCTTAGTCGAACGTAATGCCCTGCGCCAACGGCAGTTCGCGGGAGTAGTTTACGGTCGCGGTCTGGCGGCGCATGTAGCCTTTCCACGAATCGGAACCGGACTCACGGCCGCCGCCGGTTTCCTTCTCGCCACCGAACGCGCCGCCGATCTCTGCACCACTCGGGCCAATGTTGACGTTGGCGATACCGCAGTCGCTGCCCAGCGCCGAAATGAATTGCTCGGCCTCGCGCACGTCGGTGGTGAAGATACACGAGGACAGGCCTTGTGGAACGTCGTTGTTCAGGCGCACCGCTTCGCTGAATTCGTCATAACCGACCACGTACAGAATCGGCGCGAAGGTTTCGCTGCGCACCACATCGCTCTGCTCCGGCATCTCGACGATGGCAGGCGAGACGTAGTACGCATTGGGGAATTTGTCGGCCAACTGCCGCTTGCCACCGAACACCTTGCCGCCTTCGCTCAAGGACTGTTCCAGGGCTTCCTGCATGTTTTCGAAACTTTGCTTGTCGATCAGCGGGCCGACCAGATTGCCTTCCAGAGGATGACCGATGCGCACTTTGGCGTAGGCCGCTTTCAGTCGCTCGACGAACTCGGCCTTGACCGACGAATGCGCGATCAGGCGACGCAACGTGGTGCAGCGCTGCCCCGCAGTACCCACGGCGCTGAACAGCACGGCGCGCACGGCCAGGTCCAGATCGGCACTCGGGGTCAGGATCATGGCGTTGTTGCCGCCCAGCTCCAGGATGCTGCGGGCGAAACGTGCGGCAATCTTCGGCGCCACTTCGCGGCCCATGCGGGTGCTGCCCGTGGCACTGATCAGCGCAACGCGGGAATCGTCCACCAGCGTCTCACCGGCTTCACGACCACCGATCACGCATTGAGCGAGGTACTGCGGCGCATCGGCGAATTCAGCGGCGACACGGTCGAACAGCGCCTGACAGGCCAGGGCGGTCAGCGGGGTCTTTTCCGATGGCTTCCAGATCACCGAGTTGCCGCACACCAGCGCCAGCGCGGTATTCCACGACCAGACCGCGACCGGAAAGTTGAACGCGCTGATCACGCCGACCACGCCCAGCGGATGCCAGGTTTCACGCATGTGGTGGCCTGGACGTTCGGATGCGATGGTCAGGCCGTAGATCTGGCGGGACAGACCGACCGCGAAGTCGCAGATGTCGATCATTTCCTGTACTTCGCCCAGGCCTTCCTGAGTGATCTTGCCGGCTTCCCAGGACACTAACTCGCCCAAATCGGTCTTGTGTTTGCGCAGGGCCTCGCCGAACAGGCGAACCAGCTCGCCGCGGCGCGGGGCAGGCACTTTGCGCCAGGCTTCGAAAGCGTGCTCGGCGCGGGTGATACGTTGCTCGACCTCGGCGGCACCTTCCCAGCTCACCGAAGCGACCTGACTGCCATCGACCGGCGTATGAACAGGTTTGTCGCCCTTCTGATAAAGAGCAGGGTCGACACCGAGGCGGGTTAGCAGATCGTTGAGCATGATTTCTCCTGGATTCTGGTAAAGCGTTCACGCGAATGCGGAATGCCGGGATACGGTGGTTTCGTCAGCCTCTAGTAATAGCTGGCCTTGAGCCGGTCAACAAACGACCATTAAGCGAGATATCATTCCGTTTTTTCATGCTGATGCCGAGCAGGCCTGAATATGCTGAACAAACGTCATCTACCGTCCGTCACGGCACTGCAATGTTTCGAAGCGGTGACCCGGCACCTGAGTTTCACACGTGCCGCTGAAGAACTGAACCTGACGCAAAGTGCGGTCAGCAAGCAGGTCGCGCAACTTGAGGAACTGGTCCAGCATCTGCTGTTCAGGCGCGTGCGTCGACGCCTGCAACTGACGCCCGCAGGCGCGTTGTACCTGGCGGAAGTGCGAAAAGTTCTCACGCAGATGGAGATGTCCACGCACTTTCTGCGTTCCTACGGCGGCGAAACCGAAGTGCTGCGAGTCTCCACGCCTTCGACCTTCGGCGCACGCTGGCTGGTCCCACGGCTGAAGGGCTGGCGGCTGCGTCACCCGCATATTCATCTGGATCTGGTGAACGAACAGGAAAGCGACGATCTGGCCCAGAGCCGCTGCGACATGTCGTTTTATTTCGGTCAAGGCGCCCGCCCCGGCGCGGAAAGCGTGAAGCTGTTCGGGGAAGAACTGGTGCCGGTCTGTTCCCCCGGCAGCCTTCCGGATAAACCCTTCACCGATCCGACACAGCTGGCCGACCTGGTCCTGCTGCAAAACGCTCACCGGCCGCAGGGCTGGCCTGAGTGGTTTGAAAGTCAGGGCTACCAGACCGAGCACAGCTATCACGGGCCGCGCTTCGAGACGTTCTATATGTGCATCCGCGCCGCACAAGTGGGCTGTGGCGTGGCTTTGCTGCCGCGCTTCTTAGTGGAAGAAGAACTGGCGGATGGCAAGCTGATCATCCCCTGGCAACACGCACTGCCGAGCCGCGATGCGTACTACCTGGCCTACGCGGAACACGCGGCGGAAGTGCCGAAGATTCGGGTGTTCGTGGAATGGATGCTGGAGCAGCTGAATCAGCCGACGCCGCAGTGAATGAGCTGGCGCATATCCCTGTAGCAGTCCCGCTTGCCGACGTGACGCTTCTGGATCGCGATCAGGCGCCTCTCCCCCTGAGGGAGCGAATTCATTCGCGATACGGCGCGATGGACGATAAAGAATGCAGCGGATGTACCGCCCCTCGCGAATGACTTCGCTCCCGCAGTGACCATACGCAGCCAGGACCGCGGCGTTGGTGAAACATTTCTGCCCCAACACGGCGACGACTGGCATTATGTCCGTCATCGTCAATAACAAGCCGGACGTAGTGGCATCAAGCCAATATCCGCCGCCGCCACAAGGCTGTATGCGACATCGACTCGATTTTCATGAGCCGCACATTTGCGGCTACTGCTGGCTGGAGCGACACAATGAGTGAGAGCGCTTTCGCAGATCGCATCGTTCAGAACCTGCTCGATACCGACCTCTACAAGCTGAGCATGATGCAGGCTGTGCTGCACAACTACCCCAACGTCGACGTTGAGTGGGAGTTTCGCTGCCGCAATGGGGAAGACCTGCGGCCTTATTTGATGGAGATTCGTCACCAGATCGAACAGCTTTGCGATCTGTCCCTGAGCGTCGAAGAAACCGGGTTTCTGGAGCGCATCAATTTCATGAAGCCAGACTTTCTGCGCTTCCTCGGCCTGTTTCGCTTTAACCTGCGCTACGTACAAACCACTATCGAAAACGACGAACTGTGTATCCGTCTCTCAGGCCCCTGGCTGCACGTGATCCTGTTCGAAGTACCAATCCTGGCGATCGTCAGCGAAGTTCGAAATCGCTATCGCAACCCCAACACGCTGCTGAGCCAGGCGCGCGATCAGTTGTATCGCAAATTCGACTGGCTGACCGCCACCGCCACCCCCGATGAGCTGGCAGAACTGAAAGTCGCTGACTTCGGCACTCGTCGGCGCTTCTCTTTCGCGGTGCAGGAAGACGTCGTTTCGGTGCTCAAGAAGGATTTCCCTGGCCAGTTCGTCGGCACCAGCAACGTCTATCTGGCGCGCAAATTCGACCTCAAGCCGCTCGGCACCATGGCCCACGAATGGATCATGGCGCATCAGCAACTGGGGCCGCGCCTGATCGACAGCCAGATCGCCGCGCTCGATTGCTGGGTCCGCGAATACCGCGGCCTGCTGGGGATAGCCCTTACCGACTGCATCACCACCGACGCATTTCTGACTGATTTCGATCTGTTCTTCGCCAAGCTTTTCGATGGTCTGCGCCATGATTCGGGCGACCCGGTTCAGTGGGCCGAGAAATGCATCAGCCACTACCAGAAGCTCGGCATCGACCCGATGAGCAAGACACTGGTGTTCTCCGATGGACTGAACTTGCCCAAGGCGCTGGAAATATTTCGTGCCCTGCGTGGTCGGATCAATGTCAGTTTCGGCATCGGCACCAACCTCACCGCCGATGTGCCAGGCATCGAGCCCATGAGTATCGTGCTTAAAATGACCGCCTGCGCCGGTCAGCCCGTTGCGAAGATTTCCGACGAGCCCGGCAAGACGCAATGCAAGGATCCGGAATTCGTGTCCTACCTGCGTCACGTATTCAAGGTGCCAGCCTGACTCGAGCACCGCTTTAACCGTTTTGAATGCCTATTTTTCTTCTTCTGAAAAAGGAGTCAATCATGCAAGCCGTACAGCTCGAGATCGCCAAGGAGCTCAAGGTTCAGGCACCCTTCGCCAATGAGGGCGAGCTTGAAACCGAGGTCGCACGTCGAATCCAGTTCATTAAGGACTGCCTGCAGAACGCCCGCCTGAAAGTGTTGGTTTTGGGTATCAGCGGCGGCGTCGATTCGCTAACTGCGGGCCTGCTCGCTCAGCGCGCAGTCAAGGAACTGCGCGAAAGCACGGGTGACGGCGCCTACCAGTTCATCGCCGTGCGCCTGCCGTATGACATCCAGCACGACGAACACGAAGCCACCGCTTCGGTGGATTTCATCAAGCCGGACGAGCGTCACACCGTGGACATTGCGCCTTCGGTCAACGCGCTGGTCAAACAGGTCAAGGCCTTCGAAGGTCAGCCCGACGCGGCCGTGGATTTCGTCAAAGGCAATATCAAGGCGCGCACGCGCATGGTCGCGCAATACACCATTGCCGGCGTACGCGGCGGTCTGGTGATCGGCACCGACCACGCGGCGGAAGCGGTGATGGGATTCTTTACCAAATTCGGCGACGGCGCATGCGACCTGGCCCCATTGAGTGGTCTGGTGAAAAATCAGGTACGCGCCATTGCCCGTAATTTCGGTGCGCCGGAATACCTGGTCGAGAAAATTCCGACTGCTGACCTCGAAGACCTGATACCCGGCAAACCGGACGAAGCGTCCCACGGCGTGACCTATGCCGAGATCGACGCCTTCCTTCATGGCCAACCGCTGCGTCAGGAAGCGTTCGACATCATCGTGAACACGTATCGCAAGACTCAGCACAAGCGCGACCTTCCTTACGCCCCGTAGTATTGCCGCGATCGATTTGTAGCAGCACGGCTTGGCGACGGTAGCGATGCTTATGGCGCCGCCGCCGGCAAGCCGTGCTGTTACAGGAGACCGGCGTGGACAGTCCATTCTCCATTCATTCTGAAAAGGAATGAACCCGTCGTTTTTTTTCGCTTGATGGCGTCTGCCATCGGGGCTTACAAAGCGTTCTGACTTTCTCGCTCAGAGCCGCTATCCATGACCGCTTTCCAAGGCCTCTTCTCTCTCGTCGCTTCAACCGTTGGCCAGCCTGCTGCAGACTGGCTCGAACGCCGTGTCGAAGTCCCGCAGGCGCTGCAGAATTTTTCCTGGTCCGATGATGCCATTCATCGTGTCTGGCTGGCCGAAGCGCTGAACTTGTGCCTGTTCCATAAGCTGGTGGAAGCGGTGCCCGACGGCCTGCGGTACGTCGACGAGCAGTTTGAAAGCGGTCGCAAAGTGGTCTTCGATCATGGCGCCATCCGTACCGTGGACTGGCCGCAAAACGGCGAGCTGCCACGAGGTCGTCAAGCCTTCTCGCGCTTGCTGGAGCCGCTGGGCTTCACCGACGTGCGCACCTATCCGCTGACCAAACTGAACATGACTGGCTGGGGCTATCGGCAGATGGACTTACCGGAAGACATCGCGCAGTTCTTCGTTTCCGAACTGCATCCGGGTCGTTTGAGCCAGACGTTCCAGGATGCCGTGAGCCGCGTGGTTGGCTCCAGCCGCGATCCGCTGAGCAGTGAGGATTTGAGCATTCTCAAACGCCTCCACGCGACCCGGCATTGCAGTCTCGAAGAAGCCTCACGCCTGCTGCCGGGCCTGTATCGCGCGTTCGGGCGCCAGCATGGCGTTGTGCAGGAAGCCGATTATCATCAGTTGCTCAGTGAAAGCGCGGAAATGGCCTGGATATCTACCGAGGGCAACAGCTTCAACCACCTGACGGATCGGGTGGAAAACCTGGAAGCTACGGTTGAAGAGCAGATCCGTCGCGAGCGGCCGATGAAGGACAGCATCGAGGTGTCGGGCTCAGGACGTGTGATGCAGACGGCTTACAAGGCCTGCAGCGTGGGCCGCGATCTGCTGGATGCCAATGGCGTGCTCAAGGCGCATCAAGTGCCGGGGTCGTTCGTCGAATTCATTCAGCGCAAGATCGATCCCGAGAACGGGAAAATCGACCTGAATTTCGACAGCAGCAATGCGCAGGGGATTTTCAAGATGACGGATTCGAAGCGGGCGTAACTGGACGGGAACGTTACCTCCCAACTGTAGGAGCCGCTTGCTGCAAGCGGCTCCCCCATAAAAAGCTTACTTCAGCGTCACAGTGCCTTTCATCATGCTGATGTGGCCTGGGAACGAGCAGAAGAATCCGTATTTTTCGTTCGGATCGAGCTTGGAAACGTCGATCTTCAACGAATCGGTCTCGCCCGCGCCGATGATCTTGGTGTGAGCGATAACGCGTGCATCGCCCTCTTTCAGATAATCCTTGTCGATTCCGGCGCTCAGACCGTCGGTGGCGATCGGTTGCATGTCAGCTTCTTTACTGATCACCAGGTTATGGCCCATGACGTTCTTCGGCAGACTGCCGGAGTGCTTCAGGTTAACGGTGAACTCCTTGCAGCTCTTGTCGATTTCGATGGCCTTGGTGGTGAAGGACATCTGATCGGTAGAGTCGACGTCCACTGAACATTCAGCAGCCAGTAGATGGCCGCTGGCCAGGGTCAGCAGGGATGCAGCGACGAGCTTGCGAATCATGGTGAGTCTCCTGAATGGGGTTGCTCTTGTGTTTTTGTATACAAAGAGTGCCCTAACTTTAAACAATTTAACAACTACATATTGTGAAACATGTCTAGACGGCATCTATCAGAGCCATCGAGACAATCACTCAGCGCCCGCCACTGTGTCCTCCTAAGATGAGCTTGTCACTCATCCATCAGGACGATTCTCATGCAACTCAATAGCCTCTTCCGCAGTTTGCTCGCCGCCTATGCCTGTGGCGCCAGCGGCGATTACGACAGTGCCCGTCAGGAGTACAGTGAGTACCGCCGCACCGTTCACGAGCTTGATCGGACAGGATTTACAAGGGTCTAACCGAAAACCAGGCGGTCTGCGCAAAATACAGGTCCGGCTGAGCGTCGTTCTCAGGCAGAATGACCAGACCTATTGCCCGCCTCGAGGATTGCCCATGGCCAAACCCAACTATTCCTTCGCTAAACGTCAACGCGATCTGGCTAAAGAGCAGAAGAAAGAGGAAAAGGCACAGCGCAAGCAGGCCGAAAAGGCAGAGGCCGAGGCTGGAGAAGGCGAGGCGGCTGAACAGGCGGTTGAACAGCAGGAAGAAGACAAGCCGGCTGAATGAGCAAAATTGCGGATCTCTGCACGACCCGATCCAGTGTGGGCAGACGCAATACCGTAGGAACGCGCTTGCCCGCGATGCGACAGTAGATCCGACTCAGCTTGCGCCAGATCTCGATAGCGGGCACGCATACTTCCAGAGGTGTATCAATCGCCTCACCCCGCGACAGGCATTACGGTCACCCGCACTTCCGGGTCGTGATTGCCGCCGCCCAGGATCACTCCGCGCAACGGCGAAACATCGGAAAAATCCCGTCCCCACGCCAGGCTGATATGCTCCAGCGCGGGCTGGATATTGTTGGTCGGATCGAAATCCACCCAGCCCAGCACCGGGCAAAATACCGAAACCCAAGCGTGGGAAGCATCGGCGCCAATCAGGCGTGGCTGGCCGGGCGGCGGTTGGGTCAGCAGATAACCGCTGACATAACGTGCCGCCAACCCACGTGATCGCAGACAAGCCAACATCAGGTGGGCGAAGTCCTGACAGACGCCGCGACGGGTCTCCAGCACTTCCACCAACGGAGTCGCCACTTGGGTCGCCTCGCCATCGAAGGTGAATTCGTCGAAGATCTTTTCCATCAATGCCTGCGCACATAGCAGCAGCGGCCGCCCTGGCGGAAAGCAACTGGCGGAAAACCCCACGAACGATTGTTTCAAGTGAACATAGGGCGATTCAAAACGATAACGACAGGCCTCGAGCAGGTCCGGCGACATCTTCGAGGCGCTGTATGTCAATGTGCTGCGAGCCAAATTCCACGGCGCCGACTGCTGAAAGTCCAGCGCCGGGCGCTCCAGCACCTCAATCCGCAGACGCGCATTGACCTGCAATTCGTCGTGCGGCCGCTCGAAGGCCAGTCGCGTCAGCGGATTACCGAACACATCCAGCTCGTCCCGACGCGTGGTCGGCGCCGGGCTGATCACCAACTGCTGTTCCAGGCAACGCTGCCAGGGACTGCGCCGCGGCCACAGGTGTGCCAGTTGCTGAGCCAGCGACACCGGGGTGTCGTACTTGTAATGGGTATCGTGAAGAATCTGGTAATGGGCGCTGTTCATCAGACGGACACCGTGCGCTGGCTGACATCATCGACGTGGGCAAAATGGCGCAGCGCCAAGCGGTCTGAAGCCTGGCCGCTGGTGTCACCGATAATCTGCAGCAGATCCGCCAGCCCGTGCAACGCGGCCCTGACGCTGCCTTGGCCGAACAGCCCGCTCTCCAGACATCCCAGATCGAAAGCCGCCAGCCGCTGCGTCAGTGTCGCGAGAGCGCTGTCCTGCAGTACGCCGAAGTCATCGTTCAATCGTCTCACCGAGCGCGTCACCAGCTTGAGCTGGAACAGCACGGCGTGAGGATTCTGTTCATCGAGCAGCAGCAAATCGAGCACCGGGATCAACTGTGGCAATGCCAGATAGCGTGAGCGGTAGGTGATGCTGCTGTTGCCCAACTCCAGCAGCCAGTCCAGTGCGTCCTGATCGAACACCGCATCGCTGCGCAGGAACGCCGCCAGACTGGTGCTTAGGAACTGCAGACGCTCGATCCGCCGGCCGATCATCAAGAAACGCCAGCCTTCGTCGCGGGTCATGTCATCCAGCGCAAAACCGGACAGCGCTGCGAGGGACATCACCAGACGATTGAGGAAATCCAGCAGCTCTCCAAAGTCCGGGGCATCGGTGTCCAGGTGGGTGGCTTCGTGCTGCAACTCCACCAGCGCCTGCCAGTTTTCCCGGGACAGCTTGCCACGCACCTGGGATGCAGCCCACTGCAAGCGTTGCAGATTGGAACGCAGGCTGAACGGCCAATCCGCACCCAGCAAGGCGGCGAGCAACCGGTCATGCAGCTCGCGGGGGTCCTCTTCGTCCTCTCCAGGGACCAGATTCAGACGCTCGCCCAGCTCAACTGCGGCTTGCAGCGCCAGCGGGTCATCGCCATCGACGTAACGCGCAAGCATGATGCGCAGCAGCCGCGCGCTGTCGTCGCAACGCTCGCAATAACGGCCGAACCAGAACAGGTTTTCCACCACCCGCGACGGCAGATACGGATCGCGACGGATCAGGTCGTGTACACCCAATGAATGACGACCTTTCCACTGTTCGCTGCCCAAAGTGCGCTCGCCGAGAACCCAGGTGTCCTTGCTGGCGCCACCACGCTGCATCGATACCACATCGGCGTCAGCATCGGCGGCCACGCGTGTCAGGCCACCCGGCAACACGCGATAGCCATCGGCAGTGGCGACGGCGTAGACCCGCATACCGATGGCGCGGGGTTGCAATTGCGTATCCGCCGCCTGCCATACCGGCGCATGGGACAACTGCGCCAGCTCCTGTGCGACATAGGCGTAAGGCCGGGCCTGCATGCGAGCGGCCAGGGCCTGACGCTGCTCGTCGTTCAAATCACGGCCGAACACTGGGGCGAAGCTCTGCGAAGGGAACGCCGGTTTGATCAGCAATTCAGACATCTTTTCCAGCGCCTGCGCCAGCACCGGAGGCTCGCCGCACCACCAGGTCGCGATCGACGGCAGGATCAGCTCTTCGCCGAACAGGTGCTCGTTGATCTTCGGCAAAAAACCCAACAGCCCCGGCGACTCCAACACACCGCTGCCCAAGGCGTTGGCCACCAGCACGCGGCCCTGACGCACGGCTTCAAGCAAGCCCGGAACACCGAGTGCAGAGTCGGTGCGCAGCTCCAGCGGATCGCAGAAGTCATCGTCCAGGCGCCGCATGATCGCGTGCACGCGGCGCAGGCCGCTGAGAGTTTTCAGATACACCGTGGCATCGCGCACCGTCAGATCGCTACCTTCCACCAGCGGATAGCCCAACTGGCCTGCGAGGTACAAATGCTCGAAATAGCTCTCGTTAAAGCGCCCTGGCGTGAGCAGGACCACCAACGGTGCTTCGTTGCTGCTTGGCGCCTGACGCGCGAGGGTCTCCTGCAACGCGCGAAAGAAGCCGGACAGATGCTGCACTTCCAGATCGCGATACAGCTCGGGAAACGCCCGCGACACGATCAGACGACTCTCCAGCGCGTAACCGGCTCCCGATGGCGCTTGTGTCCGGTCCGCCGTGACCCACCAGCGGCCATCGGGGGTGCGTGCCAGATCGACAGCGTAAACATGCAGGAACGTCCCTTCCGGCGGCATTACGCCTTGGCACGGCCAGAGAAAGTTGTTGTGCCCGAACACCAGCTCGGCGGGCAGCAGTCCTTCGGCGATCAGCTTCTGCGGGCCATAAAGATCAGCCAGCACGGCGTTGAGCAAGCGCGCCCGTTGAGCGATGCCAGCTGCAAGCTGTTGCCATTCATCGACCGGAATCAAATGCGGCAGCAGATCCAGTTCCCAAGGCCGGTCCGCGCCCTTGGGATCGGCATAGACGTTGTAGGTGACACCATTTTCCTGAATCTGTCTGGCGAGCAGTGCCTGACGCTGAATCAACTGGGCAGGGGTACTGCGTTGCAGATGCTCATAGAAACGCAGCCAATGCGGTCGGACAGCGCCGCTGGCGTCGAGCATCTCGTGATATGTACCCGCAGAAAGCGGATATCGGTCAAGCAGGTCAGGCATGGAAGGCTCGGCAGACAACTAAAAGGCTCGAATTAGCAGAGATCAGGTTAACGCAGATGAAGTGACACGTAGTGGGTCGCTTCCCTGCGGCCACTCTCTGAGCCGGCCTGATGGGTGCGATCAGGCTGAATGGTACGGGCCATGTTTATCGATGCAGACGCATATCCAGCGTCAGGGGCAATTCGTCATTGAGGGTCAGCGCAGGCACTGCCAGTTTGCCGGGGCTGTGGCCGACGCGGAAAAACCGCGACAGGCGCCGACTTTCGGCTTCGTTGGCATTCACCGGCAGGGTCTCGTAATTACGACCACCAGGATGGGCGACATGATACTCGCAGCCTCCCAGCGAGCGTTGCATCCAGGTATCGAGAATGTCGAAAACCAGCGGCGCATGAACGGGAATGGTCGGCTGCAAGGCGTTGAACGGTTGCCAGGCGCGATAACGCACACCCGCCACGAACTCGCCGACCCGACCGGTCGGCTGCAGCGGCACAGGGACGCCATTGCACGTGAGCATGTAGCGCTGCGGCGGCAATCCGGTGACTTTCAACTGCAGGCGCTCCAGCGACGAGTCCACGTAACGCACTGCGCCACCGGCTGCGCCCTCCTCACCTAGCACATGCCAAGGCTCAAGAGCCTGACGCAGCTCCAGCTCGATACCACTGACCGCATAATCGCCAACTTTCGGAAAACGAAACTCCAGATGTGCCGCGAACCACTCGGCACGCAGCGGATAACCGGCGGCGTTGAGCTCAACGATAACATCGGCGAAATCCTGCTCGATGAAGTGCGGCAGCATGAAGCGGTCGTGCAGTTCGGTTCCCCAGCGGGCCAGCTTGGCTGGCGCATACGGCTCGCGCCAGAACCTGGCTACCAGCGCCCGCAACAACAGTTGCTGCGCCAGACTCATGCGCGGGTGGGGCGGCATCTCGAACGCGCGTAATTCCAGCAACCCCAGACGACCCGTGGCGCCATCGGGCGAGTACAGCTTGTCGATGCAGAATTCGGCGCGGTGCGTGTTGCCCGTGACGTCGATCAGAAGGTTACGCAGCAGCCGATCCACCAACCAGGGCGGGCATTCTTCTCCCGGCGAAGGCATTTGCGAGAAGGCGATTTCCAGCTCGTACAGCGAGTCGTTGCGCGCCTCGTCGACACGCGGGGCCTGCGAAGTCGGGCCAATGAACAGCCCGGAAAACAGGTAGGACAGCGACGGGTGGTTATGCCAGTAGCTGAGCAGACTGCGCAGCAGATCAGGCCGACGCAGGAACGGAGAGTCCCCCGGCGTCGCGCCACCCAATACAAAGTGGTTACCGCCGCCGGTGCCGGTATGGCGCCCGTCGATCATGAATTTTTCGGTGGTCAGGCGGGTCAGACGCGCCTGCTCGTAGAGGAACTCGGTGCGCTCGACCAATTCGTCCCAACTGGAAGATGGCTGGACGTTGACTTCAATCACGCCCGGATCCGGGGTGATACGGAAGTTGGCCAGACGTGGATCACTCGGTGGCTCGTAGCCCTCCAGCAATACCGGGCAATGCAGCTCTTCGGCGGTCGCTTCGATCGCCGCCACCAGCTCAAGATAAGCCTCAAGGGATTGCAGCGGAGGCATGAACAGATACAGACGTCCGTCCCGCGCTTCTGCGCTCAACGCCGTGCGCGTCAGCCAGTCGGCTGACTCGTCGATGAACGGTGCGCGTTCGGCGTTGGGGTCTTTTTGCTCGGTCAGACTGTTGAGGCTGTTGTCGACGTCATCGCGATCCGGCAGATCAGGGAAGTCCTGGTTGTAGTCGGTTGGATGAATGTACGGATATTCCGCAGCCTTGACCCACGGCTGGGAGGCCAGCGGCAAGCGATAACCCAGCGGCGAATCCCCCGGCACCAGACGACAGTGATCGTCACGCAGGAACCAGCGCCCACTCTGCCAACGATCATCGGCAGCGGTGCGCGCCAACGGCAGGACATGCCCAATGACCTTGTCCAACCCCTGCGCGAAGACCTTGGTAAGCCGCGCCCGCTCCAGCTCATCGCTCAAACGCGAGTCTTCGGCGCTGACGTTTTTCGGCAACGCGCCTTCACGCCACAGGTAATAGAAATGGTCTTCATAGGCGGGGAAGACGTAACGCGCCGGCAATTTTAGCCGCTCGGCGACGCTGCGCAGGAAACGTCCGGCCATCTCGCCATCGGTGCCGTAATTCTCGTTCTCATCAGCGATTAGCGCATCGTTTCGCCACACCGGCTGGCCATCGCGACGCCAGAAGCAGTTCAGCGACCAGCGCGGCAATTGCTCACCCGGATACCACTTGCCCTGGCCGAAATGCACGATGCCCTGGGCCGCGTAATGCTTGCGCATGCGTTGATACAGCTCAGCGGAAAGCGCGCGCTTTTTCGGCCCCAACGCGGCGGTATTCCACTCGTCGCCGTCACGGTCATCGATGGACACGAACGTCGGCTCGCCGCCCATGGTCAGGCGCACGTCGCTGGCGATCAGATCGCTGTCGATCTGTCGGCCCAGGGCCTGAATATCCAGCCATTGCTCTTCGGTGTAAGGTTTGGTAACGCGCGGCGCCTCCCATATGCGTTCCACCGACATTTCGTGGCTGAACTCGGTTTCGCACGGCTCGACCAGACCGCTGATCGGCGCTGCGGAGGACGGCTCGGGGCTGCACGCCAGTGGAATGTGCCCCTCCCCGGCAAACAGCCCGGAAGTCGCATCCAGACCTACCCAGCCTGCGCCCGGCAGATACACTTCGCACCAGGCATGCAGATCGGTGAAATCGACATCGGTGCCGGAAGGACCATCCAGCGCCTCGACGTCGGCCTTGAGCTGAACCAGGTACCCGGAGACGAACCGCGCGGCCATTCCCAGGTGACGCAGCAACTGCACCAGCAACCAGGCGGAATCCCGGCAGGAGCCGGACGCATTCTCAAGGGTGAATTCCGGGGTCTGGATACCCGGTTCCATGCGAATCAGGTAACCGATGTCGTTGGCCAGCCGCTGGTTGAGATTCACCAGAAAGTCGATGGCTGGGACAGGTGTGCGATCGATACTGTTCAGATACGCCTCAAATTTCGGCGTCAGCGGCAGCTTTTCCAGATAGGGCAGCAGCTCGTGGTGCTCTTCCCTGGCGTAAGTGAAGGGGATTTTTTCAGCGTAGGGCTCGAGGAAAAAGTCGAACGGGTTGAACACCGCCATTTCGGCGACCAGATCCACCTCGATACGTAATTCGTCCGTTTTCTCTGGGAACACGAGCCGCGCCAGATAGTTACCCTGCGGGTCCTGTTGCCAGTTGATGAAGTGGTTTTCAGGCAGGACTTTCAGCGAATACGACAACACACGCGTGCGGCTATGTGCCGCCGGGCGCAAGCGCACGATCTGCGGACCCAGTTCTACCGCTCGTTCGTAGCGGTAATGCGTGACGTGGTGCAAGGCAAAGTGAATCGACACGGCGTGCCTCCTGCGAGCCTGGACGGTAGAGTAACCGCGCAAGACTTATGCCACCCCGACAAGTCAGGCGCCTTCGGCGTTCATGATGCTCGCTCAGCCAAGCAAAGCACCACAATCGCGCCAGCTTCGGCGGATGGTGCAAGGGTCGCACGGAAATGAGGCGGATGGGGTTATTTGCGCCGTTCGGCCTTTAAACGGCGTAAACGGGCTTGCGGATAACGAGAAACCGCTTTCGCTTGTTACGCACGATGACCATAATCTTTCTCATTTCACGATGACGATTTGAATTGAGGACCAGCAAACCCATCAGTGGAGAAAGCAAGGCGAGGAAATATAAAACTTTGATTGGACGATATTCGATCATGGGAAGTGCGACGCACAGACAAGTGACGAACAGCGACACTATGCCCCACACCCACACCACTCGTCCCCATACCAAAAAAAAGTGGCAGATACACATATAAACCACAGCAATACCGGCACTCCCAAACAGCCACTTTAAGCTGTCATCCGGTTTAAAATCCCGAAAAAACACCTCGGTGTAAAGTACCAAAACAAACATGATCGAAAAAATTCCCGCAAAAATCCCAGCTATAAATGTAGGGAAGTAGCGGCGCATGAATAATAAGAACTCTAAGGGCCTCATAGGCTACCTACAGCACCAACATTGTGCCTGCATGGGCGAGTGGTGCCCGGAAGAGTACGGGATGGGGCAGATTCGATAGCACTCATGGTCCAAGTGTCCAATTTATTGGTCATCGTGGGATTCTAACCTGGCAAGCAGCCGCATAACATTTAAACAACCGCCGAGTATTACAAACAGAATTGCATACATAAATATACCAAACCAGAACATTCTTGGCTGCTCAGCAAATTAGTACCGATTAACAGGCCCGGCTTTCCCACCCATCAAAACAACGCCGCTCATAACGCTGTCATATATCAAATACGCTGTCACCCCCATAAAAAGAGTTATTAGCAAGATACCTATCAGATAGCCTATATTCTTTATAACTCCCTCCTGATAAGAATTACACATGGAGCAAATATCTGAGAATTTATGGAAGCCACCCAGGAATGTTGATACAAATTTTTTCACTCTCGAAGCAATAGCATTAGTTTCAAAAACAGACCACAGGCGCAAACAGCCAACAAGTGCAAAAGCATAGACAATCCAAACATCCATGGCTCATCCCCTAAAGAATAAGTTTTTGGAGGACCATATCTACCTGCTCCGGCAACCACTCCACTCACTATTCCTTTGTAGATTAAAAACAGCTTCAGAACCAGCACGACAGCCGAGAAAAGAGAGATTATCCAACATACCAATTTAACCAGCATGATACCGTGCTTTGATTTGATGACAGATCTTCGCGTTTTTGATCTGCGCAGATGATTTGTAGCGGTCTCATGTCTTAACGTTTCTACCCTAGGTTTGATCCCGGCCGTTTTCGCCATTCGATTTCTCTCTGCCGCCTTCAGCATCTGCCGATAGAGGTCGCTGTTTAGACAATAAAGACCCATCAAAGGCAAACATAGAGTGAAGGCATAAAAACCAAGGTTCGGCTGATACACAATCACAGGGATATCAAGCACGAGGCAAAAGGCGAATAGAGAAATCATCAGTGCCACCCAGCGAGGATAGCCGTGGAGAATTTTCACACCTGACAAAATCTGCAAAACACCGTACAACAATATGAAACCGAAAAACAACTTAACCTTCAAGTCGATACAATCATTCTTAAGATAAGTATCCCACATTAACAGGATAGAAAACGAACACGTGAAAATCCCTAAAAAAATCGAGATTAAGAACACCAAGAAATGACTCATTCGATATTCGGATGCATCGTGATCATGCATGCTCAAAACTCTCCATAAACCGCAACAGCGACTGGACTGAGATTCCCTAAGAGCAAGCTGCCTGCAACAGACGAACCCGCCGCTAGCAAATCCCCAATCTGAACATATGTTTGTCTTTTAATTTGAGAGTTTGTATAGCGGCTAGGAAGACCCACCAATTCTTTCTGATATTTATGCACCTCCGTGGTGAGCGCGAGCCTCTCTTGCCGAGATAAGCCCCGGAGTATCTCGGCATAGCTCTTCCGGGTGGCCGCTTTAGTTGCCAGGACATATCGAACTGTAACAAAAACTGATGCCGAAGCCCCCGCCAAAGTTATCCCATCCAAGATAGCCGTTATCCACTGATACCAAATATTGGAATCTACATCGTCGACGATTGACGGATCAAGAAGCTCACCCGCGACACGCGCCACAGCAATTCCACACTGTATTGTTCCCGCAACTACTGCCGCTTTTCCAAGTATGGTAAAAACAGCGCTGGTGCCTAGCGTCAATGGCGCTGCCATTACCCCTCCGTACACAACGCACCAACTGAGTATCGCTCCGCCGCACGCAAAAAAGGCTCCCACGGCTTCTAGTACAAGCCCAGACTCACGTTCATTAGTCGCTAACAACTTTGCAAATTCTTGCCCTCCCAAATACCTCGGCGCTTCTCGAAGTACAATCCGCTTCACAGAAACGCTGCAGACCGGCTGAAACTCCCTGAGCATTACGACATTAAAATCGCTGTCTATAAAGACCACACCTGCACCGACGATTGCAGGATCTGCATCTATAATATGAAATAGCTTTTCAAGATCGATAGAGTGCTCAATCCGATCCCTTGCCAAGCTCCGCGCAATTGAAAAACCATCTCGGATTACTATGCCGCTCATTCCTTTGTCCTTTACCGTGGCTGGAAGTGAACGAGGATAGGCAGTAATTTTTGGCAACGATGTAGGAAATCTTTCTTTTTCCTGCGTGAAAGATCCCGTTCTACTCTCCACCTATTGCCATTGAATTCGTAGTGAGAAAAGGTGCGCATCGACATTACGTCGATCATCGTTTTCAAGGAGTGCATATGCCAATTGATATGTTTTTAAAGCTAGGCGATATCAAAGGTGAATCCAAGGATAGTTCACATAAGGAAGAAATCGACATTTACAGCTTCCAATGGCTTATGTCGCAATCTGGCTCCATGCATCAAGGCGGCGGTGGTGGTGCAGGTAAAGTCAGTATCGGTAATTTGTGTCTGAGGAAGCCGTTGGATAAATCCTCGCCCAATTTGATGATGGCGTGTTCAACTGGCAAACATTATCCTGAAGCGACATTGACTATCCGCAAAGCCGGTGGAGCCGCACCCATTGAATACACGATCATCAAACTCAAAGAGGTCATGGTTGCTTCTTACGAAACAGGCGCGGGAACCAGTGAAGAAATCATCAAGGAAAGCATTGCCTTAAACTTCGGTCAGGTCGAAGTCAGCTACCAACCGCAAAAAGCCGACGGCAGCAAGGACGGCGGCGCTATAAAGTACGGTTGGAACATTCGCGAAAACGTGAAGATGTAAAACGCAAAACGCCAGCTCGAAAGCTGGCGTTTTTGTTTACAGCGACGTCACTCAGCGCGGGAACACGGGTTGGCGTGACGGTTTCTTGCTCTTGCCGCCCTTCCCGCCTTTGGCCGCATCGGCGCGGTCCTTGGCAGCCTGCTTGTTGCGTGCAGCTGCGGCGGCCTTGGCTTCTTCACGCTTGTCCCACGGTTTGCTGCCGTCGCTGCCACGTTGCGGCAGGCCGATGTGCTGTGTGAGGATCTTGGTGGTCTTGGCGACCTTGTGGCTGCCAGCGGGCGTCGAGTTCTTGCGACGGGCACTCTGGTAGCTGTCGGTTTCTGGCTGATGCAGCGGGATCAGTTGATTCTTGCCCGGCCCGATCAAGTCCGAACGGCCCATACGTTCAAGCGCTTCGCGCAGCATCGGCCAGCCTTTCGGGTCGTGGTAGCGCAGGAACGCCTTGTGCAGGCGACGTTGCTCTTCGCTTTTGACGATGGTGACCGCGTCGCTCTTGTACGTGACCTTGCGCAGCGGGTTTTTGCCCGAGTGGTACATGGCGGTCGCGCTGGCCATCGGCGACGGGTAGAACGCCTGCACCTGATCCGCCCGGAAGCCGTTGCCCTTGAGCCACAGCGCCAGGTTCATCATGTCTTCGTCGGTGGTGCCGGGGTGAGCAGCGATGAAGTACGGGATCAAGTATTGCTCCTTGCCCGCCTCTTTCGAGTACTTCTCGAACATGCGCTTGAATTTGTCATAGCTGCCGATGCCCGGCTTCATCATCTGGTTGAGCGGACCTTCCTCGGTATGTTCCGGGGCGATCTTCAGGTAACCACCGACGTGGTGGGTCACCAGCTCTTTGACATATTCCGGCGACTCGACCGCGAGGTCGTAGCGCAGGCCAGACGCGATCAGAATCTTCTTCACGCCCGGCAGATCACGCGCACTGCGGTACAGCTGAATCAGCGCCGAGTGGTCGGTGTTCAGGTTCGGGCAGATGCCTGGGAACACGCACGACGGCTTACGGCAGGCGGATTCGATTTCCGGGCTCTTGCACGCAATGCGGTACATGTTCGCGGTCGGGCCACCGAGGTCGGAAATGACGCCGGTAAAGCCAGGCACTTTGTCGCGAATCTCTTCGATCTCACGAATGATCGAATCGTGAGAGCGGTTCTGGATGATGCGGCCTTCGTGTTCGGTGATCGAGCAGAACGTACAGCCACCGAAGCAGCCACGCATGATGTTCACCGAGAAACGGATCATGTCGTAGGCCGGGATCTTTTCCTTACCGTACGCAGGATGAGGGACACGTGCGTAAGGCATGCCGAACACGTAGTCCATTTCTTCAGTGGTCATCGGAATCGGTGGTGGGTTGAACCAGACATCGACTTCGCCGTGCTTCTGAACCAGCGCCCGGGCGTTGCCGGGGTTGGTCTCCAGGTGCAGAACCCGGTTGGCATGGGCGTACAGCACGGGGTCGTTGCGCACTTTTTCCATGGATGGCAGCCGAATGACCGTCTTGTCGCGGGTCATGCGCGGGCTCGCCAGAATCTGCACGACCTTGGCTTCGTTCGGATCCTCAGTCGGCCCCTTGTCCTGCTCGATGGCGCAGGCTTCGGTGTCTTGAGTATTGACGTACGGGTTGATGATCTTGTCGACCTTGCCCGGCCGGTCGATGCGCGTGGAATCGACTTCGTACCAGCCTTCAGGTGTGTCGCGGCGAATGAACGCAGTACCGCGCACATCGGTGATGCTTTCAATGGTTTCGCCATAGGACAAGCGATTGGCGACCTCTACGATCGCCCGCTCGGCGTTGCCATACAGCAGGATATCGGCGCAGGCGTCGATCAGGATCGAGTTGCGCACCTTGTCCTGCCAATAGTCGTAATGCGCGATGCGGCGCAGCGATGCCTCGATACCGCCAAGCACGATCGGCACGTTCTTGTAGGCTTCCTTGCAGCGCTGGCTGTAGACCAGGCTCGCGCGATCCGGACGCTTGCCGGCCATGCCGCCGGGCGTGTAGGCGTCGTCGGAGCGGATTTTCTTGTCCGCAGTGTAGCGGTTGATCATCGAGTCCATGTTGCCGGCAGCGACACCGAAGAACAGATTCGGCTCCCCCAGCTTCATGAAGTCGTCTTTGGACTTCCAGTCCGGCTGGGCAATGATCCCGACGCGGAAGCCTTGCGACTCCAGCAGCCGGCCAATGATCGCCATGCCGAACGATGGGTGATCGACGTACGCATCACCGGTGACGATGATGATGTCGCAGGAATCCCAGCCAAGCTGATCCATTTCTTCCCGGCTCATCGGCAGGAAAGGCGCTGGCCCGAAACATTCGGCCCAGTACTTCGGATAGTCAAATAACGGCTTGGCTGCTTGCATGTCGATGACCAGGGTTCGTAATCGGGGAGGCGAGTTTCGGATGGAAATTCGCGGGCGCGGAGAATAGCACAAATTTTGATCAAATCCGACGACAGAGGTCGGATTTGCGGTTGGCTTTAGATCGCGCGCTTTGATGCCCCGTGGACATCAAAGTCGCGGTTTGTCACTCATCATCATCAAAGTTATAACTACCCGGCGCAAGGTTCTCGAAGCGGGTGTATTTACCGATGAACGCCAGCCGCACGAAGCCAATCGGGCCGTTACGCTGCTTGCCGATGATGATTTCAGCGATGCCCTTGTGCTCGGTTTCCGGGTGATACACCTCGTCCCGGTACACGAACATGATGACGTCGGCGTCCTGCTCGATCGCACCGGATTCCCGCAAGTCGGAGTTCACAGGACGCTTGTTGGGGCGCTGCTCCAGCGAGCGGTTGAGCTGGGACAGGGCCACCACCGGGCAGTTGAATTCCTTGGCCAGCGCTTTCAGGGACCGGGAAATCTCGGAGATCTCGTTGGTGCGGTTATCGCCGCTGGAGCCTGGGATCTGCATCAGCTGCAGGTAGTCGATCATGATCAGGCCGATCTCGCCGTGTTCACGAACGAGGCGTCGAGTCCGCGCGCGCATTTCCGATGGGCTGATGCCAGCCGTGTCATCGATGAACAGCTTGCGATCATTGAGCAGGTTCACCGCCGAGGTCAGACGAGGCCAGTCATCATCGTCCAACTGGCCGGAGCGGACCTTGGTCTGATCGATACGACCGAGCGAGGACAACATACGCATGATCAGCGATTCGCCAGGCATCTCCAGCGAAAAAACCAATACCGCCTTCTCGCTGCGCAGTACCGCGTTTTCCACGAGGTTCATGGCGAAGGTTGTCTTACCCATCGACGGACGACCCGCGACGATGATCAGGTCAGAGGGCTGCAGACCGCTGGTTTTTTCGTCCAGGTCGGTGTAGCCGGTGGACAGGCCGGTGATCCCTTCGCCGAGGTTGAACAAGGTGTCGATGCGATCGATTGCCTTTGTCAGCAGGTCGTTGACCCCTACCGGACCACCGGTCTTGGGCCGTGCTTCAGCGATCTGGAAGATCTGTCGCTCGGCCTCGTCGAGGATTTCCTCAGCAGTGCGACCTTCCGGATTGAAAGCGCTGTCGGCGATCTCGTTACTGATGCCGATCAGCTGTCGCAGGGTCGCGCGTTGACGCACGATCTGGGCGTAGGCCTTGATGTTGGCGACCGACGGAATGTTCTTCGCCAGCTCCGACAGATAACCGAGACCGCCGACTTGCGAAGTCTGGCCTTCCTTGTCCAGTTGCTCGGACAGGGTCACGACGTCGATGGGCAGGTTCTGATCGGCCAGTTTGGCGATGGCGCGGAATATCAGGCGGTGGTCATGGCGGTAGAAGTCACCGTCCGAGACTTGATCCAGCACGCGCTCCCAGGCGTTGTTGTCCAGCATCAGACCACCGAGCACAGCCTGTTCGGCCTCGATGGAATGCGGCGGCACCTTCAAGGCAGCGGTTTGCAGGTCGTATTGCTCGGGAGCGGAAATATCGTTCATGGCCACACGGAATCAGGGATTTGAATCAGGATACTCAGAAATGACAAAGGGCACGACCTGAGAACAGGAACGTGCCCAATGCTAACCGGCTGCCGAACAAGTCGCCAACCGGTCAGACTCCCGCGCCGAGGCGCAGGAATCGAACTGCTTAAGCAGCCACCACAACAACGCGAACGGTAGCTTCAACATCGCTGTGCAGGTGCACGGCTACGTCGTATTCGCCAACGTTACGGATGGTGCCGTTCGGCAGACGAACTTCAGCTTTGGCCACTTCAACGCCAGAGGCGGTCAGTGCGTCAGCGATGTCGTGAGTACCGATCGAACCGAATAGCTTGCCTTCGTCGCCAGCGGTGGCAGTGATGGTCACTTCCAGCTCGGCCAGTTGGGCAGCGCGGCTTTCAGCCGATGCTTTACGGTCTGCAGCGGCTTTTTCCAGCTCAGCGCGACGCTCTTCAAACGCAGCCAGGTTGGCGGCGGTTGCAGCGGTGGCTTTGCCGAAAGGCAGCAGGTAGTTACGGCCGTAACCAGCCTTAACGTTTACTTTATCGCCCAGGTTGCCCAGGTTGGCGATTTTTTCCAGCAGGATGAGTTCCATTTGGTAATAACCTCTTAACTTTAACCTTCACCGTTCGCAGAACCGTTATCGGCGTCCTTAGACGCCAGACGGCCGCGAAAATCAATCAGGCTGTCGACAATGGCAAACACCACCAGCAACGGATAAATCAGCTGCATGAACAGCAACAACGTGACGTACAACCCCACCAGCCAGAACCGGGTCAGGCGCTTTGCAGCCACCAGACCGTGAATCAGGGCCAGCCCCGCGAACATGAGCGGCACGCTGCACAACGGTGTCAACATCGCCAGCTGAGGACCGAAATTCGGCCCTACCAACATGCACACCAGCAGCACCAGCATCGGTGCCCGCGGGAGCTTTAGGCTGCGAAATTCGCGCCCGAAACCGCCCGGGTTATACAACAACGCCTGCCAGTAACGCCCAAGAATCAGGCATACCACGCTGACGATCTGCAACAACGCTGCTATCAGGCCGTTGAGGACCGGTGTAATCAGTGCTCCCAGACGCGCTCGCTCTTCTACCGACATATGCTGGTAGACATCACCGAAGACGTGGGGCAGGAGTTTCTGCAACTCCCCGGCCATGGCTTCGATGGGCTCGCGGAAAACCGCTCCCAGAATTACTGCGTACAACAATCCAAGCCCTACGCTGACCAGCAGCACGCGGACCCAGGACTCGCTGGCGCGCAATACGGCCGCCAACCCCCATGAACCCAGCAACACCATCAGGGTGCGAGGTTCACCGAAATACCACCAGACCAAGGCCGGCAGCAGAGCCCAGGCAAGTACGCCCAAGGCGTCGCTCAACCCGCGTCGCAGGAGCACAAGGCAACCTGCGGCAGCGCTCAACCAGAACAACAGCGGCAACGCCGCACATCCAACCACTGCGAGAGTGGCCTGCACGCGGCCGCGCATGATGAAGTCAGCCATGGCGCGCATGCGATTTATCCCTTACTGCTTTTTCTGTCGACTGAACCTGGTCTCAGCGGCCGTGGCTGTCGGTGTAGGCCAGCAGGGCCAGGAAGCGGGCGCGCTTGATAGCGGTAGCCAGCTGACGCTGATAACGAGCTTTGGTACCGGTAATGCGGCTAGGAACGATCTTGCCGGTTTCGGATACGTAGGCTTTCAGGGTGTTGAGATCCTTGTAATCGATCTCCTTCACATTTTCAGCTGTGAAGCGGCAGAATTTACGACGACGGAAGAAACGTGCCATGTAATAGGCTCCTCAAAAGGTCCGTGGATTACTCGTCAGCGTTATCGCTGTTGTCGCTGTCATTGCTGTCGTCGCCATCGGCGCTGTCAGCATGCTCAGGACGGTCGCGACGCTCACGGCGCTCACTGCGGTTTTCTTCAGCCTTGAGCATCTCGGATTGGCCGGTAACGGCTTCTTCGCGACGGATGACCAGGTTACGGATCACTGCATCGTTGTAGCGGAAGTTGTCTTCCAGCTCGGCCAGGGCCTTGCCAGTGCACTCAACGTTCAGCATCACGTAGTGAGCCTTGTGAACATTGTTGATTGCGTAGGCCAGTTGACGACGGCCCCAATCTTCCAGACGGTGGATTTTGCCGCCGTCTTCTTCGATCAGCTTGGTGTAACGCTCAACCATGCCGCCGACTTGCTCGCTTTGATCCGGGTGGACCAAAAAGATGATTTCGTAATGACGCATGAATGCTCCTTACGGGTTGTAGCCTGCCGCTCAAAAACGGTCAGACAAGGAGTGAATGACACTTATGGATCTTGCCGCAGGGAGGCACATCGGTGCCCGCCAGGAAGGCAAGGGGCGCAATTGTAGAGAAGGGGGAGGAAGCGTGCAAGGTGATTGGTGATTATTTGAACAATCTCCCTCTCGGGCCAAACACAAACCAATGTGGGAGCGGGCTTGCTCGCGAAAGCGGTGTATCAGCCCCAACTGCAGGGGCTGGCCTACCGTATTCGCGAGCAAGCCC
>NZ_JBOICF010000039.1:0-68357 GCF_050739935.1 Pseudomonas sp. | reverse complement strand
TTGATATCAGTTGGATCGAGCATCGTATAATGGACGTTATGGCTAAATCGGGCGCCGGGGCTGCGCGATTGTCCCGGCGCCCGATTCTGGCTGGTCGCCGCGAGTACCATAACGTCCGGTACATTATGCGAATCCCCAAGATAATTATCGAGGGCGTTCTCCCAGTGTCAGGGTTGCTTAAAAAACAGAAAAACGCTTAGAAAAAATAACGCAATGAAATCAGGGCCTTGCTCGATAATATGGGGCTGTTGCTACGGCCCTATCGTGAAAAAAACATACATTAAAAAAATAATGCGCTTGGGTGCTCTTTCGTGGTTTTGACATTCTCCTGTAAGGCTCAGAGAATTATTACACTCTGTCGGAATCACTAGCGCTGCCTTTGGAATTTGCTTTACTCCTGCTTAGAAAAACGCAGCATGCTAGCGGAGAATAGATGGGCGTCCGGTCAACGCTGATCTTAGTCAGCAGCAGCTAGACATTCATTCCACAGTATTCGTAAGTGCCGCCGCGGTGAACAACCCAGTGGCAGCCTTCTCGACCAAAGTGGTAATCAGATTTCTTACGACGCTTGCATGACCGTTGTCTCGCAAAGATGTTACGGTGGCGCCCCCGTTGCGTGCAGGGCTCTGAGCCAGCGTGACTGGGGCAGACTGTTACTCCCCCAGGTTAGCTATTCAGCTTGGCCGTTCACGCAGCGTGCTTTGCAGAAGCCCCTCTAAAGTCTCGGCTTTGTCCTGCACGAGAAAGCATTCGGCGGACAACGTCATAGGGTGCACACCTAGCCGTTTGGCAAGCTCACACGCCTTTCTCACTTTTTTGGTGCCTCGCTCAAGCGAGCTGATGTAGGTGCGACTACTAACGAGGCCGAAATCTTCCTGAGTCAGGCCCTGGCGCAATCTGATTCGCTTAAGAGCAATGCCGAACGCTTCTGTCATTTCCATTTCGGTACACCAAAAGGGAAAGATGAAGCCTGCATGCAGCCTTTAGGGCTACAATCTATAGACTGCACTCCTTGGACGTCAGAGCATGGATTCACAATGCAACTCGGTGGCCGTCGCCGTCACATAACCTGTTCTACAGCTATCAGGTGCGATGGATATACATCGCTTGAGTACTGCCGATGAGCTGGACGACCTGGTTCACCAATGCCGTCGCCGGCGTTCGGAGACAACCCTAGTGGCTCTCCATTTGGTGGTTTCCCCCACTGTTTCGGGGCTTTCCTCGTGGACGTCTATCCCGATCATCGAATTGCTTCGTGGGTACGTTTTGACGAATCAGAGTGTGATCAGAGACGTTTTTCTGTACCGCTTGGCGTCTGGCGAAATCCGCGACGAAGATTTCGAGGTAGTAAAAGGGGAAGTACTGTCTACGTCTGTGGTTTACCGGGATCTACCAGGGCCGCGGTACATTGACCTTAATGGTCATCATCACGAATTTCACAGATGGTTATCGCCAGTGATCGTAGAGATGCACGTGGGGGTGCCTTACTGATCTATGCAATATCCGATAATCACCAGACCCGGATATTGCACATTTAGCAGAGTGGGCTGACCAGGCCGCGATCCAGGCGGGCTGCATTAACTGTTGGGCAGCACGCCTTACGGCGGCCATCCAAGTCAGAAAATTTAGACAAGCTGATGCGCAGCTTTCGCGTCCGTCTTCTTGATGTGCTCTCCGATTTCGTGACTTCTCGCTGCGCTAACGCTTCGATGGTGGTTTCACCGGCTAAGGCTTGCAAGCGCGCCAACCTAGCTTTACTCATCCATACGATACAACCCTTCCCCAAGTTGCCGCTTACCCTATGAGTGCAGGCGAGAATAGGCAGAGTACAAAAGGCCCAGCACGACTGCCGTCTCTGGTCGATGGCGCGCCGAACCTTCAGGCGTGTCTCACTGCGCACGGTCTCCGGCTGATTCAGGCAGCGCGACACCGTCATAGGTGCGACTCCCGCCAGCCTCGCCACATCGCCTAACGTAACGCCGCGACCGTTGTTGTCCGGTTTCTTGCCTGCCATTGTCTGTCCGTTTTCCCGACTGTTAAGCCCCAAGATTCAGGGCGGATCGTATCAGCCGGGTGGTCAGTGAAGCGAGCGTGCCGCAGCGCTTGCGCGACACGGCTCCGATCCTCAGGCGCTCAATGCCTTATCGATAGCGTCGGTCAGGCGCGAATCATCTGCCGCCACGTCAGGGGCAAAACGACCGATGACCTTGCCGTCGCGGCCGATCAGAAACTTCTCGAAGTTCCACAACACTTCCTGTGGGTCGCCGCTTTCGATGCCGTAGCCTTTGAGGCGCTCGCGAAACGGACCGTCGCCGGTGGCCAGAGGCTGGGCAGCGGTCAATTCGTTGTAGAGCGGATGTTTGTCGGCGCCGATGACCGATATTTTCGAGAACAGCGGAAAATGCACGTCGTATGTGGTCGAGCAGAACGACTGGATTTCGCTGTCGCTGCCGGGCTCCTGCTCCTTGAAGTTGTTCGCCGGGAAGCCCAGGACCTCCAGGCCCTCGGCGCGCTTGCTCTGATACAGCGTCTCAAGCCCTTCGTATTGCGGCGTCAGACCGCACTTGGACGCCACGTTGACCACCAACAGCACCTTGCCCTGGTACTGGCCCAGGTTACTGGAAGTGCCGTCGATCTGTTTCAGCGGGATGTCGTACAGCGAATTGGCCATGCCTGTCTCCTTGAAAGGTTTTTCTAGTTTTCATGTCGTCGCACACCTTAGCGCAATAACGCGCTTTAGAGCGTACGACCGATAATTTCCTTCATGATTTCCGAGGTGCCGCCATAAATACGTGCGACACGGGCATCGACCCAGGCACGGCTGATCTTGTATTCGCTCATGAACCCGTAACCGCCGTGCAGTTGCAGAAACTCATCCAGCAGCTTTCCTTGCATCTCTGAACCCAACAGCTTGGCCATCGCGGCAATCTCGGGCGTCAGCTCTCCACGCATGACCTTTTCCAGGCAGTCATCGACAAAAACACGCAGCATCGTTGCCTGTGCCTTGGCTTCCGCCAGTTTGAAACGGGTGTTCTGGAAATCCAGTACCGGCTTGCCGAAGACCTTGCGCTCGCGGGTATAGGCGATGGTTTCTTCCAGCAGAGTGTCGATGGACTGAGCCGCACGAATGGCGATGATCAAACGCTCCCAGGCCAGTTGATGGGTCAGGTATTTGAAGCCCATGCCCTCCTCGCCCAGTCGGTTAGCGACCGGGACGCGGACCTGATCGAAGAACAGCTCCGAGGTGTCCTGGCCCTTGAGCCCGATCTTCTCCAGCAGACGCCCCTTGGCAAAGCCGGGACGGTCCTCTTCCACGCAGATCAGGGTCAGTTCTTTCGCCGCCGGATCGAGCTTGGTCGCTGTCACCATCAGCCCTGCATTACCGCCGTTGGTAATGAAGGTTTTCTGGCCGTTGACGATGTACTCGTCGCCCTCTTGGCGCAGCGACGTTCTCATCGAGCGCAGATCGCTGCCGATGCCGGGCTCGCTCATGGCAATCACACCGATCAGCTCGCCGCTGACCATCCGCGGCAGCCACTTGTGTTTCTGCTCTTCGCTGCCATAGGCCACGATGTAGGGCGTGACGATCTCCGAATGGGTGGTGAACCCAACCGCCGTTGCGTTTGCGCGCGCCAGCTCTTCGATCATCACCGCCGAATGGCCGAAGTCACCACCCGAGCCACCGTACTCCTCCGGCACGGTGGAACACAGCAGACCGGTTTCACCGGCCTTGAGCCAGAGTTCCTTGGGCACGATGCCGTTTTTTTCCCACTCATGCAGGTAAGGCACGACTTCCCGCTCGACGAAGCGTCGGGCCTGGTCCCGGAACATGTTGTGATCTTCACGAAAGACACGGCGCATGACTGTTCTCCCCATCCACTCTTATTGTTGTCTGATTATTTATCGTGGTAGTTGGCGGTTCGCTTCTCGACAAACGCGGCAACCGCCTCTTCGTGGTCCTCGGTGTGGTGAGCGATGGACTGATACGCCGCCGACAATTCCAGGAGTGAGTCCAGGCGCATGTGCTGGCCCTCACGCAGAAGCCGCTTGCACAGTCGCAAGGCGTGGCCGGGGTTGCTGGCAATGCGCCTGGCCAACGCCTGGGCTTCCGCTTGCAGGGTTTCGTGCGTGCAGACCTGTTCCACCAATCCCCAGTCCAATGCTTTTGTCGCATCGATGGTGTCGCCGGTAAAGGCCATCAGGCTGGCTTTGGGGATGCCGATGATGCGTGGCAACAACCAGGCGCCGCCATCACCGGGCACGATGCCCAGGCGCACGAAACTCTCGGCGAAGAGCGCACTCGGCGACGCCAGGCGGATATCGCACATGCAGGCCAGGTCAAGCCCGGCACCGATGGCCGGACCGTTGACCGCCGCGATCACCGGAATGTCCAGTTCGTAGAGCGCCAGTGGAATGCGCTGGATGCCGTCCCGATAGGTATCGCGCAATTCATAAGGAGAGCCGGCGAAGATCCCGCTGCGCTCACGCATGTCCTTGACGTTGCCACCGGCGCAAAATGCACTGCCATTGCCGGTCAGTACCATCACCCTTGCCGAGCGGTCGCGACGCAGGTCCGCGCACAGTTGCACGAATTCCTCTATCTGCCCGGGCGTGGTCAGCGCGTTGCGCGTATCCGGATGATTCATGCGAACGGTCACGACGGCGCCGTCGCGTTCGATTTGCAGAAATGGGCTCATGCTGATGCTCCAATGGCGCAATCTTGGGTCAGTAACGGCCAGAACCCTTCCCCACCCACCGCGCAGACCTGCGCGCCGATCTGCTGACTCCAGCGAGTGGCAGAGCCGAACTCACCGCGCCAGGCCCATAACCTTCGGCTATACAACTGCAAGGCGTACTCCTGAGTGAAGCCAATCGCGCCATGTACCGCGTGAGCGATGTTCGCGCATTGGGTAGCAGCGTCTGCGCTCGATACCTTGGCAACGGCAACGGCAAACCAGTTCAAAGCCTGATCCGACTGCACGAATGCCGCTTCGGCTGCGCTGTTGGCTGCCGCGGTCTGTTCGGCAAATACCGCGAGTTGCTGCTGAATCGCCTGGAACGCTCCGATGGGCTTGCCGAACTGATTGCGCTGACTGGCGTACTCGCTTGTCATGTCCAGCAAACGGGTCAAGGCGCCTGCGATCTGCGCGCTGCGAATCAACGCGCCGCCGACCTGGAGCACATCGCTGCTCAGCCCATTGGGCAGCGGCGCACTGTCCAGTACCGTGGCATCGGTAAAAAACAATGCATCTCTGGGTTCTCCAGCGACGTTCAGGCTTTGTTCGATGGCCTGGGCCTGCGCACGCTCGAGTACCACCAGGCTTGGCCCGCCGCCGGGGGTATCGGCGATGGCGAGGACCGACTGAACGTGGCGCCCCCACGGCACATCGCGCAACACACCGCTGACTCTGCCAGCAGCCAGCGTCAATTGCGCACTGGCGGCAAAACTCAGGCTGCCGGTCTGTGGCTCAAGGCCGCAGCGACCCAGCAGCCAGTTGGCCAGCAGCGCCTCGGCCAATGGCAGCGGCACGGCAAAACGCCCGGCAGCCCGTGCGATGACATAAAGGTCCGCCCAACCCGCGTCGGCTCCGCCCAGGGATTCGGGGGCAGCAGCGACGGTGAAACCTGAGTCTTCGATGGCTTCCCACAGTGCTGCGGACCACCCGCCACCATCGCTGGCAAGTACGGTTTCAATGTCCGAACCGTCGGCCAGCAGGCGTTCGATGGTCGATTCAAATAATTCGCGCATGATTATCGCAACCCCAGGCCACGGGCGATGATCCCGCGAAGAATCTCGCGGGTGCCGCCACGCAATGAGAAAGAAGGCGCCATCTGCGTCAGGTAGGCCAGAACCTGTGCGTGATCACTGCCGCCGCGCTGTCTGGGCTCGATGTCCAGCAGTCGCTGCGCGAGCTCGGGAATCTCCTGCTCGAACGCGTTGCCCAAATCCTTGACGCACGAAGCGGCCCAAGCCGGATGAGCGCCCTCGGCCAATTGCGCGGTGACGGCCAGCGACATGTTGCGCAACGTTGCCAGCCTTGCGGTCAAGCGACCGATTTCTGCTGCTTGCAGGGCATCGGGCTGAGTCCCGATGGCGTCGATCATGGTCTTGATCAGGGCCATGGAACTGAGAAAACGCTCGGGACCGCTGCGCTCGAACGCAAGCTCGGCCGTGACCTGCTCCCAACCCTTCCCCTCGCTGCCGATCAGGGTGTCATCGGAAAGATAAACATCGTCAAAGAACACCTCATTGAAATGCTCGCCACCTGCCAGATCGCGTATTGGCCGCACAGTGATGCCCGGCAAGCGGAGATCGACGATGAACTGCGACATGCCTTCATGGCGCGCGGTCTGTTTATCACCGGTGCGCAGCAAGGCAATCATGTAGTGGGAATGATGGGCGTTGGTGGTCCAGACTTTCTGTCCGTTGACCCGCCAGCCCTCACCATCGCGGCTGGCCGTGGACTTGATCGAGGCCAGGTCCGAACCCGAGTTGGGTTCGCTCATGCCAATGCAGAAGTAGCTTTCACCCCGGCAGACGGCAGGCAAGTAACGGTCTTTCTGCGCATTGCTGCCGAACTTGTTGATCAGCGGCCCGCTCTGCCGGTCGGCGATCCAGTGCGCGGACACCGGGGCACCGGCAGCCAGCAACTCTTCGCTGATCACGTAGCGAGCAAAAAATCCGGCCTCTGACCCGCCATATTCCTTGGGTAACGCCATGCCGAGCCAGCCCTTGCTGCCCAGCGCCTTACTGAATCCGGGGTCGAAGCCCATCCACGACTGCGCGCGAAGTGCAGGTGGATAATCGGCCAGGGTCTGTGCGAGAAACCCGCGCACCTCGGCGCGCAACGCTTGGGCCTCAGCAGGAATCGTGCTGTAACTAAATTCATTGATGGCCATGAATGCTCTCGAAAACTGGACACGCAGAATGCCGATGGCCTATCCGGCCAACGCCACTGAAAGGCGGCGGCCACTTCCAGCAAGTGCGTGGCTTGCCGGAAGTGGTCGTCGTGCGTCAGAGCGCCGTGCCAGCGTCCGCTTTTTCGAACATGGCATTGATGTCGCCGGAGGTGACAGGCCGGCCATCTTCACGCCCGTGGTCTGCGCCGCCAAGTCCCAGCGCGGGTTCGACCTTCACGTGGGTGGCCTGAGCGCGCAGCGCGCCAACGGTGCAGTTTTCACGGCCCAGAATGGCGAACGGATCGTACGAGAACTCACGCATGGCATTGAGGTGAGTCAGTTTATTAATGGTGTGTTCCGGCAGATGTTTCAGGCCATCCCACGCGGTCTCCGGCGACTCAGGCCAGGTGCAGTCAGAGTGCGGATAGTCGCTTTCCCAGGTCACCATGTCCTCGTTCATGAAGCTCAGGTTCTGCAGGCCGAACTTGTCTTCGATGAAGCAGGTGATGATGTGCTTGTGGAAGATATCACTCGGCATCTTTTCGCCGAAGTTAGAGTTGGTCCAGGCCTTGTGGTGGCGATGGGTGAAGTCGGCCCTTTCGAGCAGGTACGGAACCCAGCCGATGCTGCCTTCGGACAGCGCCATACGCAGATCGGGGAATTTCTTCCACATCGGCGCCCAGATCCAGTCGGCCGCGGAGTTGGCAATGGAGATCGGCATGGAGGTGATCCACGCATCGATCGGCGAGAGGTCGGAGGCATGATTGGCCTTGACGCCGGTGCCGATATGGCAGCAGATCACCACCTTGTTGTCGGAGCAGGCCTTCCACAGCGGATCCCAGTAGTCACTGTGAATCGATGGGTAGCCGTGGATCGCCGGGTTATCGGAGAGCGACAGCGCGTGCACGCCCTGCCTGGCCATGCGATTCACTTCTGCGGCGGCGGCCTGCATGTCCCACCACGGCACCAGCATCAGCGGGATGAAGCGACCTGGCGCAGCGTTGCACCAGTCATGCAAATGCCAGTCGTTATAGGCTTGAATCGCTGCCAGCGACACATCGCGATCAGCGTGCATCTGAAAGCGTTGCCCGGCAAAACCAGGGAACGTCGGGAAGCACAACGAGCCGAGCACACCATTGGCACTCATGTCATCGACGCGGTCCTTGATGCTCCAGGTACCAAGGCGCATCTGCTCGTAACCCAATGGCTCCATGCCATATTCTTCTTTCGGACGCCCGACCACCGAGTTCAGGCCCATGTATCCGGTAGCCTGTTCCTCGAATACCCAGACATCGCGATCGCCGGACTTGACCACATGGGGTTCGCGGCCCTTGAAGCGCACGGGCATGTGACGGGCGAATGCGTTCGGCGGCTCGATGGCGTGGTCGTCGACGCTGACGAGAATCAGATCTTCAATTTTCATTGTTCTTCCCTTCGTAACGGGTTGTTTGTTGTTGTGTCTGAATCATAGATCACACTCCCGCTAAATTAAACACTTTATTTGATTGTGTTCATATAAATTCAGATGAAACGCTATTTCGGCAGGGCGAAAAAAACCCGTGCTTTTCAGGCACGGGCTTTGGTGAAGCAAATCGTGAAGCGCAGCGTGTCAATCCCAGATCACATGAACCTCATGGGGGCCACGCAGCTGAGCGCCGACAATCTGCGGTGCCGGTTTGTCGGGATCGAGGCGGATGTTCGGCAGCAGGTCCAGGATCGCATTGATCGCGCAGTTGATTTCGGTCTTGGCAACGAACTGACCAATGCACATGTGCGGTCCGAAACCGAAGCCGAACGAGGGACGCGGCTTGCGGTCGATGTCGAACTGGTCGGCGTTATCGAACGCATCCTCGTCACGATTGGCCGAGGACACGATGCACTGCACCATCGCTCCCTTGGGAATCTGCACCCCCCGGATGACGGTATCCTGCGCCGTCTGGCGGACCTTGAAGGTGGCGACCGGTTCGAAACGCACCGCCTCGTCAATCGCCTTGCTGACCAGGCTGCGGTCGTTACGCACCCGCTCCAGGGTCTGCGGGTTTTGCAGCAGCAAAGTCAGCAGCGTGCCGAATGTGCGTGTCGTGGTTTCGCTGGCTGCCGGCAACAGAGAGCGGACAAACGTCGCGATTTCGTGATCGTCCAGCGAGCGGCCTTCATATTCCGCGCTAATCAGGCGACTGATCAGATCATCACCCGCCGCGCCCTGCGCCCGACGCTCGGCGACTACCACTTTGACCACGTCGTACAGAGCTTGAGCCGCATGCATGGCGGCACCGCGTGCAGCGGCGGCCTTCTCAGGGTCCACCTGGGGCCCCGCGAGAATGGCTAGCGCCCATGCGGCGTACTGTTCGATTTCCTCGGGCTTGTCTTCAGGAAAACCGATCAGCGCATAAATCACCCGAATCGGGAAGTACAGGCCGAAGTGCATCAGGTCCGCGGATTTGGCTGCCACCATCGGTTTGATGTATTCCTCGCGGATCACCCGATCGATCTTGGTTTCCTTCCAGCGATTGACGGTTTCAGGCATGAACACCGGCTGCAACAGGTTGCGAATGTTTTTATGCGCGTCACCGTCCATCGCCGTGAGAATCAGCCCGTCGAAGAATGCTCCCAGGCCTTCGGCAATGAATCCGCTGGTGAAGTTCTTCGCGTCACGCATCACCGCCATGACGTCATCGTATTTGAACAAGGTGAAAGTAGGACGGTTGGGGTCAAGCCCCGCAATCGATGGCACGCCAAGGCTGGCCATGAAATTGCCTTCCAGAATCGGCGTGTTCTTGCGCGCCTGCGCATAAACGGCCTGCAGGTCAACATCGCTGCCACGGTAATTGCTCGCGACGTTGGCGAATTCCTTGTTCAGATTGCTTTGCGCCTGAACGGACATGATCTTCTCCTTTCTTATTGTTCATTATGGACTGATGCACCGGGGCTAAATGGCGCAAGGATTGGGTGAGTCTAGGTAAATCGCAAATCACGTGAACACAATTTAGATATCTGACTCGTTATTCGCCAGTCGCCCCTCAATACGCCTGCTGCTGCACATAGGTCATGCGTCCGCCCGCCAGCATCAGCGCGCAATAGAAATTCAACTCGACAATCTGTGCCGTATCGAAAAAACATCCCAAGCGCTGAAAATGCTCATCGCCGATGGACTGGTAATCGCTGGCGAACAGATCAGCGAAACTCAGCGCTGCGCGTTCGGCGGGCGTGAAGTGCTCGCTATCGGTGGCAATGCATGCAATATCCCGTTCATCAACCTGCTCTGATTTGCGCGCCAGCTGACAGGCCCGGCACTGCGTCAGGCTGGCAATCTTCAATCGCACCAGTTCGCGCAGGCGCTCGTCGAGCAGGCTGTCTTGATGCAGGCTTTCCATCAGCTCCAGCCAGGCCATCGCCACTTTCGGGCGATGCGCCCACCCCAGCACAGGACGGCTGGTACTGAGCATCCGGCTGGCGAGGCCGCGGTCGATCGCCTCAAGCAGATCGACTGGCAACAAGTCCAGGGCAAGCGGCGGTATGCGCGCTTTGCTGACGCTCTGGGCATCGCCCCGCCCCGCGTTCAAACCAGACGCTCGATAATCGTTGCCGTGCCCAGGCCGCCGGCGCAGCAGATCGCCTGCAGTCCATATCGGGCACCTCGCCGTTCCAGCTCGTTCAGCAGCGTAGTCATCAGACGCGCACCACTGGCACCTAATGGATGCCCCAGCGCAATGGCCCCACCGTTGACGTTCAGCCGCTCATGACTGACCCCGGTCTCATGCATCCAGGCCAGCGGAACCGATGCGAACGCTTCGTTGACCTCGAACAGGTCAATGTCATCGAGCTGCAACCCTGCTTTCTTGAGCACCTTGGCCGTGGCCTCGATGGGACCGGTCAGCATCAGGGTCGGGTCGGTGCCCACGGTGGCAAAGGCGACGATTCGGGCGCGAGGTTTGAGCCCGTGGCGCCGGGCAGCCTCGGCATCCATGATCAACAGAGCGGCAGCGCCGTCGGATATCTGCGACGCGTTACCGGCGGTGATCCGGCCATTGTCCGGGCGGAAACTGGTTTTCAGCGTGGACAACTTCTCACGTGAAGTATCGCGACGGATGGTTTCGTCGGAGACGAGCGTCATCGCCGGATCCGTCAGATTTCTTTCGCGCAATGATTCGACTGGCACCGGCACCAACTGGCTGTCGAAGTAACCGGCATCGCTGGCCTTCGCCGCGCGCTGATGACTTGTGTAGGCGTAGTCGTCCAGCGCATCGCGGCTCAGATTCCATTTCTCGGCGATACGCTCGGCCGCCTCGCCCTGGCTGGTCAGCTCGTAGCGTTCGCTGACCATCCAGCCGAACGCCTCGCCGTGCAGATCGCGGTTACTGCCCATTGGTACGCGACTCATGTTCTCGGCACCGCCTGCGACGACGATCTGCGCCATCCCTGATGCAATGAAACCCGCCGCCGCATGTACTGCCGTTTCCCCCGACCCGCATTTGCGGTCCAGCGTCAGTCCGGGGATGCTGTCCGGCCAGCCAGCGCCCAGCAGCGCAGTACGTGCGATGTTCGCCGACTGCTCGCCAATCTGGGTGACGCAACCGAAGATCACATCGTCGACCGCCACGGGGGACAGGTCATTGCGCTCGGCCAGAGCGTTGATCACCAAGGAGCCCAACTGATCGGCCCGCACCCCGGCCAGGCTGCCGCGAAACCGGCCAACAGGCGTGCGCAGGGCATCGACAATCACGATCTCTTTCATAGCACGCTCGCTCGCAGCCCGCTGCCTGGCACAGCTTTGCTGTCTTCATAGCGATAGACGCCATGCCCGGTCTTACGTCCCAGACGCCCTGCCGCGACCATTTTGATGATCAACGGGCAGGGACGAAATTTCTCGCCCAGGGTCTGGTGCAAGTAGCGCAACACCGACAACCGCGTGTCCCAGCCTGTCAGATCACCCAGTTCCAGCGGACCCATGGGGTGGTTGAATCCCATGCGTAATGCGGTATCGATGTCCTCGGCGCTGGCAATGCCTTCTTGCAGCATGTACATGGCCTCATTGCCCAGCATTGCGGACATGCGGCTGGTGGTCAGTCCTGGCGATTCGTTGACGACGATCGACGTCTTGCCCAAGGCGTCGCACAGATCGCGCGTGCGTGCGACGGTTTCATCGCTGGTAGCGAGCCCTCGAACCAGTTCGACCAGCTTCATCTTGTGCACCGGGTTGAAGAAGTGCATGCCGATGACCCGGTCGGCGCTGTCGATCGATGCCGCAATCTCGGTGACGCTGAGTGCCGATGTATTGGTTGCGATAATCGCGTCGCGCGCCATCAAAGGTGCCGCCTGAGCGACGATGGCTTTCTTGATCGCGAGTTGTTCGGAAACGGTTTCTACCAGCCAGTTGGCGCCGCTGGCCGCCTCGCCCAGATCGCCCGCAGTGCTGAGCCGGGCCATTGCAGCGTCAGCCTGCTCGGCCGAGACCTTACCGAGGCTGACGCCGTTTTTTAGAATGTTTTCAACGGTCGCCCGGGCATTGCTCAGAGACTGCGCGTTGGTGTCGACCAGCACCGTATGAAATCCGGAACTGACAAAACCGTGCGCGATGCCCGTGCCCATCAGCCCCGCACCGACCACCACTACTTTGTTGTTTTTATCAATGCTCATGCCGAGACCTTCGAGTTGACGGGTGACTTTTCACCCACGACGTTGCGCAAGGTACCAATGCCTTCAATGCTCGCTTCTACGACATCTCCGGAATCGAGGAATATCCCCGTGCCCATGCCGACCCCAGCTGGCGAGCCGGTGAACAACACGTCACCACAGGCGAAACTGGAACGCTGCTGTACAAAAGCGATCAGTTCGCCCACGTCCCAGGTCATGTCCGCGGTGTTGCCGTCCTGACGCGTCTGGCCGTTGACCTTGAGCGTCAAACGCAACTCGGGTGAACCGCCTGGGAGTTCATCTTTGGTTACAATCCACGGGCCCAGACCGGTGGTCTTGTCCTGGCTCTTGGCGGCGAACAGGTCCATGCCGATTCCTTTCGGACCGCTGCGCTGCAAGTCCCGTGCACTGACGTCGTTGCCGACGGTGTAGCCCAGAACGCAGGCGAGCGGATCGTCAAGGTCCACCTCGTCGCTGCCAATCACCGCCACGAGTTCAACCTCATGATCCAGCTCATTGGTGAGCGGCGGAAAGCGAATCGGGTCATTGGCGCCGATCAACGCACCATAAGCCTTGAGAAAGGCCACAGGTTGTGATGGCGCCGACAAACCGAATTCCACAAGGTGCTTGGCATAATTCGCCCCTGCCACCACGACCCGGTTGACCGGCTCGATCGGCGGCAGCAGCGTGACCTGGGACAAGGCCAGCGGTGGTCCGGAAAAGCGCAATGCGCTGATTCCGGCACCGCGCGCCACCTTGGGCGCCCATGAGGTGAAATCACCGGCGATAGGCGTGACCATGTCCTGCTGGACATCGACCACCGCCCAGAACACGCCGCTCTCGAAATAGGAACAGCGAGCCAATTTCATTAGACCGCTACCTTGGCAGGTGTGACCTGGCCGATTTTTGCCGGATCCAGATGGAGCAACTTGCAAGCGTTCTGCCAACGGATTTTCTGCAAGTCGGCATCGCTGAGTTTCAAGCCATGGGTCAAGTCGTGGCGTACGGCATCGCTGCCGCCGAAATTGCTACCGTAGACCATCTGATCGGCACCGATGACTTCGATCAACGCCTGACGCATCGGCAATTCATGCAGCTCGACGTCGAAATAGAAATTCTTCATGTAGTCGAGAACGGGACGTTTGTTGTGAACCACATCGAGGTTCTTGTTGGTCTGCGCCAGACGACCCAGTTGATACGGCACATATCCGCCGCCATGGGTGATGTACACCTTCAGGTCCGGGAAACGATCCAGCACGCCACCACACACCAGGTTCCAGAAGCAGCGCGTTTCGTCGTACTGCATGCCGACGATCGCCGTGGTTTCGTAACGGTCCTCATTGGCGCGGTCGCCCCACGTCACCGACTGGTTGTAACCATGAATGAACATCGGCAGGTCGAGGTCGCACAGGGTTTTCCAGACCACGTCGAGTTCCGGAGAGTCGAACTCCAGGCCACCGAAGTTCGCGCCGCCCGCAGAAAGGCCCTTGGCTCCCAGTTTGGTGCAGGCACGGCGCAATTCCACCGCCGCCGCTTCAGGCGCGTTGAGCGGCGCGTGTGCCCAAAACATCAGGCGATCGGGGGCGGCCGAGCAGTATTCGGCGAACGTGTCATTGACCGTGCGCGCATAAGGGACTGCGTACTCGGCTTCAGTCCAATACATGTAGCAGTGGGAAGGAACCGACACCACTTGAAGATTCTGGCCAGCGGCATCCATACCCGCCAGGCGGACTTTCGGATCGGCCCACTTGGCCATGTATTCCTCAAGCTTCAATCCCTGGCCGGCACGTACGGCGGCCTTGCGTTCCGGGGAGCCCAGCGTCAATTGCCATTTGCCGACGCGCAAACGGATATCACCGTCATCGCACTGTTCGAAAAACGGGCCCCAATGCGGGTGCTGGTTGTAATAGCCAGGGAGCGGAGCATGAGCGTGAAGATCGATAAGCATAATCCGGGACCTCTACGTAGGAACTTTCTGGTTTTTGTGATTGTTCTCGGTATTGCTGACCCGAAGCACGGTGCATGAATCGCCCCTGGAGGCGGCCCGGGAAATTGACCCGCACGGCTCTGGTCTGAACGAAGCATAAAATTAATTTGAGCATAAATCAAAATAGTGTTCAGTTTATTTTGTCGCCCTGGCTCCGAGGGCCGGGCCAGAGCCACTCGCGGACGCTGATCGCACTGCGAGTCCAACGTTCACTACCGGAAATTCGGGGTCAGAGGCGAATCAGAGGCGAAAAAAAAACCGGCCCCTGCAAGCGCAGGGGCCGGTTCACGTGTTTAGAAAAGTGTCTAAATAAGGCGATTCAACGCCGGGTACGGGAAGTCGAGCCCATGGTCATTGCAGCGGCCAGCTTCTTGACCCGCACCGGCAACAATCGCCGACTGGCACTTTCCGGCACCAGGATTTCGCTAAGCACATAGCGGATGATCATTTCGCACAGAAGCTCGCGATCCAGACGCACGCCCAGCTTATTGTCCCAGTCGTCGAAAACAATGTTGAGCACGTCCTGGAACCGGACGATCGAGTCATGAAAGATTCGTCTGAAGAAGCTCAGCGCGTAATCCGGCGCTACCACCAGCAGGCGTCGTGCGCGGCTTTGCTCCAGGTAGTTGTCCAGGTAGACGAACAAGGCATTGAGCCGCGCTTCGGGATCTTCGATTCGCCCAAGCGCCGCTGTCAGTGACACGTGGAAGCTGTCCCGCTTGTGACGGGAGAATGTGTCGAGCAGATCTTCCTGAGACGAAAAATAGCGATAAAAAGTACCGCGTGAGACACCTGCGACTTTGCACACATCCAGAATCGAGATGCGATCGGCACCCGACTGCAACACCACCTCTTCAGTGGCGGCAAGGATATTGGCGATGGTTTCTTCCGATCGGCGATTGGGTTTGACCTTCCCCGGCAAGGCGGCTCCGGTGACGCCGGAGCCTGTCGGCGCAGCCGCTTTGGTGCCGGCGCGGGCTGTCTTGGCAGGGGTTGCCTTGGCAGGGGTTGCCGCTTTCTTTTTGGCGGCAGACGTAGCCTTCGGCGCGGCGGCTTCGGCCTGTTGTTTTAGAGCTTTCGGCATAAATGAACAGACTCATGGACATTTCGATGTGCCACGTTAGCATAGGAATTAAGCATTTCAGTGAGAATTTGTTCAACTTCTACCTAGAGACAAGCGTTAAATCTTTCCATAGAATTCGATTCTCTCACCAAAATAAGATTCAGGCGCACCTTCACCGGGGCGCCTACAAAAAGGAGAAGATTCATGAGTGGCACTGGGAATCCCGAAGCCTGGGCGGTAAGTGAAAGAGACACGGTAATTTCTGCATTGGAGCGAGCGGTAGCACGGGCTCCAGACAGGGTTTTGCTGGATTTCAGTGGAACGTTATACACATACAGGGAAGTTGATCAGCTTTCCAACAGGATGGCCCACGCTTTGGCCGATCTTGGCGTTTGTGGTGGCGCCACGGTGCTGACGATGCTCGACAACAACATTGATGCGGTCGTCACCTGGCTAGCGATCAACAAGCTGTGCGCGGTCAGCGTGCCGATCAACACAGCACTCAAAGGCGAATTCCTGCGTCATCAGATCGCTGATACCGGCACGCATCTGGTGATTTGCGAAGCCGACTATCTGCCGCGTATCACCGCGATCGCAGGCCAGCTCACGGAAGTGGAGCGTGTGTTGTTCCGCGACGCGAACGGTCGCCAGCACGCGTTACCTCAAAGCCCTTTCCCGATAGAGCCACTGGATGCATACCGCGGCACCGATGATTCCGCCTTCGAGCGCAAGCCTCAGCCGTCGGACCTCGCCTGTCTGATCTATACCTCCGGCACCACCGGCCCATCCAAAGGCTGCATGATCAGTTACAACTTCATGTGCAACCTTGCCCGGCTGCAACTGCGAGCGGGCCCCGCGAACGAGAACGATGTAACGATCACGCCGCTGCCGCTGTTTCACATGAATGCGCTCTGCGTCAGCATCATCGCCAGCATTCTGGTGGGAGCGCGCGCGGCAATTCTGCCGCGTTTCTCTGTGTCTAATTTTTGGCCCGAAGTGGAGCGCTCTGGCGCGACAATCGCCTCGATTCTCGGCGGCATGGGTGGTCTGTTGGCACAAGCGCCCGATAACGAAGCCATGCTGCGTTGCCGAGGACAGATTCATACCGCCCGTGGCAACCCGTATACAGAAGAGACCAAGAAAATCTGGCGGGAACGCTTCGGCACCGGGCTGGTTGGCGGAAACGGGTACGGGTTGACGGAAGCCTGCGTGGTAACGTCGCTGGCCGCCGGTGAATATGCGGCACCGGGGTCATCGGGCAAGCGTATTGCTGACTTCGACGTGCGCATTGTCGACGATCAAGACAATGAAGTGCCGGCTGGCACGCCAGGCGAGATCGTGGTCAGGCCGCAACGCCCGGATATCATGTTTCAGGGCTACTGGCGCCGTCCGGAGGACACCCACAAGCTGATGCGCAACATGTGGTTCCACACCGGAGATGTAGGCAAATTCGACGACGAGGGCTTCTTCTACTTCGTTGACCGCAAGAAGGACTACCTGCGGCGTCGTGGCGAAAACATTTCCAGTTTCGAGATGGAGGCGGCATTCGCCACTCACCCGGCGTTGTCGGAAGTAGCCGTGCACGCGGTGCCTTCGGACAAAGGTGAGGATGACGTCAAAGTCACTGCGGTGTTGCATGAGAACACCGAGCTGGCGCCGGAAGCGCTGTTTCACTGGGCAGCGGACACCGTGCCTTACTACGCGCTACCGCGCTACATCGAGTTTCGCAGCAGCCTGCCGAAGAACCCCCAGGGCCGGGTCCTCAAATATCTGCTGCGCGATGAGGGCAAGACCGCGACGACATGGGATCTCGACGATACCGACATCAAGGTCGCGAAGCGCTGAGGGATAACGCGGCGTGCCGGGCACGCCGCGTTTCTTGCCCCGTCAGTACTCCCGCGCAGGGATATGCTTTGGCCTTGAGTTGTAGCCTGGCAGGTGCAGACCACCATCTACATGTAGCGTTTCGCCTGTGACGAAACGCGACATCTCGGATGCCAGAAACACGACCACAGGGCCAATGTCTTCTTCCGGCTCGCCGCAACGGCCCAAGGGACGTAGCCCGGCGGACATTTCAGCGAAACCCGGATTTTCCTCCGCCAGCTTGTGGAAGGTCGCGCCCATCGCCGTGGGCGCGATCGCATTGACGCGAATGTTGAAACGCCCCCACTCCGACGCAGCACTGCGGGTCAGCCCGACCACGGCGGATTTCGCCGTGTTGTAGTCGCCGTGCAGCCAGGCGCCAATCTCGGTATCGATGGAATAGAAGTTGATGATCTTGCCGCCGCCCCGAGCCTGCATATGGGGAAATGCAGCCTTCATCGACCACCAGGCAGCCCAGACCGTGGAGTTCAGCGTGCGCTCGAGCATGTCGTCGGTCTTTTCTTCCAGCAACACGTTAGGCGTTGGCGCGAAAGCGTTGTTCACCAGGATGTCCAGGCCGCCGAAATGGCTGACGGCCGCATCTATTGCCGCCTGGATATCCGCTTTGCAACTGACATCAGTCTTGATGAACAGGGCCTGCGCACCCAGAGCCTTGAGTTCTTCGGCAACCGCCGCGCCGCTGATCTCATCGAGTTCCGCCACCACGACCGCTGCACCTTGCCTGGCAAAGCTCAATGCCACGCCCCGTCCGATACCACCACCAGCGCCGGTGATCAGCGCCACTTGTTCTCGCAGCAGGCCCATAGCCGCTCCTTTTTTGTTGTTGTCCGAGAGGAATTCCATCGCTACATAGATGAACATTATCCGATATAGTGTCTAAATAAAACCGATAAAAACCAATCGCTCAGCCAGACAAAAAGGATAAGCCGGATGAGTACGTTTCGCCGCCGCATTGAGATTGTTTCCAGTGGCCAAACCGACAGCGGGGAAGTTCGCGCCGCCCTCGAAGACGATTTCCATCATTTCCGCGTTTGCCTGCGCCATGAACACGGCGTGCTAAGCCAAATCACTGGCCAGGCCCTGAGATTTCCGTACTCCGCCTGCCCTCAGGCGATTGAGCCGTTGCAGGCGCTGTCGGGCATGGCGCTGTCACCCATTGCCCATTCGGTGACGCGGCAGACCGACGCGCGACAGCAATGCACGCATTTGCTGGATCTGGCCGGGCTGGCGGTCGCTGCAGCATTACGGCCCGCGCAACTGCGTCGCTACGACATTCAGGTTCCACTGCGGGTAGAGGGTCGAACGCGAGCAATGCTGCAGTTGAACGGCAAGCAGTTGCTGGAGTGGCGAATCAGTGGGGCGATCATCGAAGGCCCGGAACCGTTCGCCGGTGTGAATATTCGCGAAGGCATGGCGCGCTGGGCATTGAACACCCTAACCCCGGAACTCGCAGAAGCCGCGTTGCTGCTGCGGCGCTGCACCATGATTTCCATTGGCAAGACACAGAATCTGGATGGCCAGATCCACGCCTCCAGCACCGATCGCTGCTACACCCAGCAGACCGTTCGCGCGCCGCAGGCACTGCGCATGGTGGGGTCGACATGGGATATCGCGAGCAATGAAGCACTGTGCGCCAGCGACCAGCAATGGTTGCATGAGTGCACAAGCGCCACCCGATAAAGTTGGACTCATCGAAGCTGCTTTTATAAAAAAAGAGTACAAAAAAGCCTGCTGAACAAGTCAGCAGGCTAAAGGAGCGACACAATGAACGCTTTCAGTACGCCTGGCGTTTAGAGGAACACCGCCAGGTTCGGCGTGCCCAGTACCGCCTGGTCGAGGATGACTTCACGGCGGGCGAGCTTGAAGCTGTCGCCGTCCACGCGCAACAGATCACGGCGCTCGCCGCTGATGATGTCGACGTGGTGATCCTTGAAACGACTGCGGGTGAGGAGCAGATAGCTGGTCACGATGAACTCGTCGGCGTTGTCGGTCTCTTCGACGAACACGTTGGTCACCAGCCGCCGCGTACGCGAAGGCGGGTCTTCGGCCCAGGCGCTCTTTCCTGAAAGACGCAGAATGCGCCCCATGATCGACCGGTAGTCATCGTGGTAATGCTGCACGCTGCGCACGATGGTCGTGGACAGTTCGGCCGCCGTGCGGGTATGGCGCAGCGGCACGGTGTAGACCAGGTCCGTCGCCAGGCGAGACGCCCAGTCCTGCAAGCGGATCTGGTCCAGCAGCGTGGCCTCTTCATACAGAAACGTGACCACCTGGTTGTAGACCGGCGAGCCAATAGGCACACGCTTTATGCCCAGCGGCGAGCCCGGTTGAACATGGTCGGCGCCGCGCTGCTGTACGTCGACCCGCGGTTTCTCCGCCAATTGAGTGTCAGACATGAATGAATCCCCGAATCTTATTGTTGTTGAATAACGGTGCGCGGGGGCACTTACTGATCTTCCTCTACGGGCGCGGTCATCAGTTCATGCCAGTACAGCCACCAGTGCCATTGAGTGTCATCCTTGGTGAAACCCTCATTGACAATTCCGGGGCCGGGCCAGCCTTGCGGCGCACCCGTTTCGAATACGGCCTGATATTTGAGCGTACTTTTGCGCCCCATCGCCCCTTTCGCGGCAAGCGTCATGTGCGGCCAGGTGTCAGAGTCATCCTGTTCGACCATGCCGGAGGTGCCGAACAGCTGAATGGTCTGCTTGAGCATTTTCTCGCGCAGTTCCGGCGAAGCGTCTTTCTCGGCGAAGATCCAGTTCACGAACTCCAGCTTGTCCGGGCCTTGCGGGACGTAGGCGTGCAGGGTCATCGAGCCAACCACGCTGCCGTCTGGCTGCGGGATGTAGACGAAACCAAAGAGGATATTAGGAAACATCCCGCCCACTTGCGGCGGCATGCTAGTCAACACTTTGAGCTGATCTTCACTGAGGTTTCGAGCCAATTGTTCGACCATGTCAGCCGTCATTCCGGCTGGCGGCAGGGCCTGCAGCTTCTGCTCTACCGTCAAGGTTTCGGGGTCGAGCCCGGTCAGGCGTTTGATCTTGCGAGCCAGGTCGATACACCGCAGCGCATGGCCGTGGGGCGAACTGATCTCGACGCCGTACATCTCCGGGCTCAGGTCGGCACTCTGGCCGTTCTCGTCCTTCTTCGCATAGTTGCCGACCTCACCCAGCCAGCGGTGCAGGGTCAAAGTGTGGAAACCATCGGCGGCCGATTGCTCGCCTGCAGTCTTCCAGTTGGCATTGACGATGAAGCGCTGCGGTGGGCCGAGCACTTCCATGCCTTTGTCCGAGCGCAGGAACAGCATGTCGTAATACCATTTGGCATCGCCGAGGAACTCGTCGAATGACGGTCCGTCGACGTTCCAGGTTGCGAATACCAGACCGCCGTAGAGAGTCACCCTGGCCTTTTTCAGGCCCAGTTGCTCCTTGGGCAGCATCTTGCCGTGCATGCACTCGCGATCCACTGGCGAGCCGATGAAGTCGCCGTTGGGGCGAAACGCCCAGCCATGATAGATGCACTTATGGATCTGGGTATTGCCGCAGTCGGCAGTGCTGATGCGCATGCCGCGATGAGGGCAGACGTTGAGGGTGACGTGGACCGCACCTTCCTTGTCGCGGGCGACTATGACCGAGTCCGAACCCAGGTCCCGGACCATGAAGTCGCCGGAATTGGGAATTTCCGACTCGTGGCCAAGCAGGACCCAGATTTTGCCGAAAATCTTCTCCATCTCGATTTCGTAGATTTCGCGGTCAGACAATACACGCATCTGCACTTCGCGTGTCGAGGGATAGATCAGGTCTGCGACCTTGGTTCCATCAGACAGTACGGGGCTTGTTCTTGTTAGCATGTTGGCCTCCAGTTCAGGGTGTCACGGCTACTCCGAGCCGGTTGAATATAAGACAGATTCACAAATAATGTATAGCGCTAGCGTTTGTCTCGCCGGCAAATCAATCCCTGGGCACGCCTACTGCGCGCTGCCGACCTGCGTGCGCAGCACACCGATTCCCTCAACTTCCAGCTCGACCCGGTCACCGGGCTTGAGATAGCGCAACTGCTCCAGGCCGCATCCGTTGCCAACCGTGCCCGATCCCAGAAATTCGCCGGGGTAGAGCGTCTCGGAGCGTGACACGTGGGCGATGACATCTTCGAAGCGCCAGCGCATGTCCCGCGTATTACCTCTGCCCCACTCCTGGCCATTGACCCGCGCAACCATGTCCAGGTCATAAGGATCACCCAGCTCATCAGCGGTCACCAGGCAAGGCCCCATGATGTTGGCGGTGTCGAAATCCTTGCTCTTGGCCGGGCCGAGCATGCCAGGCATCTCGGCGGCCTGCGCGTCGCGGGCGCTCATGTCGTTGAAGATGGTAAAACCGATGATGTGTTCGCGCGCGGCTTCCCGCGAAATGTCCTTGCCTTTCTTGCCAATGTAACAACCAAATTCCAGTTCGAAATCCAGTGCCTTGCTGAAGGAAGGCCAGAGGAATTCGTCGTCGGCACCGATTACTGCGAAGCGGTTGCACTTGTAATAAATGGGCTGCCGATTGAATGTTTCGATCACCCGGTCGTCGGCGCGGGTGTTCATCGCTTTCAAAGTGGCTTCCGGATCTTCAGTGCGCAGCGCCCTCGACCGCCGAGCCGCCGCGAATGCCTGACGCAGATGCAGTTCGAAACAGGAACAGTCGCGCATCTGCGGAGGCGGCTGAATCGGGGCGCGCAGCCGCACTTCATCGCGCGGGGTAACGCTGAGGCTCGGTGATTTACGCAGCAGCGTGCGTGCTAGTTCCAGCGCCTGCTCGCCGCCTTCCACCAGCTTCAGCACGCTGCTCAGCGCGGTACTTTCGCCGCCCTGAACCTCGCGGTGGGCCGCTTGCAGGTCGACGACCGATTGATCCTGATCAATCAACGCGCCAGCACGCTCGACGCCATCGTCCCGAGTAAACGTCACCAGCCTCATACGCGGCCACTCACGGGCAGACAGGCGCCGGTCACGGCATCTGCTTCATCGGAAAGCAGAAAGGCAATGACCGAAGCCAGTTGAACCGGGCTTACCCAGCGACTGAAGTCGGCCTCGGGCATGTCGGCGCGGTTGGTCGGGGTATCGATGATGCTGGGCAGCACGGCATTGACGGTAATGCCGCGGTCCTTGAGTTCTTCGGCCAGTGCTTCGGTCAGACGTGCGACACCGGCCTTGGACGCCGCATAAGCGCCCATCCCCAGAGCTGCCTTGATGCTCGCCTGAGCGCTGACGTTGACGATTCGCCCCCCTTGTGCGGCGAACAGATGCTCAAGGATCGCCTGCGAAGCGACGACGGCTGTGCGCAGGTTCATCTGATAGAGGTGATCCCAGGTCGCCAGACTTGCGCCTTCGAGGGTTTCCCAGGCAAAACCACCGGCGACATTGACCAGGCCGTCGATACGGCCAAAATGTTCAGCCACTTGTCTGAGCGCTACGTTTGCCGACTCGACAGAAGTCAGATCGACTCCTCCCAATGCAAGCATGTCGCCGTCGTCATTGACCTTTTCCTGTGTCGTCTCGGCCCGATCCAGCAGCGCAACCCGGGCACCGCGGGCGCGCAAATGCTGACCGAGCGCTTTTCCAAGAACACCGAAGCCACCGGTGACGACCATCACTTTTGCGTGCAACGGTGTGTCTTCAAACGCCTGGTCCTGGCGAGAACTGGACATCGCGATTTCCTCTTATTGTTGTTGGGCCCACTCTGAAGGGGTGAGCGCGGCGTGACGATAATATAAGACACTTTTTAAAAATATGTACAGATGATACTGTGCATTCGTTGACTGGAATCAATAAAACCTATCCGGACTTCCACGCCTATGCCCAGAAAACTCCCTGCATTGACCGCCGATAACCGCGCCTTCTGGCAGGGCGGCGAACACGGGCAGTTGCTCATTCACCATTGCGAGGCCTGCGCGCACTTTTTTCATCCGCCCTCGCCCATCTGCCCGCGCTGCGCCAGCTTCGATGTCAAGCCGCGCCCCGTGTCCGGCAAGGGTTCGGTCGCCAGCTTCACGGTCAATTATCAGCAATGGACGCCCGAACTGGATACCCCGTTCGTAGTGGCGATCATCGAGCTGATCGAACAGCCCGGCTTACGCTTTCTCAGTAATGTCGTCGGCTGTGACCCGCTGTCGGTCGGCGTTGGCATGCCCGTGCATGTCAGGTTCGAAAACATCGAGGATGTCTGGCTGCCCCTGTTCGAGAAGGATCAATGATGTTCGATCATCGCTACGAAAAAGACGTCGCCATCACCGGTATCGGCCAGTCAGAGGTAGCCCGGCCTTCCAGCAAATCGGCCATGCGCCTGACGCTGGAGGCATGCCTTGAAGCCATTTCCGATGCCGGTTTGAGCCGCGAGGACATCGACGGTGTGGCCTGCTGGCCGGGGGACAACAATAATGGCGATCCTTTTTCGCCGGTCGGCCCGAGTGCTTTGAAGAGCGCGCTTGGCTTGAACGTCAACTGGTTCGGCGCCGGATACGAAGGCCCCGGCCCGCTGGCAGGGATGATCAACGCTGCCATGGCCATTGCCGCGGGGCTGTGTCGCCACGTGCTGGTCTTCCGCACGATCACTGAGGCATCGGCCCGGCTGAACAACAAACAAGCTGGGGCTTTGAGCGCCAAGACCCAGGGTCGCGATAGCAGTCACGCCTGGCAGTGGTTCACCCCTTTCGACGTGCATTCGGGTATCAACCTGATGGCCCTGTATGCCCAACGGCATTTCCACGAGTACGGCACCCGCCCGGAACAACTGGCACAGATCGCCCTGACCTGCCGCGCCAATGCGCAGCGCAACCCCAAGGCGATTTATCGCACGCCCATGACCATGGAAGATTACATGGCTTCGAGGATGATCTCCTCGCCGTTGCGCATGTTCGACTGTGATGTGCACTGCGATGCGTCTACTGCCATTGTCCTGTCTCGTCGGGACGCCGCGACGGATACGCGACATCAGCCCATTCGCATCGAGGCCATGGGCGCGGCGCTCGATCAGCCCTGGTCCTGGGATCAGATTTCGTTGACTCAGATGGCAGCATTCGACGTGGGCCGAATGATGTGGTCGCGCACCGACTACACGCCTGCCGACGTCGGCTCGGCGCAACTCTACGATGGATTTTCGATTCTGACCATGATCTGGCTGGAGGCACTTGGGCTGTGCCCGACTGGGGAAAGCGGTGCGTTCGTCGAGGGCGGGCAGCGTATTTCATTCAACGGCCAGTTGCCGATCAACACCAATGGCGGGCAGCTGTCCGGCGGGCGCACCCACGGCCTTGGCTATGTGCATGAGGCGTGTCTGCAGCTATGGGGCCGCGCCGAAGGCCGTCAGACGCGGCCACACACTGTCGCCGCCGTGGCCGCCGGCGGTGGCCCATTGGGAGGGAGCCTGCTGCTGGCCAAAGACTGAACCGCGTTCATCAAACAAGGCTGAGCAGCGTGTCTAGAACAACACCTTGCTCAGCTCAGCGCAGAAAGCCACCAGCGTACGGCCGATTTCTTCGATGCCCTCTTCATCGCGCTGACCTCTGAACAGCACGGCGGACACCGTGAAGTCGATGTTGCCGGAGGGCGAAAAGACCGGGGCGGCAATCGCCAGAATGCCGATGGAAAAGTAGCCGTCATCCACCGCCCAGCCGCGCTCGGCGGCAAGCGCCACGTCTTCGCGGTAGACCTCGAGCGGCAATGGGCGGGCCCAGCGGATGGTGTCGAAATCGTCCTTGAGCTTGGCGTCTTCCATGTCCATCCGGGTGGCGAACAGTCGGCCGCTGGCCCCCATCAGAATCGGCAGGCGTTGCCCTTCGGCCATGTCGATGCGTACATCGGTCGGGCTGGCGGCAGAGCTGACGATGACAATACGATCAGCGCCCATACGTCGCCACAGGGTTACGGTTACCCGCAAGCGGGCGGCCAGATCCTGCAGCATTGGCTTGGCGAACTCCACGCGCTGGCCCTGGGTAACCAGCTGCTCGACCAGTCGCGCCAGACCGAGCCCAGCTGAGTAACGCTTGGACAGGGGGTTGAAATCCACCACGTCTTCCATGACCAGCGTGCGCAGGATGTTGAAACAGGTACTGGGGTTGATACCCAGAATACGCGCCAGATCCACCGAACGCTCTGGGGTTCCGCCCTGGCTAAGGTGGCGAAGAATGCGAATGGCATTCGAAACCGGCTTGACGCTGACCGCCCCCTTCTGGCCGTCGGGAGTGTCAGCGGTTTCAGGAGATTGCGAAGCAGTGCTGTCGGTCTTGGTACGGGGCATCGTGAATACCGGGTGAGCGAGCGATGCGGCATTCTAACCTGAGAACGCCGATGTACCAGCAGTTTAATATTGAAACCGATCAGCTCTTTTCGCGGAGGCCGGACTGTGGCTGATGGATGTAGCGCCGCGATACCTGCGCGTCACAGCGGTACTGGCTTAATGTGGACTCCAGCAGCTGGTCGGCCTGCGTGATGCGTGACTCCTGGCGCAGATAGTCGAGCCAGGAGTCGACGATGAAACGCTCGACGTAATGGCCGTTTTCATCGAGATCGTGATACAGCCGCCAGTTCGTCGCCCCGTTGCGGCGTCTGGACTGGCCGACCGCATAGGCGATTTTGATGAAGCGCGTGCGATCCACCGGTGCAACCCGATACGCCAGTTCAATCGAGACCGGGCCCGGGCCGGGGTTCAATTGCTCAGGCACCAACAGTCGATCCGTCGGTTGGATCGCGCTAGCGTAATCAGCCTCCTGCCCCAGTTCCAGCCGACCGTTGCGCGTGAGCATAAGACCCAGCACCAGCGTCAGCGCAGCCAGCAACAGGCTCTGGCGCAAGCCCAGATATTCGGCGAGTGCGCCCCAGATGCCTCCGCCAATGGCCATCGCACCCATCAGCATCAGCAGGTACACGGAAGCGACTCTGGCGCGTACCCAGTTCGCCGCGCACGTCTGCACCACGGTCGAAATGGTCGCGTTGACCGCCATCCATGACATCCCGGCGACCATCAGCATCGCGCATACTGCCAGCCGGCTATGGGATAGCGCTGCCACCAGCGTTGCCAGGGCAAAACCCACAGTCCCAGCGATGATCAGCACCCGCAGCGCAAACCGGCGATACATTCCGGTGAGATTGAATGCAGCAATCACCGCGCCGGCTCCCAGAAACCCCATCAGCAAGCCGTAGCCCCCGGCATCCAGCCCCAGTTCATGCTTGGCCACCAGTGGCATCAACGCCCACAGCGCGCTGGCGCTCAGGGTAAAGACGAAAACCTGCTTCATCGCGCTGATCAGCACCGTCGAATGACGGATATAACGCACACCGCTGCGCAGGCCTGCGCCGAAGCTTTCCGATGGCAGACCTTGGGGAGTGTGTCTGGGTGTGAAGGCTGCCACCAGCAGAATCACCAGCGCCAGGCACACCGTGATGACCGTGAACACCAACGCCGCACTCCAATAGCCGATCAGCGCACCTGCAATGGCCGGCCCTAACGCGCGCGCGGCATTGGTAGAAATACCGTTGAGGGAAACCGCCGCCGGCACCTGATCGCGTGGCAAAACCGAGACGATGGTGACCATCCAGGCCGACATGCTTAGCGCGCTGCCCGTGCCCAGCAAAAACGTGAACAGCAGCAGTGACCAGTCGCTCAGCAAATCGAGAGATGACAAGGTGCTCAGGCTCGCGGCCGCGATCAGCATGACGCCCTGGGTCAACGTCAGCCATTTGCGCCGGTCGACCAGGTCGGCGATCACCCCACCGGGCAAGCCGAACAGGAACGCGGGTAAGGCGATGGCAGTCTGCACGAGCGAGACCATCAGCGGCGAGGTCGACAGCAGCGTCATGATCCAGGCAGCGCCGACGGTCTGCATCCAGATCGCCAGATTGACCATGGCGCCGCCACACCAAAGCCAGCGGAAGCTGCGATTGCGCAACGGCGCCCAGGCTGATGCGGGCCGGACGTGAGGCGCCTGTTGCTCGTCCTGGCTCATTTCGGGAATGTCATTCATGGCGAGACGGGCTGGCCGAGCCGGCCCATTGCACGCGAGCTATTGAGAATGCGTGGCTCGCTGACGCGGTTGCTCATGCCGCCGATGCGTTCGATGCGAACTTCGACCCGATCCCCCGGCTGCAGGAAACGCCCGTCCTCAAGGCCCACGCCATGGGTAGAGCCGGTGAATAGCAAATCCCCCGGCTGCAAGGTTATCCGGGCGTCGACGAAGTTCAGCAGCTCATCGATGGGAAAGAGCATCTGCCGGGTGTTGTCGAACTGACGCCGTTCGTCGTTGACCACCAGTTCTATGTCCAGCTGCGGTTGCCCGCTGCCGAACTCGTCGAGGGAAACCACCCAGGGGCCGACCGGCGTCGTGCGATCCATGGCCTTCTGGGTCAACAGATCCAGACGGCCGATGCGTTTGCCGGCATCCCGTGCACTGATGTCGTTGCCGCAGGTGTAACCCAGCAGACAGGCACTGGCGTGCGGCTCATCACCCAAGGGACGCGCGACGACTGCGACCAGTTCGACTTCATAGTCGAGCTGCGCGGTCAGCGCCGGATACTGGATGTCATCGGTGGCTCCGACCAATGCCGATTCCGGCTTGATATAACCCAGCGGATGTTCCGGGGCGGTGCTGCCCAGATGCTGCAGATGACTGAGGTAATTCAGACCCACGCCAAATACCCGTGCCCCGGGTTCGAGGGGCGGCAAGATGCGGCACTGCGCCAGGGCGATGCCGACCTTGTCCAACGCCAGAGCAGCGCTGCCTCGGGTCGCATACTCGGCAGCCCATTCGGCGAACGGTGCACGGATCCGCTGCAGGTAGGTCGCGCTGGTGTCGAGCAGAGCCCAGAAGCACTCCGCCCGATATTCGACCCTGATCAGGCGCATCTCAGCGTTTGCTCGCCAGGTATTCAGGGTCCAGGACCTCTTCGGGGGTCTTGACGCTCGCCCCCAGAATCGGACCGACCATTTCATGACCCCACAAGCTCAGAGACTCAGGGTTGAGCTCGAAGGGATCGCCCTGCCACGGTTCGATTTCGGCGATGGTCTCAAAGGCAAAACCCGAGGGCGTGAAGTGATAGAAGGAAAGGTGCGGATCCTGAGTGTGCTGGCCGAGGGTCATCATCATCTGCAATTCACGTTTCTTGACGATATCGTAGGTTTCACCGACATCGCGAATGCTGTTGACGAACAGGCCGACGTGCTGCACCCCCATACGCCCGGCACCGTGGCCATAGGCGATGTCATGGCTGGTGTGGTGATTGAGCTTCGAGCGGAAGAACCCTGTGCGGCCTTTGCCGGCACCGGCGCCGTACCAATGGAACCCCATGATGCGCGTCAGGAAGTCTTCCAGCTCGTCGGTGTACTCGGGCGTGATGACGACCACATGCCCGGCCCCGCGTTCGTTGGCAAGAAAGCCGCCATGCGGGCGGCCCGGGAGGAATGAACGCGGGGTCCACTTCTGGCCGTAGAACAGCTCGTGCTGATAGCCAACCGGATCACGGAAGCGGATCAGTTCGCGAACGCCACGCTGTTCGCAGAGTGCGGAATCGCCGCGGGTGATCTCCACGTTATTGGCTTCGAAAGTCTTGATCGCGGCATCGAATGCCTGTCGGCCCATGGCCTCCCAGCCGATATAGGCCAGGCGGTCGAGCTTGCCGGGATGGAAGGCAAAGCGATGACGACGATCGTCGATCTTGAAATACAGCGATTCACTGTCGCTGGCAGGCGACGGCGCAATACCGAAGCCCATGACCTGCGGCCCATAGTCGCGCCAGGCGTCCAGACTCGGCGTTTCAAAACCCAGATAACCGATACCGATGATGTCCATTGAGTGCACCTGTTGTTCTTGTTGGGTAGGCGTCGGTCAGATAGCTAACAGACCGCCGTCGATCACGATATCCGAGCCTGTGATGAATGAGGCTTCGGCCGATGCCACGAACAGCGCCATGGCAACTACTTCTTCCGGTTCGCCGGGACGGTCCATCAACACGCCGTCGAGCAGCGCTGCACGAACCTTCGGGTTGTCCATGAAAGCAGCGGTGCCCGGCGTGGCGATAAAACCAGGGCTGATACTGACCGCGCGTATCCCGACCGGCGCGCCTTCAACGGCCAGTTGCCGGGTAAAGGCAATGACCGCGCCCTTGGCGGCAGCATGGGCGCTGATGCCTGCGACTTTTGAACCGCCCCAGCCTGCCGTCGAGGAAATATTGATGATGACGCCGCGCTGTTCAGCCAGATGATTCCAAGCATATTTGGTGGTGTAGAACAGCAAATCGATTTCGTTGCGCATGGTGAATTGCCAGTCCTCGATGGACAGCTCGCTCACCGGCCCGAATTTCGCCGCCGAAGCGTTGTTGTACAACACATCGATGCGGCCATGTTCCTGCACGGCTGCTTCGATCCAAGCCTTGGCTTGCTCAGGATCTCCAAGATCGACGGGTGCCGATCCGTGTAATTTCAGCCCTTCTGCACGCATCAGCGCGGCAGTTTCCTCGTGCGCGCCGGCGTTGGTATCACACCCCACCACGACTGCGCCTTCACGAGCGAATTTCAGCGCCGCGACGCGACCCTGTCCACCACCGGTTCCGGTGATCAAGACCACTTTTTCCTGCAAACGACCTGCCATCCTTTCCTTCCCCTGTTCATGCCCACACGGTTGTTCGATTGCTGACGGCAAAAGCGTCGTCAGGCAAAGACTCAGGCAGCGTTGTCGGGAGTGTCGAGAGGTTCTAGCCAGATCGCTTCGGCCGGGCAGGCTGCGGCGCCTTCGCGGGCTTCCTCTTCAAGCTCAGGAGGCACTCGGTCATCATCAAGATAGACCAGTCCATCGTCGTCAAGCTTGTAGATGCTGGGGCAAACGGCCGCGCACAGGCCATAGCCGCAGCAGCGTGAACGGTCGGCCACCACTTTGAATTGCGCTTTGTCTGAACTCATTTCTTGTCTCCCTTGTAGGTTCAGTTGCGCCAATAATGAACACTTTCATGGCAACTGTAAATATTTCATCCGTTTGCCATGATCTGAAACGCCACGTTGCTCGCTAACTCCCGCTCTTGAGCGTTTTTAAAGCGTCCGAGCAGTGCTAACGCGTGTTCTGCACGGGTCTAATCGCGGGCTTTTTCGGCGCATTGATGAACATATATCGAAATTATGTCTATTATTAAGCGGTGATTCCGCTTGCGATCGCTGGACAGCTATCCCCAGCTGCCATATTCTCGATCCGGAACGCAGTTCTCGAACGGAAACTGCCGTATCACTCGCACGGTTTGCACGCTCCGACGCCTGGCTCAACAAAACCTATAAAGGAAGCCAATACATGACCTCTTCGAAAAACGAAGCGGCGATCGATTTCAGCGAATTTCGAAGCGCCTGGAAGATCCTCATTCTGTCCGTGGCCGGTGTCGCGATCAGCATCAATGCCGCGCTGCTGTATGGCTTCGGCACGCTGGTCGTGCCGTTGAATCAGGCGTTCGGCTGGACCAGGCCGGAATTGCAGGCGTGCATCACTTTCCTGTTTGGTGGCGCCGTCATTTCCCTGCAACTGGTCGGCTGGTTCAACCTTCGCTACGGCATCAAACGCGTGACGGTGATCTCATTGCTGTTGCTAGTGCTCGGCTACCTGGCGACCACCCAACTCACTCATTCGATCTGGTCCATGTATCTGGCGTTCGCACTGCTGCCCATCGTCGGCATGGGCACGCTCGCGGTGACATGGACCCAGCTGCTGAGCCTCTGGTACGAGCGCAATCGTGGCCTGGCGCTGGCGATCGGCTTGTCGGGCACTGGCCTGACAGCAGCCATCGTCCCGCGCCTGATGACCTGGGGTATCGAACAGTGGGACTGGCGGGCGGCTTTTGTCATGCTCGCAATTCTGAACCTTGTGGTGCTTCTGCCGCTGACCCTGCTCTGGTTTCGCTTGCCGGGTGTCGAAGCCAGACAAACTGAGAACGCAGAGAAAGCCGCTGACCATCTGTTGCTCGCCCTCCCCGGCATGAGCTTTCGTGAGGGGATGCGCTCCGGCAAGTTCTGGATCTGCAATCTGGCCCTATCGCTGGTGGTGTCCTCGGTAGTTGGCATGGTCACCAGTACTATCCCGCTGTTGCAGTCCAAAGGGCTGAGTGCCGCCGATGCCGGGCTGATCTTCAGCGGGTTCGGGATCTCCCTGATCGTCGGCCGGATGTTGATCGGCTATCTGCTCGATCGGCTCTGGCCGCCTGCCGTGGCTGCCGCCAGCCTGATGATGCCTGCCGTGGGCTGCATGATTTACCTCAGTGGAACCACGGATTTTCAGCTGCTGTTGATGGCGGCCATGCTGGTGGGTTTCGGTGCAGGGGCCGAGTTCGACATCGCCGCTTTTCTCGTCGCGCGCTACTTCGGATTGCGGGAATACGGCCGACTGTTCGGCGTGCATCAGGGCTTGAACACCGTGGCTTCGGCCCTCGCACCGTTGCTGTTCGCTTTCATGCTCAGTCGCAGCGGCGATTACTCGGCGATGCTGGTGTATTGCATGGCCTGCTGTCTGATCGGCCCGCTGTTGCTGCTGATGCTGGGACGCGCACCGCGCTTTCAGGGTGCTGCACTGGCAGCCCAATCCTGAACGCCCGTTGCCGCTGTCAGCGCCAGCCTTTCGTGACTTGCCCAACAATAAAAACCAGAGGAAACCCGCATGCCAGTTCTGACCCTGATCGAATTCAACGGTACTGAACACCGCGTCCACGCCGACATTGGCCAATCGGTCATGCAGGCCGCCAATTTTGCCAACGTCCCGGGCCTGCAAGCCGATTGCGGTGGTGCCTGCAGCTGCGCGACCTGTCACGCGTTCATCGACGATGCCTGGCTGGCACGCGTCCCTACCGCCGAAGAAACGGAATCGGACATGCTCGATTACGCCTGCGGCCGGGCCGAAAACAGCCGGTTGACCTGCCAGTTGATCGTCAGCGACGCACTCGACGGTCTGGTGCTGCGGTTGCCGGAATCCCAGTACTGAGCCTGTTTTCCGATAATCAAGTTCAAGGAGTTGTCATGTCACTTGCCTCAATCGTGATTGTCGGCGCAGGTCAGGCGGGCTATCAGGTCGCCGCTTCGCTGCGGCAGGAGGGTCATACCGGCCGTATCGTCCTGGTTGGCGACGAACCCGGCCTGCCTTATCAGCGCCCACCCTTGTCCAAGGCATACCTGCTGGGAAAGATTGCAGACACCGCACTGCTGTTTCGCCCGGCCGATTTTTTCGCCACGCAGAACATCGAACTGATCCACGATCAGGCGACCGCCATTGACCGGCTCAACCGCCGGGTTCTGCTGGCCTCAGGCGAAGCGCTGAGCTACGACCATCTGGTGCTGGCGACCGGCGCACACAACCGCCCGCTGGCGGTGCCCGGCGCGCAACTCGAAGGCGTCTTCGGCATCAAGACCAAACTGCACGCCGACACCCTCGCGCCCTTGGTCCATGCCGCGCGAGACGTGGTGGTGGTGGGCGCCGGGTTCATCGGTCTGGAGTTCGCGGCGGTGGCCGCAGCCCTTGGAGCCAACGTACATGTGCTGGAACTGGGCGACCGCCCTATGGCACGTGCGGTATCCCGGGAGATGTCCGAGGTGTTCCGCAAGGCTCATGAAGGCTGGGGGGTGCATTTCGATTTTCGCCAGGGGCTGGCAAGCATTGAAAGCGACAACGGCAAAGTCTGCGCGGTGATCACCAGTGACGGTCGCAGGCTGCCAGCCGATCTGGTGGTGTTCGGCATCGGCGTGATCGCCAACGTGCAAATCGCCAGTGAAGCAGGGCTGCACATCGAAAACGGGATCAAGGTCGACGCTCACCTGCTGACCAGCGACCCGCAGATTTCAGCGCTCGGCGATGTCGCGTGCTTCCCCTGCCTGCATAACGATCAGCAGCCGATCCGCCTGGAGTCGGTACAAAACGCCGTGGATCAGGCGCGCTGCATCGCGGCTCGCCTCATGGGTAAACCTGCTGCCTATGAAGCCCTGCCGTGGTTCTGGACCGATCAAGGCCCGCTCAAGCTGCAGATCGCGGGACTCTCCACCGGCTACGACAGCAGCGTGATCGTCGGCTCGCCCGAAACCTCACAGTTGTCGGTGCTGTGTTTCCGCAACGATCAGTTGATCGCCGTTGAATCCTGCAATCGTCCGGGCGACCACATGGCAGCCCGCAAGATCCTCGCCCGTGCGCCCCACCTGACCGCGGCACAAGCGGCAGCGCCGGGGTTCGAACTCAAGGCATGGGAAGTGGCCAACAGGCCCTGAATCCGAACGGACTTTTACAGGAGTCGAACGATGAGCAAGGTCTGGATGATCACTGGCGCCTCGCGCGGGTTGGGTGCGTTCATTGCCAGGGCTGCCTTGGCCGCTGGCGACCGCGTAATGGTAACGGCCCGTCGTATGCAAGCGCTGGACGAGTGTTTCACTGAAGGCCCGGATCAGCTGTTCAAGCAGGTGTTGGACGTCACCGATCCGCAGCAGGCAAACGCCGCGGCGGATGCGGCATTGACGCATTTCGGGCGCATCGATGTGCTGGTCAATAATGCCGGCTACGGACAGCTTGGCCCGTTCGAAACCAACACTCAGGCGCAAGTGGAGCGGCAATTCCAGACCAATGTGTTCGGCGTGTTCAATATGTGCCGCGCGGTGTTGCCGGCGATGCGCAATCAGCGCAGCGGCCAGGTGTTCAACCTGTCGTCCGTCGGCGGTTTGATTGGCATGGGCGGAGCGTCGTTGTACAGCGCATCGAAATTCGCCGTAGAGGGTTTCAGCGAGGCGCTGGCTCAGGAAGTCGCCAGCTTCGGGATTCGCGTGACGCTGGTCGAACCGGGCGTGTTTCGCACTGACTTCCTCGACAGTAGCTCCATGGCGTTCGGTGCGCTGTCGTTGCACGACTACGCAGCGTTTGTAGACAAGCTACAGGCCTCTTGCGCGGCCGGTAACCACCAACAGACAGGCAATCCGGCAAAACTGGCGGACGCGCTGATCGCCCTGGCCAACGCTGAAACCCCGCCGCTGCGCTACCTGGCCGGCAGCGATGCCTACAGCCAGGTCAACGCGAAGCTGGTGCGCATGCGCGACGAAATCGAACGCTGGCAGGCGCTGTCGGCTTCAACCGACGGGTTTTGAGTTCGGGCGGAACAGGCGGGGTTCGGGCCCCGCCTCCACCGCGTCAACCTGCAATGAAGTACCGGACCGACAACAGCCCCTCTTCGAACCGATACAACTCGATCGTGTCGATCCCCGCTTCACTGCCGATGATCGCGTTGCGGTGATGACAGGCCGCTTCGTCACCCTTGATCACCACCAGTTTGACTTCTATGCGGATCCGCGGCTGTTGCTGCGTCCACATACCTTCAAGCACCTGCCAGGCGTCCCGTTCGGGCTGGCCGACATATTCGATGCTAAGGCCTCTGCTGGCGACCTGTCGGTAATGCGCGAAGAACCCTTGTTTGTCACCGTTGTTCCAGCACTCGACTTGCCCGTGCAGGAAATGCTCGATGGTCTTTTGATCGGGAATAGTCATGGATGAACCTCGAAAGATGATCAGGTCGAAGGCGAGCGATAGAGCGGCACGGACCCCAGGGTCAGCATCACCAGCGGCGCAATGACGGCACACCCCAGGCAATAGAAAAGCACCGGGCTGTAGTTGCCGAACAGGGTAAACAGGTGACCGAACAGGGCCGGGGCCAGGCCGGAAATGACCGTCACCAGCCCCAGATGCAAGCCAAAGATGCGCGCATAGTCACGAAGCCCGAAATAGCGCGCGATCATGAACGCAGCAATATCGAATTCAGCACCGGCACTGAATCCGATGCAGATCGTCGCCAGCACCAGCAAACCAATGGCCTCGGGACCACTGAACATGAACAGCAGGCACCCCAGCGCGGGGACGCAAAGACTGGCGGCAGCGATTACATGGGGCGCGAAGCGATCCAGCAGATACCCCACCAGCAGCCTTCCTGCGATGATCGAGATGCCGAAACTGCTGAAGATCTGACTGGCCGTCAGGCTTGGCACGCCCTTGTCCTGGAGGTACGGCACGATCGTGGTGACCATGCCGACGATCAACGATACTGAAAGAATCAGCGCAAGATTGCAGCCCCAGAACACCCGCGTACGAATCGCAGCGGCAAACCGCAGCCCCTCGACGACGGGTTCGGATCTGGACGTCTCTGCCGCGGTCGACGACGCAGGAAACTTCAGCCACGCCAACGCCATCGGCAAGGTCAGCAGCAACGGCATCGCCGCGAGCAGGATAAACGCCGAACGCCAGCCCCCGAGATGGATGGACCAGGCCAATAGCGGCGGCATGATCATCGCAGCCAGTCCCGATCCGCTGAGAATGACCGCCAGGGCCACGCCACGGTGGCGCTCGAACCAGAGGCTGACCAGTTGGGTCCAGGTAATGGCGATGGTGCCGAGTGCCAGCAGCGGCATCACGAAGAACGCCAGATACAACCAGTAAACGCTCTCGCCGAGCATCGTCAGCGACAGATAACACAACACCTGCAGCACAAGGCTGACGAGGGCCACCCGGCGCAAGCCATAGCGGGCGTACAGGCCACCCAGCAGTTGCGAGCCGATGGCGACACCGGCAAACAGAAACGTGATCGATGTCTGCAGTTCGCCGCGACTCCAGCCAAATGCGTCCTGCAGCGGAATAACCAGCGTGCCGAAACCATACAGCAGCGCGGCGCTCATGCTGGTCAGCACGCCCGCCAGCCCCAATACGACGATGCGCCAGCCCCGGTGGAACTCGCCCGTGCTGACGCGGCGCGTCAATGAATCCTGTAAAACGGTCATGATCATGCTCCGGCGTCAGGCAGCATCGTCGCCCGGCGCATCGAAAATTAATGGGCGTTTTTCAGTGAGGCATCGATCTTCGGCAGCGCCACCATGGTTGCGCCACCGTCCACCAACAATGAAGTTCCGGTGATGTACGACGCCTCATTGGACGCCAGGAACATCACCGCCGATGCGATTTCCTCGGGCCTGCCGACCCGTGGCACAGGGAAATTCGATGCGAGTGTGTCCGGCAGTTCATGGCCCAGGGTTTCGTGCATGTGATCGGTGCCGATCAGACCGGGCTCGACCACGTTGACCAGGACGTTGAGCGCGCCCAGTTCCACTGCGAGACCTCGGGCGAAAGCGTTCATGAAGGCCTTGGTCGAGCCGTAGGGAATCAGGCGCGGGGTGTATTTGCGATTGGCTTCGCCGGAAGAGATGTAGATCAGTCGCCCCTTGTCAGCGGATCGGGACAGGTGCGGCGTGGCATCCTTGGCCAGCCAGAACAGCGCCTGTACATTGCTGCGCACGATGTGATCGAAGGTTTCGTCGGCCATCTCGACGATCAGGCCGCTGCTGGTGTCTGCTGCGCAGTGCACCAGAATGTCCAGTGTGCCGAATGCATCGACCCCGCCTTCGATCATGCCTTTCACTGCAGCGCGGTCAGCCACATCGCCGCCGACCAGACACGCAGCGGCCCCTGCGGCCTCGATCAGCGCCACCGTTTCCTGACCACGGCTTTCAGTGCGCGCGCTGACGACGACCTTCGCGCCTTCGCGGGCAAAGGCCAGGGCGATGGCCCGTCCCATGCCACGCCCTGCACCGGTCACCAGTACCACTTTGTCTTTGAATCTCATGAGCCAGACCTCTTTATTATTGTGTTTGGATCAGTGTTACGACGGGCTTATGCCCTTTGCCGTAGCAGCACCGCTTGCCGGCGGTGGCGTACTCAAGCTCCCTACCAGCGGCAACTCGGGCTGCTATGTGTTCCCTGCGTCAGGACTGCAGGCGATCTACAGCAGGGTTCAAATATCCGAACCCTCGACGTTACGCGACGGGCCGTTGCGGCGGTCCGACTCGCCCCACGCCAGCCAGCGATCCGGCTCGCGGGTATCGCCCACGCGGCGCCAGCGTCCTTCCTGCTGTGCGGTGACCGGGAAGCCCCCTACGAAGTCGATCATTTCGCCTTTCGGATCGGGCAGATATTCCCATTCTTCCTGGCCGTCCAGGACGATTCGCGCGGTATCGACGAAGTAGCTGCCTTCCTTGTGCTTGACCAGCCCTTCGATGTCGTTGGTAACTCGCACCTCGCCCTTTTCATTGGCAAAGATCGCGTAACCGAGATGATCGTGGCCGACCATGAACGAGCCCGTGTCCCAGGTGCCGTCCTTGTACACCGTGGCGAAGGTCCACCAGATGACGTGCTTGTTGTTGTTCACCACCAGGTCTTTCTTGAAGTGAATCGCGCCGCCTTCGGCCATATAGAACTGATCCAGCGCCATCGCGCCCTTGACCGGTTTGCCGTCACACACGCCGGCGATGTCCCACACCTGAGAGACATAGAACGTTCCCCACTCCACGCCCGGCAGATACCACTGCAGGCCCGGTGCGAGCAGACGTCCTTCCAGGTTGAACAGCCCGTCTTCGCGATAGGTGATCCGCTCGCTCGACGCCGTGATCTCCCAGCCGTTGCCAGGCTCACCGGGCTGGCTGCTCCAGCGCACGGTGTCGCCTTCGACCACTTGCACCGGCTTGGGTGTCAGCGCCTGCCGGGCGATTCTCGTCTGGTCCATGCGCAGGTTCTTACCATCGACCAGGGTGGTCATGAAGAAGAATTTGGTCGGGTTCGGCGTGCCGGTCGGGGCCATGATCGAGCGCACGAACGAGTAGATGTTGCCCTCCTCGTCGCGCACGGAACCGAAGGGCGCGCTTTTGCTCAGTTGCAGACCGAAGAATCCTCGCTCGCCGGCCATGGCAGGCCCCGTTACCTTGTGCGGGCCCACCAGTTGCTGGAAGCCGAAGTCTCCGCGTTCAGGAATGGTCTTGAAGGTTTTCATGCTGCGTAATCCCTCTTTTTGTTGTTGAAATTCTTTGCTGAAAGGCAAACGGACGACCTGGCCGTATCAGTCCCAGATCACCGGCAGGCTCGACGCCCCGCGCAGTTGTGCGCCATTGATCACCGGAGCGGGTTTCGAAGGGTCCAGACGTACGTTGGGAAAGAGGTCGAGGATCGCGTTGATCGCGCAGTTGAGTTCGACCTTGGCGACGAACTGTCCGATGCACATGTGCGGGCCGAAGCCGAACCCGAATGACGGCTTGGGTTTGCGATCGATGTCGAATGCATCCGGGTTCTCGAATGCCTCTTCGTCGCGGTTGGCCGACACCACCATGCATTGCACGAACGCACCCTTGGGAATCTTCACGCCGCCGATTTCCACATCCCTGGCAGCTTCGCGGACCTTGAAGGTCGCAACCGGCTCGTAACGCACGGTTTCGTCGATCAGCTTACCGATCAGCGAGCGGTCGTCGCGCACGCGGTCCAGCAGGCCGTCGGTGGTCAACAGCAGGGTCAGCACCGAGCTGAAGGTACGTGAAGTGGTTTCGCCCGCAGCGGGCAGCAACGAGCGCACGAAGGTCGTGACCTCATGATCGTCAAGCTGACGCCCTTCGTGCTCGGCACGCAGCAAACGGCCAATCAGGTCATCGCCGTCACTGCCATCGGCACGGCGCTGGATCACGACCTTGAGAATCTCGTCATAGAGGGATTTCACCGCGATGCCCGCCAGGCGACGCGCTTCCGGCGCCTTGGCCGGATCGATCTGATTGCCTCCGACCATGGCCAGCGCCCAGGCGGCGTATTGGCGATAGGTCTGCGGGTCATCCTCAGGAAAGCCCATCAGCGCGTACATTTCACGGATCGGAAAATTGAGCCCGAAATCCATCAGGTCCGCGCGCTTGTCATCGATCATCGGGATCAGGAAATCTTCGCGGATCACCCGGTCGATCTTGCCGCGCCATTTGTTCACGGTTTCCGGCATGAACGCCGGTTGAAGCAATGCGCGAACTTTGCGGTGTTGTTCGCCATCCATCGCCAGAATGATCAGACCATCGAAAAAAGCGCCAAGGCCTTCGGCAATGAAACCACTGGTGAAGCTCGCGCCGTCACGCAGCACTGCCATCACATCCTGATACTTGAACAGGGCGAATGTCGGACGGGTTCCAGCCTGCATGCCGGCGTTGGTGGGTACGCCGAACCGGGCGATGAAATCGCCTTCGTGGACCGGCGACTGACGGCGCATTTCCCGACACAGCGCGTGAATGTCGAGGTCGGCGCCCTTGTACATATCCGAGACGGCCGAGTAAGCGGATTCGAGGTTCAGAACGGTATTTTCGCTGCTCATGCTTCACACCTTTTTCTTGTCGTTCTTATGGGGCTGTCGAGTGAATGACGCGCTCGACCGATGGTATCCACAGAGCTGTGCGCAGCGTGTTCAATTCGTTGTACCCGGGGTAAAACGAAACGTCGTCGCGCAGAAGATGCCCACAGGGATTGCTTGTTTCGGCGGACGACGGCAGTGTGTCGTTCATCGCGGCAACGGCCTGTCACGCAGCAACACCAACAACAACAAAAACCACCAGCAAGGAGACGACGGTGAAAAGCCCCGAACAGCCCGAGGTCGGTAAACTCAATACCCTCAAGCGGATTCTGGCCGCGGCCCGGCAGGCGTTCTCCGACAAGGGGCTGGCAGGCGCGCGCATCGAGGACATTGCCCAGGACGCGGGCGTCACCAAACAATTGATCCATCACTATTACGGCACCAAGGAAGGCCTGTTCGTCGCAGTGCTCGACGAAGCGTCGGACAGCATCATGTCGGAACTGCTGGGGCTTGAAGTCGACAGCCTTGAGCCGACCCAAGCGCTGCGGCGGGTGCTGAATCACTTTTTCGATCAGTACACACAAGACCCGCTGATGGGTTCGCTGGCGCTGGAAGGCATCCGTTATCACGACGCGCATCACACGCCGCGCAATCACTTCCTGGAGCAGGCGCCCCGGTTGGTGCACAAGCTCGACGGCATACTCGCGCGGGGCGCGGAAACGGGGGTCTTCCGGCAAGGGCTCGACCCGCGTCTGTTTCTGGCCACCGCCGCCTTGGTGACCACGGGCTGGTTCACCAATCGCTATTCCACAGCAGCCTTGACCGGGCTGGACACCTATTCCGAAGAAGGCCTGCGGGCATGGCGAACGCATTCGGCCGACTTCGTTCTGGCGAGCATCGCAGCGCCTGGCCCGTCAAGCGCCTAATGGGGCTTTGGCTCACTTCAAGAAGCGCTTGACCCGACCTGCAGCGATCTTGCCCGGCATACCGGTCACGCCACCACCTGGATGGATACCCGCACCGCCGAAAAACAGCCCGGCGACCGGCAGCGTCTCGCCCCCTAGCCCGGCTGCGGGGCGCATGGTGCTGGAGCGAAAAATCGATGTATCGATGTGCAACACGCACCCATTGTGAGCATTCAGACGTTTCGCCAATTCCGGGGCGGTCTCCACGCGGCGACCGATTTCCAGACTGGCGATTTCCGGAACGTACTGACTGGCGAACTCGAGGGTCTGGCGTACGGCCTGTTCACGAATGGCTTCCCAGCCCTCGCGCGGATTGACCGGCATTGCCGGCGGGTACAGATACACGATGTCCTGCCCCTCCGGAGTCTGTGACTCATCGATAGCGCTGGGCGTGGCGATCCACATCCAGGGCATTTTCGGCACCTCGCCGCGTGCGGCGGATTCGAAGTTCTCGATTACAGCTTCCGCGGTCCCCACCAGTAATACCGGGCCACGCAGGTTGAGCCCGTCGGCGCGTCTGGATTGATGCAACGGCACGCTGATCTGCCCGCTCAGGGCAATGTCGACTTTCAATGGCGAGCCGCCGTGAGCATTGGCAGGCGCCATGGCAATGCGCGTCAGCCATTTTCGTTCCAGTTCACCAGCTGTCACCATGTCCAGCGCTACCTTGGGGTGACAACTGGCGACCACCGCTCGGGCCTTGATCACTTCGCCGTTTTGCAGGCGCACGCCATTGGCTTTGCCATTACTGGAGATAATTTCTGCCACGGGCGCTTGCGTTCGCACTTCACCACCCAGTTCCTTGAAGCGCGAAAGCATGGCGTTGGGGATAGTCTGCATGCCGCCGATAGGCCGACCGATGCCGAAGCGATGAAGGAAGCCCAGCACCGCGAAGTACAAACCGCTGCCATCGGCTTTCACCGGTCCCGCGGCGCCGGTCAGGCAGGTCAGCGCAGAAATCGTCACCGGATGGACGAAGCGCTCGACGGCCGCCCCGTAGGCCGAGCCAGTCGCCAGGGCGATGATGTCCGGCTTGATCGCCTTGTGTCTGCGCAGGGTGCGGAAGGCCTTGAACTTGACGCCCAGATTCTTCTGCGCCGGGTCCACGCGCATCATCGGGTGCACGACGTCGAGCAAAGCGAAGATCACTTCGACGAATCTGACGTAGGCATCGGCGTCCTGCGGGGAGAATTTGCGAATTTCTTCAGCGGTCTTCTGCGGATCACGCCAGAACACCAGCGACGTGCCATCCGGGTGCAGGTAGACATAAGCGGGTTTCAGCTCGACCTGTTTGAAACCGTGGCGTTCGAGCTGCAACTCCTCGACCACCGAGTGAGCACGCAGCGACAGCAAATCGGCGGCGCACGGATGCACTAGGTGATTGGGTGCTTCGGGGATCAGGTACCCGGATGACGCCATGCCCCCCACCTTCTCCAGTGCCTCGAGGATCAGCACCGACTTGCCCTCGCCTGCCAGATAACAACCCGCCGAAAGGCCGTTATGCCCTCCGCCGACAATGACCACATCGTATTCGGACTTCTGCGCAGCAGTATTCATGTCAAATCCTTTTCAGCCAGCATCAGTGGCCCACACGCCGGCATCGCTCCGGGAGGTGCCGGCGCACAGGCATGAAGGCAAAAAGTGGAATGAGGCTTTACATCCCCGAACGGCCCGTTTTTTCGAACAACGCTCGCATCGCCACCAGCGACGGAGTGTGACTGCTGAAGCCCCCGTCGGCGACGAGCGTGGTGCCGGTGATGAACGACGACTCGTCGGATGCCAGGAACGCCACCACATCGGCGATCTGACGAGGCGTGCCCAGCTCCGGGGTCAGGTGGTTGTCGCGAATGATCGCCAGCAGCTCCGGCGGCATGGAGGCGTGGGCGTTGTCAGCCGGTGCCAGGCCGATCTGCACGGCGTTGGCGCGGATACCCTGTTTGCCGTACTGCGCGGCGATACTGCGCGGCAGCATCATCAACGCAGCCTTGGAGCAGGCATAACCGGTGAGCGACATGTCGCCCTGCATCCCCAGTCCTGACGTCGCGAAGATCACCGAGCCGGCCTTGCGCTCGAGCATCACGGCGATCGCGTACTTGGAACACAGCACCGCGCCGCGCAGGTTGACCGCGATGGCTCGATCCCAGGCCTGCATGTCGAGGTTGCAGATATCGCGGTCGCGCTGGCGTTGATCGACGCTGAGCACTGCGGCGTTGTTGTGCAGGATGTCGATACGCCCGAAACGCGCCTTGACCTGCGCGACCATGCCCTTGACGTGTTCCTCTGAAGATACATCGCAAGCAACGGCCAGAGCCTGCCCGCCCGATTCGCTCATCGAGCTTGCAACCTGTTCGGCGGCATCGCCGTTGATATCCACGATGACTACATGGGCGCCGTGGCTGGCCAACACCCGTGCGCACTCGGCGCCCAATCCGTTGCCGCCGCCGGTAACGATGGCGACCCGCTCTGCCAGTCTTGCTGTGCTCATGATCTTCTTTCCTGTCGTTGATCAGCGCTTCATTCGCCGGTGAAACGTGGCTCGCGACGCTCCGCGAACGCGAGTGCCGCTTCCCGCGCATCCTTGCTGGGCGCAAGTAACGCGAACAGATCCAGCTCCAGATCCAGCCCCTGTCTGAGGTCTAGCTCCAGAGCGGCCCGCGCCGCGCGCTTGACCGAAGCCGAGGCCGCGGGCGGTTTGGCGGCGATACGCCGGGCGAACGCCAGAACTTCATCGCGCAATGTCGCAGAATCATTGGCGAGTCGACTGACCAGGCCTATTTCCCGCGCCTCCAAGGCATTCATGCGGTCACCGGTGAGCAACATGTCTAGCGCGCGGCCCGGCGCGACGACGCGGGAAAGACGCTGTGTACCGCCACCGCCAGGTATCAGGCCCAGCCCGGTCTCGGGCAATGCGAACACGGCATTGGGCGCCGCGAAGCGGATATCGCAAGCCAGCGCCAACTCCAGCCCGCCGCCCATGCAATAGCCATGTATCGCGGCAATCACCGGCTTGGCGATGTTGTCCAGGCTGCCGATCCAGCGCGAGCCTTGCAGCCGTTGTCGCACTTGCAGCGCGGTTTCCTCACCGCGCCTCTCCTTGATATCGGCCCCGGTGCAAAACCCGCGCTCGCCCTCGCCACGAATCACGATGACACGGATCTGCGGATCGGCTTCAAGCTCGCGCAGCCCTTGCGGGGCGCCGTGACGAATCTGGTCGTTGATCGCGTTGATCTGTCCGGGACGGGTCAGCACCAGCCAACCCACCGCGCCATCGCGTTCGACGGAAACGGCTTCGTTGATGACGGTTCTGAGTTCCTGGTGCAAAGGCTCGGCACTCATCTCAGCACTCCTCGAACTCGAACAACTGGCCGTCCAGTTCCTTCGGATCGATACGAATCAAAGGTTTGCCACCCACGGCTTCGCTGGCTTCGATCCACATGAATGCCGTACCCCGCGCGCGCAGGTCTTCGGCCTTGGCCTCCAGACCGTGGACGCCAATGCGGATGTAGTAAGGACCAGGGCCCCAACTGTTCAGATAAAGCCCGACCTCACTGTCCCAACGGGTCGCTTCGATAACGTCCAGGGTTGCGCTGTTGGCCAGGGTGAAGCCCATGCGCGCGCGGCGATAACCTTCCTCATGCAAGGTCTGGATCGGGCCGCTTGGCCCCCAACCCAGATTGGCCGAGCAACGACGCAACGTGTCATCCAGATCACGCACCAGATAGCCGCGCGCGGTGACGCGCACCATATCGCCAGGCTTGAGATCCCGGGGCTGCACGGGTGGCTCTGCAAATGTCTCCGGCGGCATCTGCAACGGTTCCATAGGCATGATTTCGATGCACAGGCCGCCATCCACCGAAGGCTCGTAATACGGTTTTTCCGGGGTGACGCCGAGCCACAACCGATCGAACGGCATCTCGTCTGTGCGCTGCGCCATGCGGAACGGCAGACGCCGACGCATCAGTTTGTCTACCAATGCGTTGAACTTGTCGCCATGGATCGCCAGGACAATGGAGTGGGTGATCATCGGCCGATGCCGACCCTGGTATTGCTTGAGGCTTTCCAGGAAATCATGGAACAGCGGATCGCCGGGATTGGGCTTGTCCAGGTGCCATTGCGGTTCGACACGGGTCGGCGATACCGCCAGCGACTTGTGAACCCGCAGGAAGTGCGCGATGTAAGGATGGTTATCGAACGCCTGACGCCAGCGCTCGTGTTTATGGATACCCAGTTTGTCGACCAGTTTCTCGGTCATGGCATCCGGGTCCGGCACCATCATGTCGGCACTCATCAACAACTCGAACATACCCTTTCCCCTTGTGCTGTTTCGCTTTTCCCGCTGGTCTGGCAGCGGTTGTCTTTATGGATTGGCTGCTACCAGCCGTGTCGTGGCAACGGCGTGTCAATGGGCGACGACGGCGGCCGAATGTGTTCTGGGACGATCCTTGGGCGTAGCCGACTCCGTGGCGTCGAGCGTGCTGGCCTGCTGGTGTTCGCTGTCGCTGCGAAGCTTCGGATTGAGCAGGTAATGGGACAGCGCCGGAATCAGGACCAGCGCGCCGAGCATGTTCCACAGGAACATGAAGGTCAGGAGGATCCCCATATCAGCCTGGAACTTGATCGGTGACCAGGCCCACGTGATGACACCAGCCGCCATGGTCAGGCCGATCAAGGCGACCACGCGTCCAGTGAAATCCAGCGAACGGCGATAAGCCGTGGCCAGCGAGCCGCCGCGCTGCTGTACGGCCAGTTGCACGCTCAACAGATACAGCGCGTAATCGACGCCAACCCCTACCCCGACGGCGATCACCGGCAGTGTCGCGACCTTCAGGCCGATGCCCAGCCAGACCATCAAGGCCTTGCAGATGATCGTGGTCATGACCAGCGGAATCAGCGCCACCAGCGTCGCGCGCCAGCTGCGGAAAGTCAGCAGGCACAGCAGCGCGGTGGCGCCATACACCGCGAAATACATGGTAACGATGCCTTTTTCGACCTCGATGTTGGTCGCGGCCTCGATCCCTGCGTTGCCGGCCGCCAGAAGAAACTGCGGCTGATCAGCAGCGCCGGAGGCTTTACTCTGACCGGCGAAATCTTGGGCCACATTGAGCACCCGGTTGAGGGTGTCGGCCTTGTGATCGGCCAGATAGGCGATTAGCGGCGTGACCGAACATTTCTGGTTGGTGATGCCAGGCTGGGAGATCATCGCCGCATCCACCGAAGCGTTGGTGATGGCCTGGTCCCGGCTGATCGTCAACCACTTGCCGCTGCCTTCGGCCATGCCGGAGGTAATGAACCGCACTGCTTCGGGCAAAGAGTTTGTGGTTTGCACGCCAGCGGTCTGCCGCAGACGCCATGCCAGGCGATCCATGGCCTGCAAGGCCGGGTAAAGGCGGCAACTGTCCTCGGGGGTGGTCATGATCACCACGAACTGGTCATTGGAGAGCCCGTAGTTTTTCGAGATGAATGCACTGTCCTGGTTGTAGCGTGAATCCGGACGCAATTCCGGCGCGCCGGGATCGAGGTCGCCGACTTTCAGGTGCATCATTACCGCGCTGCCACCGGCAGTCACCAGCAGGGATACGACAATCACCAGGGTCGCCCAGCGCCGTTCGGTGAAGCGGTCGAGCCCGCGCCAGATCTTGCCCAGAATGCCTTTGTTCGCCTCCCCGGCACGGTCCTTCTCGATCGCAATGCGCGCCGCTCGCTGACTGACGCCCAGATAGGACAACGCCACGGGAATCAGCAACAGCTTGGTGAAGATCAATACCGCAACACCGATGCTGGTGGTCAGCGCCAGGTCGCGAATCACTGGAATATCGATGATCACTAACACGGCAAAACCGACGATGTTGGTCAGCAGCGCGGTCAAGCCGGTCAGGAACAGGCGCCTGAACGTATAACGCGCGGCAATGTACTTGTGCGTACCGCGGCCGATGTCCTGCAGGATTCCGTTCATCTTCTGCGTGCCATGGGACAGGCCGATGGCGAAGATCAGAAATGGCACCAGAATCGAATACGGGTCCAGTGAGTAGCCCAGCAACTCCATCAGACCCAGCAGCCAGATCACCCCGGCTATTGCGACGCCCACCAGCAGCAGCGTACTGCGCAAGCAGCGGGTGTAGAGATAAACGAACAGTGCAGCGATGACCACCGAGATCCCAAAGAACATCATCACGGCATACAGGCCATCGATCAGGTCGCCGACCAGCTTGCTGAACCCGACGATGTGAATGCCGATCTTGTCACTCTGCAATGAGCGAATCTGGCTCTCCAGCTGTTTGGAGAAGTCCCCGTAATTCAAAGGCTGGCCGGTCTGTGGATTGGTTTCCAGCAATGGCGCGACGATCATGCTCGACTGGCTGTTGTTGGCCACCAGGTTGCCGATGATGTTGGCCCGGGCAATGTTCTGTCGCAGCTTGTCAATGGATGCCGCGCTGCCGTTGTAATCGGCAGGCATCACGGCACCGCCCTCGATACCTTCCTCGGTGACTTCCTTCCAGCGCACGATGGGCATCCACAACGACTTCATCCACGACCGGTCGACGCCGGGGATCAGATACAGCGTGTCGTTGACCTTCTGCAGTGCCTGCAGGTATTCGGGATCGTAGATATCGCCGGTCTTGTTCTCGACCACGATGCGAATGGTGTTGCCCAGCCCGGGCAGTTCGCTTTTGTAGGCCAGGTAGTTCTTGATATAGGGGCTGGCGCTGGGAATCATTTTCTCGAAACTGGCGTTGACCTGAAGACGGGTGGCGAAGAACCCGAGAATCAGCGTCGCCAGCAAGCAGGCGATGATCACCGGAATACGGTTGTTGAAGATGATGCGCTCCAGCCGCCCACCGGACTTCATGTCGAAGTCCTTGAGCTCTGCGATCACCGGCATTCCGCTGTTGTATTTTTGCTCTACCATCGCTGCGTTCCCGTTGAAAATGCTTGCCAGCCAAACAGCTGTCGTTGCCGTTGCAATGCGTTGCCAAACTCACTGGGCAGTGGCGATATCCACGACCTTGGCGCCTGTAAATCGCGATACCAGCAGTTGTCCCGGTTTGCCGGTCCCGCTGGCGCCATAAACCTCACCGCCCTCGACCCCACGCAACGTGCTGACCTTGAGCGTTTCGGGATCGAGGGTCACCAGCTCACCGCCCTGCCCGACCAGCAGCCATTGCTTACCTTGATCGACGACGCTCATCAGACTTGAGCCGATGCCGGTCTCGATCTTCTGCCACTGCTGCCCATCGTCGCGGCTGGCGTACAGGTTCCCCCGCAGACCATGAGCCAACAGTAGATCGTCGAAGGCCGTCACGCCGAATAGGGTTCCGGCGTATGGCAGTTCCAGGTGCGTGAAACGCTCGCCGGAGACGTCCTGCCTGAGCAGCAGTCCTTGTTCGCCGCTGATGTAAAACACGCCGTCGCGCTGCGCCAAGCCATACAGGTGCATGCGCCGGTCGTTGTCGCTGCGCTCGATCCACGGCTGCCAGTGAGCGCCGTTGTCACTGCTATGCAGCAACATGCCGAACGCGCCCACGACGAAACCGTTGCCGTGTGCATCGAACAGCACATCCAGAAAGGGCGCGGCGAGTACCCCCGGCGTGGCGGTGGTGCTGGTGGCAGTGGCGGTTTCGTTGACGATCCGGGCCGCATCCTCGTCGCCCTTGTCGGCCAGCGGTTGATAGTAGTCAGCCAGCAACTTGATCAGGCTGCGGCCGTCAAGCTGTACCGTCCAGCTCTGGCCCGCGTCGCTGCTGTGCATGACCAGCGAATCGTGGCCGACGATCCAGCCATTGCGATCATCGATGAAACGCACCTGGACCAGATCGCTGGAAACAGGACTCGACACTTGTTGCCAGCTCTGCCCATGGTCCGAGGAACGCTGTATGACGCCATGCGGACCGACTGCGACCAATGCGTCGCCAACCCGCGCCACCGAGAGAGTCGGTACCGGCAAACGCTCGTCGACCGATTGCGCCGGCGCGTCCAGCACCTCGCTGTTAGCGCTCGTTTGTGCCGCCCGCACGGGCTGCATGGCGGCTATGAGGCAGGCAGTCAGCAGGCAGGCGCGCGCGGCGGTGAACCACGGGCGCGATGATTTTTCCTTGGCCAGTACGGCGTGGCAAACGGTATGAGGTTCAGAGCTGATCATTATTTTTATCCTCATCCGGGCGACCTGGACTGGTCACCCGATGGCATTGCTCTACGGTTCGTTCGCCGGATCGAGACTGCGCAATGCGCCCGATCTGGCCTTCACGCCAACCGTTCCTGCCTCAACGTTGCGTGACGCGAGCAACCACGGCTTCCATGTTCATGTCACGTTCGGCCAACGGTTTTTCGACGAATTTGTACCCACCCTTCAAACCGTCGTTAAGCAACGCGTACATCCCTTTGTTGAAGTCGTAGACGACGTTCTTGACGTTGTAGGGAATGGTCTTGTCGTAAAGTTGCACGCCGCTGAGGAAGATCGAGCGATACAGCGCGCCGCTCTTGTCCCATGCGTCATACAGGCCCACGCCATAGGTGTCTTCATCGAGGTAATAGGTCCGTTTGCCATACACGTGGCGCATGCCCGGCTTGAGCGTTGCTTCGACGACCCACACCCGGTGCAGCTCCCAGCGTTCGTATTCCGGATTGGCGAAGTGCGGCTTGAACTGATCGTCCTGTTTTGCCGTGAAGTAGAACTTGTAGGCGTTGTACGGGATGTACATTTCCTTGCGACCGACCAGCTTGTAATCGAAGCGGTCCTGGCTGCCGGAAAACATCTGCAGTTCATCAAACAGAGTCACCCCGCCCTGGCTGGCTACCGGCGTATCGAAGTTGAATTCGGGAGCCAGTTTCACCCGGCGCTGGCCCGGCGAGTAGCTGTATGAACGGCGTGCCTTGGCCTGCGGGTCAAGATAATCGTTGAGCATCACCACTTCGCCCGAACGCCGCGCCGGATAGTCGTTTCGCGAGAAGACCCGGGCGTACAGGGTCGGATCGCGATCTTGCTGGTTGACCTGGTAGTACGGGGTTTCTTCGAAAGTAGCCTGCTCGGCGGTCTTGGTAATCGCGCCATTGGAGTCGACCACCCAGCTGTTGGACGACGACGTGGTCGAGTAACCGGTACCGATCTTGTAACGCAGTTGCTGGTTCCACATCACCTCGTTGCCGGTCTTGGGGATCGGAAACGGCAGTCCGCCGCGGCATGCGGTGTCGACTGCCAGACCATTTTTCTGGATCTGGCAGTTGGTGGCATTGCGCGCCGAAGCATCAAGCACCGCTTTCGGGTACGCCGTGGTGCGGTGAGTCGGATAGATGTCCAGGTAGTAATCGGGGTATTTCTTGAGCAGGGTTTTCTGCCCTTCGCTGAGTTTTTCGGCGTATTTGTCGACGTTTTTCGAGTCGATTCGAAACAGAGGCTTCTCATCCTTGAACGGATCTACCCAAAAACCGCTGTCGGGTTTGAAGCCTGCCGGGGCCGCGGTCAGGCCGCCGGTATAGGCCGGAATGCTGCCATCGGCGTTGCCCGCCAACAGGGCGCCGAAGGGGGTCAGCGTCTTCCCGATTTCCGCTGCCTCATTGGCCGGTACCGCTGCGAGGCTGCAGGTGGCGAATCCCGTCAACACCAGGGATAAGGCAAGTTGTCGCTTCATACACACTTACTCCGATTCTTATTGGATTTGTCAGAATGAGGTCTTGAACGTGAAGGCAAGCCAGCCACGATCGGTGCCGCCAACGGCGCCGTTACCGCCGATGGTGTTATTTGCCAGATTTTTCGAACGCGCGTCGGTATCTGCATAACGCAGGCCAAACTCGTACAGTTGCGCGTAGGTGAACTTGACGCCGAGCGAGTAGGACAACGCGCCTTCGTTACCACCACCGGCAGTGGCCGCGTTGCCGTGCAAGCCGTAGTTGACGGTCAGCGGTACGTCCAGGTCCCACGACGGGAAAATTGAAATGTATTGCGGGGTGTAGTTGACTGCCACCGCGTAGTAGTTTTTCGAAGAACAACCATCCGACTCACTACCGGAGCCGGCGATGCCCGGGGTCCGGCCATTGGTACAGGCGGCGGTGCCGACGCCTTTGTACAGCTCGTCGTGTTCAGTGACACGCAGCAGATGGCTGTAGGCAAACTCCCCGACCAGTGTCGCGTTCTCCGCAATGAAGTTACGTGGCACGCCGTACACCGCGTTGGCGATGAAATGAAGCGTATCGCCACGAGGCCCTTCGTTATCGACGGCGCTGACGCCGGTGGCATTTAGCGCGCCGTTCATGCGGTAGGACAATTCGGAACCCACCGCCACGGTGTTGATCACCCGGGCAAAGCTCAGGCCCGCCAGCTTCACGCCACGCGGATAGACCACGCGATACAGACCCGAACTCGCTTTGACCTGCGGGGCAAGCCAGGGTTGATAGTCGTCGAACTCGCGATAGTAAGCACCGAAAGTGGACTCCAGCTCTTCGACATTGAGCTTGGCCATCACGCCCCAGTTACGTCCGTCGCGACCGAAGCGCGAATTCTGACGCTGGAGCACTGAGCCATTGGCCGCCAATGGCAGGCGATCAGGCCCCTCGAACAATGGGTCGGCCCCACCGAAATAGGTTCCGCCGTAGGGAATGCGAGTGGGTTCCCATTCATAGAAGTACTGACCGGCTACCGAAAGACTGTCGGTCACCTGAGCCTTGGCCGATACCTGCCCGACCGGCAGGAACACTTCCTTGGTTTCGATACCCGGGCTGGTGGCTGCTTTTACGCCATCGCTCGGCGCCTGGGAGTAGGAAACCGCGTGGGCGCCGAATAACAGGCCTTCGCCCCAATAGTTAGTGTGACGACCGGCCTTCACGTTGACAGGGGTATCTCCAATGTTGAAGTTGCGCCACAGGAAGGCATCGAGAATTTCGCCGGAAGGCCCGCGGACGTAGCGGTTCACTTCGCCACTGTAATGATCGTTCTGATAGCTGGTGGAGTAGCCGGCGACGCGACTTTTTACATCGTCGTCGTGGTAGGCCTGGTCATACCAACCGGCGGCGCTGAGGCGTGCACCCCAGTCGTTCAGGTAGGAGAAGTCGATTTCGGTTAACACATCCAGCCGATTTGTCACGATATCGCCCCGATCGAACTTGCCGTCCGACTCGTCATAGTTCGGGGTATTCATGATGCGGCTGTTCTGCCCATCGGTACGCATGCCCAGGTTGTAACGGACCGTGTTATCCCAGCGCAAGCGGTAGTCAGGGTTAGGCAAATCGAAGGACGCGGCCAAAGCAGACTGTCCGCATCCCAGCACCAACAGCGTGATAGCACCCTGGGTCAGCGCGCAGCGACCCAGGTTGGTCATCTCTTTCATACAAACTACCTTTTATTTTTATTTTCAGTCGTTTATGTGCATCCAGGCCCTGCTGCTCCGCGCTCTGTCCCGCAGGATAGATCGCTTTTTCGTTTCAGGCCGGACGATTGGCCACTGAGGTTTGCATCACCTCTGTTTACCGCTACCTCGTCAGCTGAATCTCAAGGTAAATGATCTGATTCTGAAATTCCACATAAAGATTCACATTCTTTATACAGAATTTAAAGAATCGTTTAGCGCTCCCCTTCCTCACCTTGCAGCCGCTCGCTACAGAGGCAATACTGCACACAATTAATATTATTGTTCAATTAAAGTTTTTGCATGGACGTATCCTGATGTTTCGGCTCGCAGGAGACTTAATCGCTTCAGCCAAACATGCTCTAGCCTGCCTTTCGAGGCGAAATGCGACACTCCAAACAAAAAGAGAGAAATTGATGAATATCGATCTGAGCACCAAGCGCGTCATCGTCACGGGTGGTTCAAGAGGCATCGGCCTGGCGATCGCCAAGGCTTTCGCTGTCGAAGGCGCACGTGTCGCGATCTGCGCTCGTAGCGAACAAGCAGTCAATGAAGCGGGCCAGGTTCTCGCGGCGCAGGCGCAAGCCGTCATCGCAAGGGCTGTGGATGTCACCGATACGGCTGCAGTGCAGGCATTCGTGTCAAAGGTGGTGCAGGCGTGGGGCGGGGTCGATGTGCTGGTCAATAACGCAGGTCAGGGACGCGGCGGCAATCTGGACACCCTCACACCGGAAGCCATTCTCGAGCACGCCAATGTGTTGCAGATGGGCCATTTTCGTTTCGTCCAGGCGGTCGTCCCGCATATGCGTGAACAGCGATGGGGACGAATCATCGAAATCAATGCGCTGGCGGGCGCGATCCCGACACCGGACGGCATCCCATCGGTGATCAATCGGGCGTCCTGCATTGCGCTGTCGAAAACCCTCGGCATGTCGCTGCCCAAGGACAACATTCTGGTGAACAGTCTGAACATGGGCTGGATCGACACCGGCCAATGGGACCGTCACTACAAGGAAATGGGCCCGGGCGTGAGTCGCGAGGAATTCGACGCAATGGTGATGAAAGTCGTCCCTCTCGGACGCTATGGCAAGCCTGAGGATGTCGCCGGAATGGCGCTGTTTCTGGCGAGCGAGTACGCGAGTTTCATCAGTGCGGCCTCCATCGATATCGCCGGGGGCATGGGCGGACAAATCGCCTACTTCCCTCAGCTCAAGCGTGACTTCGCCGCCATGATCAAGGCGCGCAATGCCGATCGGCAATAAGCCCTGATGGGGAACGAGCCGCGCCGGGCGCGGCTCGCAATGGCGCTTGTACGCCTAGACCACAGGGGTTGGCACACTCAGCTTCAGTAGCTCTATCGCGTTGGCGCTGCGAATGCGTTCACGCTCTTCCTGGCTCAGCCCAAGGCCCTCTGTCAGGTCGCCATGATCGTATGCGCCGCCGAAGTTGGTGCCGTAAAGCAGTCGGTGGCTGCCCACCACTTCTGCCACGGCGCGACGTAGTGCCGGCGCATGGACGTCCAGGTCGAAGTAGAAGTTGTCCATGTAGTCCATCAGCGGACGTTTATTCCTTGAGTCCGGTGCCATGGCTCGATTCAGCTCGCTCAGCCGCCCCAGCTGAAACACCGCCATACCGCCCGCGTGAGTGATGTAGGTTTTGAGATTGGGGAAAACGTCCAGCGCACCGCCGTTGATCAGGTACCAGAAGAACAGGGTCTCATCCACGCAATCGCCGACGATCGAACTGGTCTCGAACTTGTCCTGCGTATGACGCTCGCCCAGCCAGATCGACTGGTTGTATCCGTGCACCATGATCGGCACATCAAGCTCGGACAGTTTTTCCCAGACTGGAAACAGTTTCTCGTCATGGGCTTCAAGCCCGTTGAAATTGGCGCCTCCCACGCAGACGCCCTTGGCACCCAGGACCCTGACCGCGCGATCGATTTCACGAGCCGCTGTCTCGGGCTCGGCGATGTTGGCGTGGCACCAGAAATCGAAATGCTCTGGATCGGCGCGACAGAACGCTGCGATCTCGTCGTTGCAGATTCGCGTGTATTCGGAGCCGAACTCGCCAGCCCAATACATGAACGCGTGGGATGGCGTTGACAACACAAGCTTGTCCACGCCCCGCTCGGCCATAAGTGCCCGCCGGCTGGCATGGGTCATCCTGGCAAGCAGATTGGCCTCGGCTTCTTCGTCCGTCGCGGCCTTGGCGGGCTGTTTGGTACCCAGTGAGAAATGCCCCACGGTCAGGCCCTGGGTCTTCATGAATGGCCCCCAGAACTCGTGCTGGTTGAGCATTCCCTTGGTGAGCAAATGTGCATGGACATCGATGAGCATGGTCTTCTCCTTCTTGTTGTAATTATCCAGGTTCACGGCTGATAACCGGCATTGCAGCGCCGGGGAGTGATCGAGCAAGGAAGTTCAAGGTCAACCGGTGCAGGCCATGATCAAAAATTGCCGGAAGGCCTGCGCCGGCTCGCTCAGTTTTTTCTGCGGGTGCCAGATCAACCCGAGCTCCATGGGCGGAATGGCGTCGGCCAGCGGGCGAATATCGATTTTCTTGCCCTCCAGCGACCACGCCCGGTAGAGCATGTCGGACAGAATCGTCACCCCGAATCCATGGGCCACCAACCCGCGCAGCGCTTCCATCGATGAGGTGCGAAGCGCGACCCGAGGCGTCACGCCTTTTTCCTGCCAGTAACGCTGGGTGGACACCTCCCCCTCGTCCACCGTGGCGAGGATGTACGCATGCTCCGCGACATCGTCCAGGCGGGGTAAGGCCTCGCTCGCCAAGGGATGCTGGTTCGACAGCCACAGGCGCCTGGGTGAACGGATCAGCACGCGGTGTTCGAAAACGTGCAGGTGCTGGGTGTTGGAGACGATGGTCAATCCCAGATCGAGTTCGCCTTGGGCGACAGCGCTTTCAATGTTCACGCGGTCAAGGTCCAGCAGATCGACTTCAATCTGCGGATAGCTGCGCTTGAACCTTGCCAGCAACGACGGCAGAAAATAGCCGAGCACCGTATACGACGCTCCGACCCGCACGCTCCCGGCGATGGCATGACTGAGAAACAATGGCTCACTCAAGGCGTCTTGCAGCGTTTCAAGAATATGCCGCGAATGCTGCACGAACTTGTGCCCTTCGGCTGTTAGCGCGACGCCGTGAGGCAGCCGATCAAAAAGACTTACCCCCAGAACTTCTTCGAGCTGCAGCACCGCGGCAGTCACTGCCGATTGCGACACGTGAACCCTCAATGCGGCCTGAGAGAACTGACCCGCGTCGGCTGCGGCCACGAAATAGCGCAACTGACGCAGGGAGACGTCGCTGGTTCGCGCCATCGGTCAACCGCGAACCCGCGCAGTGATCTTGGCGTGCGGACCTGAGACCTGATCGGCCCAGGCCTGACCTGCCTGCTCCAGGGTGTAGTCAGCGTAATCGACGTGAATCCGCTGTTCGCGCGCGGTACGCAGCAAGCGTTCCCATATCTGCCGGCGGTCTGCCGGTGGACGTTGACCGGTACCAATGCAGGACAGGTTGCGGAACAGAAGGTCTGCGATATCCAGCTCGATCTTGCGGCCTGCCCCGGTGCCGATGGTCATGATCCGCGCCCCACGATTGGTCGCCTTGAGCGACGACAGCAGCGGTTGACCGCAGACCAGGTCCAGGACCACATCGAAGCCGCCCTCGGCCGCATCCTTCAACGCCGCGCTGTCATCGTCCCCGCCCAGTCGCACAACTTGGTCGGCAAAACCACGGGATTTGAGACCGGCCAGCGCCTCGGCGGAACGGGCGGCACCGACGACGCGTCCGGCACCCAACAGTCGTGCCAGTTGCAGGGCAATCAGACCAAGGGTTCCGGTCGCCCCCAGAATCAGCACCTTTTCGCCCTTCTGAATATTGGCCAGCTCCAGCGGAACCACTGCACCGGTGGCGGCGATGCCCATACTGATCGCGGTCTTGTCGTCGACGTCGTCCGGAACCTCCCACACCTCCTCGACCGGCACCAGGGTTCTCTCGGCCCAGGCGCCGAAAGGCTGGATCGAGCGCTCGCCGAAATACACGCGCCTGCCATCGGCACTACGGCCCACGCCCTCACCACGGATGACACAGGGATAGCTGACCCCCAGCCGATAAGCGCCCAGCACGTCCCAACCGCCCAGGCCCGCGGTGTCCATATCGATCAGCACACACCCGTCTTGCGGCTGAGGCTCGGGGAACTGCTCGACGACAGGTGGGGCATTGCGCTCATGAATGACAGCAGCACGCATGGTTCGGACTCCTCTTATTGTTGTAGTCAGCAATTGGACTTGGCGAAATAATAGAACAGATTTTGCAATTGTGTCTCACATTTTAATGCGCTACGTTAACTGCCGTGCTTCAGGTATCGGTTTTTCAAATAGCGTCCGCGCAATTTTGTGATTTTACGATTCAACCCTGCATCGCCAGACTCGCCGACATAACAGCCGTGCCCTCGAAGGCACGGGTATAACAAGACCGGAGAACGCCATGTCCGCTGCACCTTCGTTGGAAGACAAATATGTTCAGCTCACGGGCAAGGTCCTGCTCACCGGCATTCAGGCGCTAGTGCGCCTGCCGTTGATGCAGCGCCAGCGGGACCTGGCCAATGGGCTGAATACGGCCGGGTTCATTTCAGGCTATCGCGGCTCGCCGCTGGGCGGGTTCGATCAGGCGCTGTGGAAGGCTCGCGAGCACCTCAAAGCCCATCACACGGTGTTCAATCCGGGCGTCAACGAAGACCTCGCGGCGACCTCGGTCTGGGGCACCCAGCAGGTGAATATTTTCGAAGGCGCGACCTACGATGGCGTGTTCGGCATGTGGTACGGCAAGGGGCCGGGCGTGGATCGCTGCGGCGACGTGTTCCGCCATGCCAACGCGGCGGGCACGTCCCGATTCGGCGGGGTCCTGGCGGTGGCGGGCGACGACCACGGTGCGCGCAGCTCGTCCCTGCCCCACCAGACCGAGCATGTGTTCAAGGCTGTGATGATGCCGGTACTGGCGCCGGCCGGTGTGCAGGAATACCTGGACTACGGGCTGCATGGCTGGGCCATGTCGCGCTACTCCGGGTGCTGGGTGGCCCTCAAGGCGGTGGCCGATACCGTCGAGAGCGCGGCCATCGTCGACCTTGATCCGGACCGGGTGCAACCGGTCATTCCGGACATTGCCCTGCCCGAAGGCGGCCTCAACATTCGCTGGCCCGACCCGCCACTGGCCCAGGAAAAACGCCTGATCGAGCACAAGCTCTATGCCGCGCTGGCCTATGCGCGGGCCAACGGCCTCGACCGTGTGGTGATGGACGCTGCCAGACCTCGTATCGGCATCATCACGTCTGGCAAGTCTTACCTGGACGTGTGTCAGGCCCTGAAACTGCTTGGGATCGACGAGACGCTTGCCCAACAGATCGGGCTGCGGGTCTACAAAGTGGGGATGATCTGGCCGCTGGACGCCGAGGGCGTGAGGCAGTTCGCCCAGGGGCTGGAAGAAATCATCGTGGTCGAAGAGAAGCGCCACTTACTCGAGTACCAGCTCAAAGAGGAACTCTATAACTGGCGCGAAGATGTCCGCCCGCGCATCGTCGGCAAATTCGACGAAAAAGGTGAATGGAGCCTGCCGCACACGGGCTGGTTGCTGCCTGCCGTGGGTGAGTTGACGCCATCGCACATCGCCCGTGCGTTGGCGCGGCGCATATTGCGGGTTCATCCAAATGGCCCGCTGCAGGTGCGCCTGGCCGTGCTGGATGCACAGCTGGCTGGCAGCCAGGCCCCGGCCAATCTGATGGATCGGGTACCCCATTACTGCTCGGGTTGTCCACACAACACCTCGACCAAGGTGCCTGCCGGCAGTCGCGCGCTGGCGGGCATCGGCTGCCACTACATGGCCGCGTGGATCTACCCGCAGACACAGACATTCAGCCAGATGGGCGGCGAAGGCGTGGCCTGGATCGGTCAGGCGCCGTTTACCCGCACGCCCCATGTGTTCGCTAACCTTGGTGATGGCACCTACTTCCATTCCGGACTCCTGGCGATTCGCGCCGCAGTCGCGGCGAAGGTGCCGATGACCTACAAGATTCTCTACAACGACGCGGTGGCCATGACCGGCGGTCAGCCGGTGGACGGCACCCTGAGCGTCGCCCGGATCAGCCGCCAACTGGCAGCCGAGGGCGTGCAGCGAATCGTGGTGGTGACCGACGAGGTCGAGCGTTACGAGGGCGTGACTGATCTTGCGCCGGATGTACCGGTCTACCCTCGCGAGCACATGGAGGACATTCAGGAGCAGCTCCGCGAATACCCCGGCGTGTCCGCGCTGATTTACGATCAGACCTGCGCCGCCGAAAAACGTCGTCGACGCAAGCGTGACAAGTTCGCGGATCCGGCGCGGCGTGTACTCATCAATGAGTCGGTCTGCGAAGGCTGTGGCGACTGCAGCAGTCAGTCCAATTGCATGTCGGTGGTGCCGGTCGAAACCGAATTCGGGCGCAAGCGGGAAATCGATCAGTCGTCCTGCAACAAGGACTTTTCATGCCTGTCAGGCTTTTGCCCCAGCTTTGTCACTGTCGAGGGTGGCAGGCCTCGCAAACCCAAGGCGCTGGCCGACGATGTCCAGGAACAGTGGGTGCTTCCAGACCCACCCTCACCCGCGCTCGATCAGCCCTACAGCATTCTGGTCACGGGCGTCGGCGGCACGGGTGTCGTCACCATTGGTGCGTTGCTGGGCATGGCCGCGTTCATCGAGGGCAAAGGCGTATTGAATCTGGACATGGCCGGCATGGCGCAAAAAGGTGGTGCAGTGTGGTCGCACATCCGCATTGCTCAACACCAGGAACAGCTCCATGCACCACGCATCGCCGAGGGCGAAGTCGATTTACTGCTCGGCTGCGATCTGGTGGTCAGCGCCAGTGGTGAAACGCTGGTCAAACTGCGTCATGAAGTAACCCACGCGCTGATCAATACCGAACAGAGCGTCACCAGCGCTTTCGTGCGCCGGTTTGCCGCACAGGCTGAAAGCGGCGACCTGGAAAGCCATCCCGATCCGGTGTTTCGCAGCCAGGACATGGCGCGGCAGATCAATGAAGCAGTGGGCGAAAACCAGGCGCTGTTCGTCGATGCCAGCCGGCTGGCAACCGCCCTGATGGGCGACTCCATTGCGACCAACACCTTCATGCTCGGCTTTGCCTTCCAGAAGGGCTGGCTGCCTGTGGGCGAGCCAGCTTTGATGCAAGCCATCGAATTGAACGGGACAGCCGTCGAGTTCAATCGTACGGCGTTCCTCTGGGGGCGGCGCGCGGCGGTGGACATGCCGCGCCTGGTTGCACGGCTGCAAACCCTCAAGGTCCAGGGCACCGATCGCGAAATGGCGCAGACCTTGGAGCAGCGCATCGATCGTCGCGTCGACTACCTGACTCACTACCAGAACGCCGCCTACGCCAGACGCTATCGCCAGCGAGTGGAGCGCTTCGCGGTGGCCGAGACCATACTGACGGGGCAACCCGGTGCATTGACTGAATCAGTGGCGCGTCATTACTTCAAGGTGCTGGCGATCAAGGATGAATACGAGGTTGCCAGACTGTACAGCAATGGCGAATTCCTGAAGAAGGTTCACGCGGACTTCGAAGGTGACTACAGCTTGCGGTTTCACCTCGCCCCGCCGCTGCTGCACAAGGCTGTCAACGGTGTAGCGCCAGGCAAGAGCAGTTACGGGCCGTGGATGATGAAAGGTTTCAAGGTGCTCGCACGCCTCAAATGGCTGCGCAACACCTGGCTCGATCCTTTTGGGCGCACCCATGAACGCAAGATCGAGCTGCAGTGGCTGGCCGATTACGAGTCGCTGCTCGACGAACTGCTGCCCCCACTCAACGCCGATAACCTCCCGTTGGCGGTGTCACTGGCCGACCTGCCTGATGCCGTGCGCGGTTTCGGCCCGATACGCGAACGTTATCTGGAACATGCACGGCAACGTTTGGCCGCCTTGCTGGAGCAATGGCATGGCACTGACGCGGCCAATGCGAACAGCAGCGGCGTGATCGAGGTGCAGCCTGCGCGGATTCGCGTGACCCAGTTGTAATCCAGTCTGTGCCCGCCGGCCTGCGCCAGGCCGCCGGGCGCACATTCACCGTTCCTTTTCGAGGTGCTACTCATGCAGGCTCTCGCCACGCAAGACGTCATGCCTACCGGTACGACACGCTCACCCCATGAACTGATCCGCAGCACAGCCCTGCAAATGTTCGTCGAGCGCGGCTATCAATCCGTCAGCCTTCGTCAACTGGCGAGCGCCATCGGCATGCAGGCGGGCTCGCTCTATAACCACATCGAGAGCAAGGATGCGCTGCTTTTCGAGTTGATCGAAGCCTATGAAACCGACCTGCTGCAGGCGCTGCCAGGCAAATTGCTCATCCTGTGCGATCCGCTCAAGGCGCTCAACGCGTTCATCAAGAGCCACGTCGCCTTTACCTTTGAGCACCGCCAACGCTGGCTCCTCGCCCGCCTGGAATACCGTTGCCTGACGGCCAGTCAGCAAGGCAGGATTCACGCACTGCGCCAGGACACCGCCGAGCGACTGGGGGCCATTTTGCAAGCGGGGATGGACCAGGGACGCTTCGTCAAGGTGCCCGTCAAGACGATGGTCCCGTGCATGCTGGCGATGCTCAACGAGATCAGCAGCTGGCACAGTCCCGGTCACACCAGCTCGCTGACCACCACGGTGGGCCTGCACACCAAAATGATCCATGCCGTGCTGCTGCCTACCGCAATGCCGACGGCTACCGGCTCAACTGAGCATTAACATGCCGCCGTCCACCGGCAGGGTCTGGCCGGTGATGAAACGTGATCCCTCGCCCGCCAGGAACACCAGCAGCGGTGCGAGATCGGTGCAGGCGTCTCCCAGGCGCCCGCCGAGCGGAATATGCGTAGCCATGAACGCGTCATGCTGCTCAAGCTGTTGCGGGCTCATGCTGGCGCGGGTGGCGTCGTACATGGGTGTCCACATGGCTGGGGCGATGGCATTCACGGTAATGCCCAGCGGTCCCCACTCACGGGCGACAGTGCGGGTCCACGCCAGCACCGCGCCCTTGCTCGCCGCGTAGTGCGCCTTGCCCGGCTGTCCCATGACTCCGGCGGCAGAGGCGAAATTGATGATCCGGCCACCTGCGTCTTTCATCAGTCCATAGGCCGCCCGATTGGTCAGGAAGGTGCCTCTGGCATTTACCGCGAACACCTGCTCCCACTGATCCAGCTCGATGTCCTGTGCCATGGCGTTGGGAGCGATCCCGGCGGCGTGAACGAGCACGTCCAGTCCGCCCAGCCGCTGGGCCGCCCAGGCAAACGCTTCGTCCACCGACTGGCTTTGGGCAGTGTCGCACTGGCGGTGAAAGACCCACCCCGGCCCGTGATCGCTTGCCAGGTCCTGTTGGTTGACGATGTCCAGGCTGATGACGCGCGCCCCCTGTTCGACATAGGCGCTGACCACCGCTGCGCCGATGCCTCGAGCCCCGCCGGTGACGATGATGTTCTTGCCATCGAGTTGTCGGTCAATTGCCATTTGCTGCCTCCCATAAAAAGCGTTCAGGGCTCCCCGGCCATGCGCACGCGGGCCTGTTCGAACAGGCGCAAGGCACTCGCGTGGTGGGTCAATGCGGTATCCATGGGGGATTTTCCGGCACAGGCTCTTGCATAGCTGCCTTCGAGCAAAATGCCGAGCTTGAAACCCGCTAGCACGATGTACCAGGTCAGATCGTCCAGGTTACGTGTCGTGGCGTGGCGGTAGTGTTCGATGAGCGCCTGGACCGTTGCAAATCCCTCCCAGGGTTGAACGTGAATGGTTCCCGCGCCTCGCCCATCGGCACCGGGCCAGGTCACCAGCAACCAGCCAAGGTCAAGCAAAGGATCGCCGATCGTCGCCAGTTCCCAATCGACGATGGCGGCGATCTCGGCGTTGTGCAGGCTGAACATCACGTTGTTTAGGTGGTAGTCGCCATGCAGAATGCCTGGCGAAAACTGCGCCGGGCAACGCTGCTCCAGCCATTTTGCGATAACCCCGACATCAGGCAGGCTCTGGGTGCCAGGCCAGCCCTGGTAATCGTGATAGCCCTCAAGCTGCGACAGCCATCGCTGAACCTGACGCTGCAAAAAACCTTCGGGCTTGCCGAAACCCTCGAGGCCCACCTGTCGGTAGTCGACCTCGCCGAGCTTGAGTAATGCGTCAACCATGGCAAAGCCCATGCGCTGACGCATGCGCGGATCGTTGGCATGCAGCGCCGGCATCCCTGCGCTGGCATTGAAACCTGCGACAGGCTCCATCAGATAAAAGCCTGCCCCAAGCACCGAAGGGTCATCACAGGCTGCAATCAACGCCGCATGGGGCACCGAAGTATCGGCCAGTGCCGCGAGTACTCGCGCTTCGCGCGCGATGGTCCTGCTGCCATCCTGACGGGGATGCTGCGGCGGGCGACGCAATACGTATTCGCGTCCATCCCGCACAAGGTGCAACAGCAAGTTTTGGGTGCCGCCGGTCAGGCGCCGCGGGTGTTCGATCGGGCCACTGCCCAGCCCCTGCCGATCCATCCAGTCAGCCAGACGGCGCAGATCGACCAGCGCCTGCCAAGCGATGCCGGTCATGCGTCACCGCCGGCGAGCGCCAAGGACTCCAGTGCCCCATGAAATTTTTCCCGCGCAGCCCGTGCTGCGGTTGGCCGGTGGCAGGCGGGAAACATGTCGGTTTCAGCGCTGTAGTCGCGCAGCACCTGTCGGGCCAGAGTGATTTTGTGCACTTCAGTCGGCCCGTCGGCCAAGCCCATCTGAAAGGAGCGGATGATCAACCCGGCAAACGGCATCTCGTCGCTCACGCCAAGGCACCCGTGAATCTGCAACGCCCGAGCTGCAATGTCATGCAGGACCTTGGGCATGGCGGCCTTCACGGCGGCAATGTCTTTGCGAACCTTGAGGTAGTCCTGGTACTTGTCGATGCGCCACGCCGTGCGCATGACCAACAGGCGAAACTGTTCCAGCTCGATCCACGAGTCAGCGATCTTCTCCTGCACCATCTGTTTGTCCGCCAGGCGGCTGCCCTGTGTGCTGCGAGACAATGCACGCTGACACAGTGCATCGAATGCCTTGCGCGCCTGGCCGATGACGCGCATCGCATGATGCACGCGCCCGCCACCGAGCCTGACCTGCGCCACCACGAAAGCCTGACCTGGCTCGCCCAGCATGCTGTCGGCGGGCAGTCGCACGCCGTCGAATTTCAGGTACGCGTGGGTAGCCTGCGGGTCGTCGGCGATCCCCACGTTGCGCTCGATGGTCAAGCCCGGTGCATCGGCGGGCACGATGAACATCGACATCGTGCCGTGCCCTCCCTGCTCAGGATCGGTCACCGCCATGACAATGAGAAAAGAGGCGTAGCGCGCGTTGGAGGCGAACCATTTCTCGCCATTGAGCACCCAGCCATCGCCCTCCCGCGTAGCACGGGTGGTGAATACACTCGGGTCCGCCCCGCCCTGGGGTTCGGTCATGGCGAAGCACGAGACGATCGAGCCATCCAGTAACGGCTGCAAATACCGGCGTTTCTGTTCGACGCTGCCGAAATGCGCAAGGATCTCGCCATTCCCCGAATCAGGCGCCTGGCAACCGAAGACGATGGGCGCGAACAAGGCGCGTCCGAGAATCTCGTTGATCAGTGCAAGACGAACCTGCCCATACCCGGCCCCTCCCAGCTCCGGCCCCAGATGACAGGCCCACAACCGACGTTCACGTACCTGCGCCTGCAGCGGCGGAACCAATAACTGGAACAGCGGATCGTGAATGTCCCAAGGGCTGCCCAGGACATGCTCCAGAGGCTCGACTTCCTCGCGCACGAATCTGTCGATCCAGTCCAGTTCTGCCTGAAAATCGGCATCGGTTTCAAAGTCCCAGGCCATGAGCCCTCCTCGTCTGTTCGCAATCCTGAATCAAGCCAGCAGCATCCCGCCGTCGACCAGCAAGGTCTGCCCGAGCATGTAGGCGGCCAATGGCGAAGCGAGAAAAATAGCCACATTGGCCATGTCCTGGGGCGTGCCCAGGCGTCCCAAGGGAATGGCGCGCAAAGCGCCTTCGAGACGCTTGGGGTTGTCGGTCGTGACGCGCGTCAGCTTGGTCTGTACCAGCCCCGGTGCAATGCCGTTGACCCTTATGCCATCGCGGGCCCACGCCTCGCCCAGGGTGCGGGTGAGCCCGAAAGCGCCCGTCTTCGAAGCGTTATAGGCCGGGTTGCCGCGGGTGGAATGAAAGGCCGCCGCCGAGCTGATGATGATCATGGCTCCCTGCGCGGCCTTGAGCTGCGCATGAAACTTGCGCGCGCAGCTCATCAGGCTGATGAGGTTGACCTCAACGACATGACTGAACCCCTCGGGCTCGAACTCCTGCCGGTCATACAGCACGGTGCCCTGGGCCTGAACCAACACATCCAGGCGCTCGAACGGCGTGGGCGCAGCATCGATCTGCGTCGCCTTTGCCACGTCGACTTGCCAATAATGCAACCCTTCAAGGCATGCATCGGGCGAGTCGGCGTAGTCATCGGCGCTGGGGCGCGTTCCCCAGACATACACCGTTGCACCGCGCTCCAGAAAACTGCGCGCAATGCCATTGCCGATCCCGCTGGACCCGCCGATCACCAGTACCGTTTTGCCGCTGAAATCCAGTTCCTCCATTGCGCTTGCTCCTCGATGACCCGTTGCATTCAAAGGCGCAGCACGCCCGCCTCGACCAGGCGCTGCTGTTCACTGTCGTCAAAACCCAACTCGGCCAGCACTTCACGACTGTGCTGCCCCAAGGCCGGAGGGGCACGATCGAGCTTGAGCGGCAAATTGCCAAAATCCCAAAAGCCGCCCACCTGTTGCAGATCGCCGTATACCGGATGGGGATAGTGAGCGTGCAAGCCCGCCGCAGCGTGCTGTGGATCGTCCAGGAATGCGTCGCGCTGATCCTGGCGCACCGCTTCGGCTGCGATCCCGTGGCGCTTGAGTTCGGCAATGGCTTGGCCACGGGTTCGGCTCAGGAACCACACGCCGGGTTCGGCCCCAAGCAAGGCCAACAGACGCGCAGCTTCATCGCCGTGCAGTGCCGCGACGGCCAGCCAGGCATCGTCGCCGCACACATAGAGGCGATGCACCGCGCTGAGGCCGGTCTGCGCACTGTCCAGGACATCCACTTCGGTGATGGACCCGTCATCCAGTGCGACGGCTTCGGCCATCGTCAACAGCGTCGCCCCCAACAGCGACGAGGCGACCATCTGCCCCTCTCCCGTGCGGTTGCGGGCGTAGACGCCGAGCAGCAATGCATACAGGGACGACAAACCGGCAAAAAAGTCGCCGACACCAAAGCGCAGCCATTGCGGAGGATTGCCTTCGCCACCCTGCGCGGTTTCCCAGCCAGACGCGGCCTGCATCAGTTGATCGAAGCCGGGCCAGTCCGCACGAGGGCCATCAGGACCATAGGCGCTGACGTGGCAGTAGAGCAGCGAGGGATTGATCGCGCTCAGGCTCGGGTAATCGACCTTGAGCTTGCGCGCGGCCGGCAGGCGCATGTTGTGATGAACGACATCAGCCCAGCGCACCAGCGCCTCGACTACAGGCTGGGCTGCAGCCTCTCCCAACTTCAATGCAACGCCACGCTTGCCGCGCTGGGTACCGCTGAAAGTGCGTTCCAGTCGGCGCATGGCATCGCCGTTGGGCGACTCGACCTTGATCACCTGCGCCCCCAGGTCAGCCAGCAGCATGCAGGCAAACGGCCCCGCGAGATAAGCCCCCAGATCCAGCACCTTCAAGCCATCCAGCGGTGGCAGGTGACACGGGGAGGCGCCGGCCACCACGGGTGCCGGGGAACGCGCTTCGATGCTGTGGATGCCCTCGCTGCCAAGACTCGACGGACCGCGCAGCCTGGCAGGCGGTTGCACCGAGTAACAAGGCCCCGGCTGCAGCGTCATGCCACGCAGTGGGTCGTTCACCTTCACGACATAGCCGTTGATCCGGGCCTGCTCGTCGAAGTAGACCGCACCAAACGGCGCTGCGATTTGCGCCGCGACGTCCCATTGCCAGAGATGCTCGACCCATTCCTGTGCGGGACGCGTGGCAAAAATGTGCCGGTTGGCGCCAAAGTTAGGCGCCACGTGACTCTCCGGCCAGGCGGCATTAAGCCGCGCAACTTCAGCAGGGCCCAGCGCTTCGAGCGCATGCGCCATCAGCGGGGCCTTGTCCGGGGAATAATGCACATGCAGCCAGCGGCCATCGCTGCAGCGGTGCAACGGGATGGGGATGTGCTTATCCAGCCCTTTTGCAAAAACGGGGGTGGGCGTCTGGGCTCGGGACCAATGCATGCTCATGGGCACCAGGGCCGCCTGCGCCAGACTCGTGTGAGCGACACCGCCACGACCATCCCGGTCGCGGGCGATCAGCCGCGCCATGACGCCGACCACGCACAACCAGCAGGCAATCCAGTTGGCGAAGGGCATGCGCACGAACACCGGCCCCGGACGATGGCCAGGCTGCTCGTCCAGCAAACCTAGGCGTGCCAGTACCAGCGTCTCCCTCGGCACGGCGTCTGCCAGGGCATGACGTGCTGGCCAGCCGCCAATGGCCGACACCACCAGCGAGGGGAACCGTCGTTTCAGCGACCCATCGTCGAGTCCGTTAGAAGCGGCCTGCGCCGGGGTCAGTTGGTGAATGAACACGTCCGCGCTCTCGAGCAACGTCAACAGCTGCGCAACGGATTCCAGCGAGACATGGCGCTTGCCACGATTGAGAACCGAAAACAAAGCACCGCCGCGCTCGAGCGGTTGTGAAGCCAGCTCGACCTTGATCACCTCGGCACCGCTTTCGCTGAGCTGCAGTCCCGCCGCAGACCCCGCAATCCCTTCACAGAACTCGATCACGCGCAGTGAGTCCAGCACACCATCGTTCATCTTTGTCCCACCCGATTTTGAATGTCAGCTCATCGGTCATCACCTTTGAGCCATGTCGCGTCTGGATGAGAGTGAGGAATAGCACGATTCCATAATGGGAATTAAATTCTTAATGTAGAATAAACGATGTGAATATGTTTGGTGTGCGAGCGATGTGGATACCCCACAGATACCTAGCCACGTTAGTAGCGTTTGTGCTGGCGTACTCCCAGTTCAGAAGGCAGTGATAGGCAGGAGAAAACTAGCGTGTGAGGGATGGGTTCCGTTGCGCCAGTCCGTGCAAGGTAAAACGGGCCTGGGTCAGCGCGATATCGTTGGCCAGCCTCATCTGGCTGCGACTGACGTTTTCCTGGCCCAGGGCTGTCGCCAACCTGGGTTTATGCGCTCGAAATGCCAGTCCCTGGGTAAACAAGGCCATGGCGTGCAGGATCGTACGCTCGTCTTCAAGAGCGAACCCGGACAGGCGAGCAATCAGCTGCCGCATTACCGAGTCGATGCGCCCTTTGAATTTTTGCTCGAAGGCAACCGTCGCGCTTGGGGGGCACGGCCCCGCCTGCTGACGATCGAAAAACGCACGCCACGCTTTTCTATGGTGGGTGTCTTCCTGAGTAACGAGCACCGCTGCAAGAATCCCCAGAGCCGCTTCGATCAATCGCTGATCGTCGCTGGTTCTGTCGGAAGCGGCCATTTCCGCCGCTTCAACCGCAGCGCCCATCTTCTGCCACAACAGTGTGATCAAGTGCTCGACGCACTGCAGATACACACCTTCCTTGCTGTCGAAATAATATTGAATGGCAGGCGCATTGACCTCGGCGGCTTTGGCAATGTCACGGGTCGAGGCGCCCTCATAACCGCGTCTTCCAAATACCTCGACGGCAGCCATGAGAATGGCAGCACGGGTGCTTTCACCGCGCTGATAACCGCCCTTCGTTGCCGGTTTGTGCCTTGCCATCTGCTGCTCCACGCCCTGTTTTCCATGACCCTATGGTAATGCGCATGAACTTGCGAAGGTGCGAGTTCTCAAGACGATGAAATCATGCTGACGCCCGGCCGTAGATGAAAAGAGACCGTGCAGACTCCCTAGTTCGAAACCCAGGCCCGCAGGATGATATCTCGCACTGCCGAGATGGCCGGATCATTCTCGCCGTCGCGCCAGATGGAGTGGATCTCATACTGTGTCTGGGTCTGTACAGGTTTGAAGATGACATTCTCGAAACAGGCGTTGCGCGAGTCTTCGGGAACGATCGCAACGCCCATCCCGGCGCTGACCAGCGACACCGAGCGGGACGTCCTTTCGATCAGCACCACGCCCAGTTGCTGTTCCAGCAACTGGATCTGTCTGCTCAGAAGACCGTGGCCTCCGTGGTCGGCATCGGCGGCATGGCGGGCGGCCTGGGTGGCGTGGTCATGACCAAGATCGGCGGCTGGGTGTTCGACTACTACAAGTCCATCAATGACATTCACACCGGCTACATGATCATGTTCGCCATCT
>NZ_JBOICF010000038.1:0-16265 GCF_050739935.1 Pseudomonas sp. | reverse complement strand
GAGCCGGCTTGCTGGCGAACGCGCAGTGTCATTCAGCACGATGGGTGTCTGACCTGACGGGTTCGCCAGCAAGCCGGCTCCTACAGAAACGCGACCTGAACCCGAGGCATATGCTGCGTCATTCTTCTTTCTTCATTAACCCGGCCAGCGCGGCGAACGGGTTGTGAGTCGCCTTGGCAGTTTTCGGACTGCTGGTCGAGCTGTCGGAGAAGTACTGCTGATCGGTGTAGCGCGAGTGTTCGTTGTCGTGGCAGTACAGGCACAGCAACTCCCAATTGGAGCCGTCCTGCGGGTTGTTGTCGTGGTTGTGATCGCGATGATGCACGGTCAGCTCGCTCAGGCGCTTGCCGGAAAACTCACGTGCACAACGACCGCAGACATGCGGATACATGCGCAGGGCCTTGTCGCGATAACCCATTTCGCGATCGCGCTGGGCATCGGCGAGGATGCGATCGAGCTTGGAAGTGTTGGTCGGCGTTCCCGAACTCATGTGTCACCTGTTTCGTGTTCTGTTGGCAATGGGGCAAGTCTAGCGCTTTGCGGTACGCTCAGCCCTTCAGTTTTTCTTTTCGGCAATCCAGATTGTATGCCGCGTGCCCTTGTTGCCGTGGGCGTAGACCTTGACCTCTTCGGCCTTGAAACCGGCCTTGCGCAGTTTGTCACTGAATGCGGCGTCGGCACTGGCGGACCAGACGGCCAGCATGCCATTGGGGCGCAACGCGCTGGCGCAGGCGGCAAGCCCTCCGGATGAATACAGCCAGCTATTGGACTTTTGGGTCAGGCCTTCGGGGCCGTTGTCAACGTCGAGCATGATCGCGTCGAAACCCTGAGGCTCGCGTTTCAACACCTGAGCCACGTCCTGGATGACGACCCTGGCGCGCGGATCCTGCAATGGGTTGCCGGACTTCTCACCCAGCGGCCCGCGATTCCACTCGACCACCCCTGGCACCAGCTCGGCGACCACTACTTCGCCATTCTTGCCCAGATGCTTGAGCGCCGAGGCCAGCGTGAAGCCCATGCCCAGGCCGCCGATCAGCACGCGAGGTTGCAGACGTGAGGCGACTTTCCTGCAGGGGATCTCGGCCAGCGCGTCTTCGGAGCCGTGCATGCGCGTGTTCATCAACTGACCGCCGTCGCCGCCCTGGATCTTGATCACGAAATCCTCGCCATACTCGAACAGGCACAAGGCGCCGCCGTTGTCGGGGATCGGGGTGGTGTCGAGCAGAACGAAACGTTTCATGGAGAACTCGGTGGGCAGCGTGGCCGGGCGCGGAGCAATTTGTCAGCGCACGAAGCGCTGCGCAGGCGTAGTCTGAGCGTCCCAGTAAAAGATTGGCAGTGGAGGCCAACGATGAAGCGGTCCATTCTAGCGGCGATTGCCCTGGCGATGCTTGGCATATCGCAGGCGTTTGCCGAGAATTTGCAACCTGTCCTCAACGCTCCCGAGCCGATCGCCGCGACGTCGGGTTCGCCCGGCACCGCTACGCCGACCCCCTATCCGCAAGTCGCCCCGCCCAGTGTTCCGCGCGCGGGCGGGCAGGGCAATCCGCCGTCCTTGCCGAAAATCCCCCAGCCGGGGCCGCCGAAGGAAGATGAGCCGTTGCCGGGGTTGCAGCCGGAGCAAAAACCGAGCCCGTGATTTAGCCTATACCCGATTCAAAGCTGTAGGAGTCGGCGTGCTGCGGGCCGCGTTCGGACGAACCGGGTGTGCCAGTCAAATCATCTGTAACTGACTCACCGCGTTCGCCAACAAGCCGGCTCCTACAGATGATCGTCTGATATGACTGACGGCCCGCAGGGGACTCAGGCCAGTTGCAATACCTTGAAGATAAAACCGTATTCGAGCGCTACGTCACGCAACCCCTGGTAACGGCCGCTCATCCCGCCGTGGCCGGCGCCCAGTTCGGTCTTGAGCAGCAGCAGGTTGTCGTCGGTCCTGGTATCGCGCAGTTTTGCCACCCACTTGGCCGCTTCCCAATACTGCACGCGGCTGTCGTTGTATCCGGCGATCACCAGCATCGCCGGATATGCCTGAGCGCTGACATTCTCATACGGCGCATAAGCCTTGATCCGGGCGTAGACCTCGGGTTCCTGCGGGTTACCCCACTCGTCATATTCGGTGACGGTCAGTGGCAGGTCCGGTCGAGCATGGTGTTGAGCACGTCGACGAACGGCACCTCGGCAATCGCCGCCTTGAACAACTCAGGACGCTGGTTGACCACAACACCGATCAATAGCCCTCCGGCACTGCCACCGCTGATCACCAGCTTTTCGGCCGTTGTGAGCTTTTTCGCAATCAGATGTTCGGCGCAGGCGATGAAATCGCTGAAGGTGTTCTGCTTGTGTTCTTGCTTGCCGTTGCGATACCAGGCCTCGCCCAGCTCGCCGCCACCGCGCACATGAGCGATGGCAAAGGCGATTCCACGATTAAGCAGACTGAGCCGCGCGTGGGAGAACCACGGATCGAGGCTTTCACCGTAGGCGCCATAGCCGTACAGATACAGCGGCACTGGCTGACCCACCAGTTCGCGTTTGACTACAAGGCTGATCGGTACTTGTGTGCCATCGTCTGCTGTCGCCCACAGACGCTGACTGACGTAGGCATCGGCGTCGAACACACCCAGAACCGGCGTTTCCTTGAGTACGACTTGCGCCCCGGTAGCTAACGTCAATTGACGCACCTGTGGCGGGCGATTCAGCGACTGGTAGCGCAGACGAATCTTGTCACTGTCGAATTCAAGAGTGTCTTGCACATACAGGTTGTAGGCTGCATCCGGCAGTTGCACGCGATAGGCCGGCAAACCCTGTGGGTGAACCTCGACGATCGGCAAACCGCCTTCACGCAGGCTCAGGGTCAGGCCCTTTGCGTTGAGGCTGAAGCCGTCGAGCATGACCGTTTCGCTGTGTGGGATCAGCGTCTGCCAGTCGTTGCGCTCCGGCACGCCGCTGGTTTTCTCGGGTGCATGAAACAGCGCGAAGTTGATGCCGGCCTGATTGCTGCGAATCAACCAGCTCCAGGTGCCATCGATCAGGCCATGATCCACCGAGTATTCGTGACCTTCGCTGCGTGGCGCCATGCATACGAACGCCTGCTCCGGTTTGCTGGCGTCCAGCACCCAGCTTTCACCGGTGGTCTTACTGTCCAGCGCCAGCACCAGTTGGCGCTCGGAGCTGGTGCGATAGCAATGCAGAAAGAAACGCCCGTCCGGCTCGTTGAACACCAGATCGGCCGAGTCATTGCCCAATTTATAACGATAGAGCTTGTGCGGACGGTGGGTATCGTCCAGTTCGCCAAAGAACAGGGTCTGACTGTCGTTGGCCCAGGTCATGCTGCCGTCGCAGTCCTCGAACGGCAGGCTGGTGACGACGCTCGTGCTCAGCTCCTTGACGTACAGCTGATACACCTCTTCGCCGCTGGTATCCAGGCTGTAGGCCAGACGCCGGTGATCCGGACTGATGCTGAAGGCGCCGAGGGAGAAGAAGCCGCCATTGGCCAGCACGTTTGGGTCCAGCAACAGCTCTTCGGTGCTTTCATCGACGGTCTGCGAATCGTCTGCCGGGCGCGGGCAGCGGTAGTGACGGGCGTACTCGTCGCCTTCGGTGGTGCGCGTGTAATACAGATACGGTCCCCACGGCGAGGGCAACGACAGGTCGGTTTCCAGGATGCGTCCCTTGATCTCCTGAAACAGGGTTTCTCGCAGCGCCTGCTGATCGGCCAATTGGCGTTCCTGATAGCCGTTTTCGGCCTTGAGGTAATCGAGCACCTCATCGGTGTCGCGGTTCTGCAGCCAGGCATACGGATCGGCGCCGTCGGCCTTACGGGCGATCGGAGCGCTGGAATTGATGTCGGAAGAAGGCATGCTGGGCTCTCTCAAAAGTGAAACGGATCGCTGCGGTGACGCCTGTACAAGGCGCTACGGACCGATAACTGAAGCCGGGGAAGCCGGGCTTGCGAAAAGTCGTTATCATAAGCGCCTCTTTACCTGCCTTACCACGGACGTCATGACCGACAACGATTATCAGATTGCCTGGGGCCTTTACGCATTCGCTGCGTTGGGCTGTCTGTTGGTGTGGTTCAAGCTGACTAGCTGGATGTGGCGCTATCTGCGTGAACCGCTGTGGGTGATCGGTGCGGTCCTGCTGTTCTGCCCGACCATCATCGACCCGGTGAAGGAAAAATACGCGCCGGCCCTGGCCATCAGCGTGCTGGATCTGGGGCTCAAGGTTGGCAATAACGTCTGGCGTGCGGCGCTCGATCTGGCCACCTACGGTTCGATCGCTCTGGGGCTTTATGTTGTTTTCGCGTTGATCCGCCTGCCGTTCCTGCGCAGGAAGAAAGCCCGTCTGGCCCATGCCGAAGCCGCCGCGGCGCAGGCGGCCGCCGAGCATCAGGAAGACGATCAACCATTTGCGTCTCAGGATTCCGATCGTTACGCCAGCAAGCCTGCCGTGCCCGCCAATGGTGAAAACGCAGCCCCGAGCGGCCGCTATCGGGTCGAGCCCAAACTTTGATATTGATCGGTACTCGTGCAGGAGCGCGCTTGCCCGCGAAAGATGTGTCTGACCATACAGATGCTTGATTCCACCATCGCGGGCAAGCGCGCTCCTGCAGGGGTATGTGCGTTGAACGTACCGAGACCTGAGCATGTGTGAACTTCTGGGCATGAGTGCCAATGTACCGACTGACATCGTGTTCAGCTTCACCGGGCTGATGCAGCGTGGCGGTCGCACCGGACCTCACCGTGATGGTTGGGGCATCGGGTTCTATGAAGGACGCGGCCTGCGTCTGTTTCAGGATCCGGCCGCCAGCAGCGAGTCCGAGGTCGCGCAGCTGGTGCAGCGTTACCCGATCAAGAGCGAAGTGGTCATTGGCCATATCCGTCAGGCCAACGTCGGTAAGGTCTGCCTGTCCAATACTCATCCTTTCGTCCGCGAATTGTGGGGCCGCAACTGGTGCTTCGCCCATAACGGCCAACTGGCGGATTTTCACCCCAGCGCTACGTTCTATCGTCCGGTCGGGGACACGGACAGCGAAGCTGCGTTCTGCGACCTGCTGAATCGGGTGCGCGAAGGGTTTCCGGAGCCTGTGGAAATCGAGCAACTGTTGCCGACCCTGGTCCAAGCCTGCGGCGAGTATCGAACCAAGGGCGTCTTCAATGGGCTGCTCAGTGACGGCGACTGGCTGTTCTGCTTCTGTTCGACCAAGCTGGTCCACATCACCCGGCGAGCACCGTTCGGGCCAGCAAGGCTCAAGGATGTCGACGTGATCGTCGACTTTCAGGCAGAAACCACACCCAACGACGTGGTCACTGTCATCGCCACCGAGCCGTTGACCGAGAACGAATCCTGGAACCGCTACGAGCCAGGGCACTGGAGCCTGTGGCGTCGCGGCGAATGCGTGGCCGAAGGCCGAACCTGACAGAGAGGGACCTATGCTGCGAAGCTATTTGCGACTGGTGTTGTTCACGGCAGGCCTGTTGATCGGTGTGCAGATTCCCGGCTTCATCAGCGATTACAGCAAGCGCGTCGAAGCGCATCTGATGGAGGCGCAGCAGAACCTGCGGGGCTACAACGACACGGCCCAGCGCTTCTTCAATGGCGACGTGCAGGCGCTGATCCAGCATTACCGCAGCAGCGATGACCCGGTGTTCCGCACCGACGCCAATAACATCAGCAATCTGTTGAACCGCACCCAGATCCTTGACCGCGAATGGATGGCCTTGCAAGGGCCTTGGTACATGCGTGCCTGGCACGTGCTGACCGCCGCCGACCCGGACATCCGCGACGAGACCTGGAACGGTTACACATGGCAGGTGCTGCTGTCGCCGCAGGTCATTGGCTGGGGCCTGGCGTGCGCGCTGCTGTTCTCGCTGGTAATCGAAAGTTTTGTGGTGTTTATCGACTGGCTGTTCGTGGGGCGGCATCACGTGCGGCAGGTCAATCGGGACTGGCGTTGATGTAGTCTCCCGGCGATAAACCTATGGCAGCGAATTCATTCGCGATGGGCGAGTACAGTCGACATATATTCATCGCCTGTTGTGCCGTTTCGCGAATGAATTCGCTCCCACAGAGGTTGATCTGCGATCTGAGCAATGAGCTCAGGCTCGGCAAAACCCACTGTTCCCTTTCTTATCTGCACTGCGCGCTTTTATTCGTTGGACACCTCGCCCGCTCTCGTCCAAGAATGCGCCTACAGATGGCAGGTGCCTGTCAGCGCTGCAAAGGATTGCCTTGCACGCGTAGACTCAAGCCGTGTCCCGAACCTTCATTCGCACAGGAGATACGCCTTGGGCCGCCTGTTATTGAATTGTGATATCGGCGAAAGCTACGGCGCGTGGACCATGGGCCTGGACGCCGAGGTCATGCCGTACATCGACTGCGCCAACATCGCCTGCGGCTTTCACGCCGGTGACCCCAGTGTTATGCGCAAGACCGTGGCCCTGGCCCTGAGCCACAACGTAACCATCGGCGCACACCCGGCATACCCGGATCTGGTGGGATTCGGCCGTCGGTCGATGGCTTGCTCGCCGCAGGAAATTCAGGACCTGCTGCACTACCAGATCGGCGCGCTGGATGGCGTTGCTCGCGCTCAGGGCGGCCGCGTCAGCTACGTCAAACCCCACGGCGCGATGTACAACGACATGATGGCTAACCCCGCGCAACTGCGTGCGGTCATTGAGGGCATCGCGCGCTATAACGCCGACCTGCCGCTGATGCTGCTGTCGATGCGCGACAATCGAGCGGCGCAGGCCATTGCCGATGAATTCGGCGTCACGCTCTGGTTCGAGGCCTTCGCCGACCGCGCCTACGACAGTGTCGGCCGCCTGGTTTCGCGCAATCTGCCAGGCGCGGTACATCATGATCCTGAACGGGTCATCGGCCAGGCAATAACCCTGTCCCGCGGTGAAGCGCTGGTCGCCAGCGACGGCAGTGAACTGCTGCTCGACGTCGACACCCTGTGCGTCCACGGTGACAACGCCGGTTCCATCGCGGCGGTGCAGCGCATTCGCGAGGCCTTGAACAAGACGTCCCATTCATGAATCCGCGGATCGAAGTCGTCGCGATCGATTGCCTGATGGTGCGTCTGTTCGACGCCATCGATGAAGCCAATATGCCGTGGATGCTCGCCGCCAGCCTGCGTCTGCGCGAAGGCTTCGGTGCGCATCTGATCGATCTGGTGCCGTCCTACACCACCTTGATGGTGCATTACGACCTGATGGCGCTGGAGCCGCAGCAGGCGCGGGCAGTGATCGCTCATGCGTTGCAAGACCTTTCCCCCGACGCTGCGAAAGGCGGCAGGCAACATGTGTTGCCCGTCTGGTACGACCTCAGCGTTGGGCCCGAACTGACGCTGCTGTCCCAACGTAGCGGGTTGCCCATGGACGAAGTGATCAAGCGCCACAGCCAGCGCGAGTATCAGGTGTTCGCCCTGGGGTTTGCGCCGGGCTTCGCCTTCATGGGACTGGTCGAAGAAGTCCTCGCCGCGCCAAGGATCAAGACTCCACGCAAACGCGTCGCCGCCGGCAGCGTAGGCATCGCCGAGCGGCAGACCGCCGCTTACCCGCTGGAGTCGCCCGGCGGCTGGAACATACTCGGGCGCACCCCAGCCAAATTGTTCGACCGCGAGATCGATGGCTACAGCCTCATGCAGCCCGGCGATACCGTGCGTTTCGCGGCCATTGATCATGCGCAATTCATTCGCCTTGGCGGCGACGACACGCCGTTGGAGGCGCTGGCATGAGCGCGCTGACCGTCAAAAACAGCACGCCGTTATGCTTGTTGCAGGACGCTGGACGCTTCGGCGTCCGTCATCTGGGCGTGACCCAGGGCGGCGCGCTGGATTGGGTGTCGATGTCCTGGGCCAACAAACTGCTGAACAATGCGCTGGATGCGGCGGTCATCGAAGTCACCCTCGGCGGCCTGACTTTGATCGCCGAAACCGATTGTTGCCTCGCTTTGGCAGGCGCTGATTTGGGCGCCACGCTCGACGAACGGCCCATCGCACCGTGGCGTAGTTTTTTCATTAGAAAGGACCAGCAACTGCGCTTCACCCAGCCGGTTTCAGGCGCGCGTGCCTATCTTGCAGCCCCCGGCGGTTTCGACGCGCTCGACGTGCTGGGCAGCTGCGCGACGGTTGCCCGCGAAGGGCTCGGCGGACTGGACGGCGCCGGCAAGGCGCTGCGAGAGGGAGACCGATTGACGTACTCCGGCGTGTCATTCGAACTCCACACGCTGCCTGATGAGCTGATTCCAGACATCACAGACCCGCGTCCTCTGGACGTCATCATCGGCGCGCAAATCGGCCAGTTCAGCGGCCTGAGTCTGTTCGACGCCTTCAACAGCGACTGGACCCTCGACAGCCGCGCCGACCGCATGGGCATGCGCCTGCTGGGGCCGGAGCTGGTTTATCAAGGCAAACCGATGATCTCCGAAGGCATCCCGCTGGGCTCCATTCAAGTTCCGCCGGACGGCCAACCCATCGTCCTGCTCAACGACCGCCAGACCATCGGCGGTTATCCTAGGCTCGGCGCATTGACCCCGCTGTCCCTGGCGCGATTGGCGCAGAAGCTGCCGGGGAGTGTGATGCGGATGCGGGCCGTGGTGCAGGAAGTGGCGTATAGGGAGCAGGTCGTTTGTCTGCAGCAGTTTGGCTGAACCGTCTTCGGTAGGTCATGCGAAACCTGTGGGAGCGAATTATTCGCGAAAAAGGTACAGCCGACAGAGGTGTGTCGGATGGACCGGCCAATCACGAATGAATTCGCTCCAACAGAAACTGGATAGACCTGCCAAACCTACTTCGCCAAATAACGCATCCCTTCCTCTAACCCGCGCAAGGTCAGCGGATACATCTGATCCTCGATCAAATCGCGCACGATGTTGGTCGAGGTGGTATAGGCCCAGGCGTCTTTGGGATAGGGGTTGATCCAGATGATCTTCTTGAATTTGGCCATGAAGCGGTGCATCCACACGTAGCCCGCTTCTTCGTTCCAGTGCTCGACGCTGCCGCCCGGCTGAGTGATTTCATAAGGCGCCATGGCGGCGTCGCCGATGAAGATCACTTTATAGTCGGCGCCGTATTTGTGCAGCAGGTCTTGGGTCGAGGTGCGTTCGGAGGTGCGGCGCAGGTTGTTTTTCCACACCGACTCGTAGATGAAGTTATGGAAGTAGAAATACTCCATGTGCTTGAACTCGGTCTTGCAAGCCGAGAACAGTTCTTCGCAGATTTTCACGTGAGCGTCCATCGAGCCGCCGATATCGAACAGCAGCAAAAGCTTGATGGTGTTGCGTCGCTCCGGGCGCATCTGGATGTTCAAAAGGCCGGCATCGCGGGCGGTGTGGTCGATGGTGCCGTCGATGTCCAGCTCATCCGCAGCCCCTTGACGGGCGAACTTACGCAGGCGGCGCAGAGCGACCTTGATGTTGCGCGTGCCGAGTTCGACCTGATCGTCGAGGTTCTTGTACTCGCGCTGATCCCAGACCTTCGCCGCCTTGCCCTGACGCTTGCCTGCGTCACCGACGCGAATGCCTTCAGGGTTATAGCCGCCTGAACCGAACGGGCTGGTGCCGCCGGTGCCGATCCATTTGTTTCCGCCAGCGTGGCGTTCCTTTTGTTCTTCCAGACGCTTCTTGAACTCTTCGATGAGCTTGTCCAGCCCGCCGAGGGACTGAATCTGCGCCCGCTCTTCGTCAGTCAGCGAGCGCTCGAATTCCTTGCGCAGCCAGTCTTCGGGAATCAGCGCCTGCAAATGATCGTCGAGCTTTTCCAGACCGTTGAAATAGGCGCCGAAGGCCCGATCGAACTTGTCGAAATGGCGCTCGTCCTTGACCAGAATCGCTCGCGACAAATAGTAGAACTCGTCCATGTCGGCGAAGGTGACACGCTGTTTCAGGGCGTTGATCAGGTCCAGCAGCTCGCGCACCGAGACCGGCACCTTGGCTGCGCGCATTTCGTTGAACAGGTTGAGCAACATAGTGGTTGTCCCGCGACTTATCGTAAGAGCTTAGCGATTGCCACGACGGCTCATGAAGGCCAGACGCTCCAACAGCTGAACATCCTGTTCGTTCTTGACCAGCGCACCCGCCAGCGGGGGAATGGCCTTGGTCGGATCGCGCTCGCGCAGCACCGCTTCACCGATATTGTCGGCCATCAGCAGTTTCAGCCAGTCCACCAGTTCCGAGGTCGAAGGTTTTTTCTTCAGCCCTGGCACCTTGCGCACGTCGAAGAACACGTCGAGCGCTTCGCTGACCAGATCCTTCTTGATGTCCGGGTAGTGCACGTCAACGATCCGCTGCAGGGTGCTGCGGTCAGGGAAAGCGATGTAGTGAAAGAAGCAACGGCGCAGGAAGGCGTCCGGCAGCTCTTTTTCGTTGTTCGAGGTAATGATGATGATCGGACGTTTTTTCGCCTTGATCGTCTCGTCGATCTCGTAAACGTAGAACTCCATCTTGTCGAGTTCTTGCAGCAGATCGTTGGGGAATTCGATGTCTGCCTTGTCGATTTCGTCGATCAGCAGAATCACTCGCTCCTCGGCCTCGAAGGCCTCCCAGAGCTTGCCCTTCTTCAGGTAATTGCGCACGTCGTGAACCTTGTCGACCCCCAGCTGCGAGTCACGCAGGCGGCTGACGGCGTCGTATTCGTACAGTCCCTGGTGAGCCTTGGTGGTCGACTTGATGTGCCAGGTGATCAACTTCGCGCCAAAGGATTCGGCCAATTGCTCGGCGAGCATGGTCTTGCCGGTACCGGGCTCGCCCTTGACCAGCAGCGGACGCTCCAGCGTGATCGCGGCGTTGACGGCAAGCTTCAGGTCGTCGGTGGCGACATAGGCGCGGGTGCCTTCGAACTTCATCGGAAAATCCTCGAACATGGCGTGCGGACAGCGGCCCGCACGCCGAAAAGAATGCAGCGACTATAACGCGCACGCCGCTCGACTGTGAACGCAGACGCTTTATTCAGTAGCTGAATGGCGAGTCGCGATTTGACTGGCGGAAAACTGTAACGGACAAGTCCCAAGAGAACCGTGACGGCGACCATCGAGCTGACTGGAGGGGCAACACCTGTGGGAGCGAATTCATTCGCGATAGGCCAGTACAGTCGACACATATTCATCGCCTGTACTGCCGCTTCGCGAATGAATTCACTCCCACAGGGAGGAGCGAATCGGCTCCCAAGGGATCAGCTGCGCGTGTGAAGGCCTGTCACTGCGCCTCGCTTTTGCCGCTTTCATAGCGCGTGTTGAACGCCTGCACGAATGCGTTCTGCAAAATCTGCAAAAACGCCTGGAAGGCGCTGACGTCCTGCTTGTGGATGCTGCCGCTGAGTTCCACGCGGGTGGCGAACTGGTTCTTGCGCTGGTTCTTGAGCACGGTCTCGCCGCCGCCGACCATGGCTTCCCAGATCGAACGGAAGAAGCCTTTGTTTTTGTTTTCCACATCCTGTTGCCAGTTGAAGATGTCGACATCGCGCAGCAGCGGTTTGATGTAGCCGCTGAGCTGGCCTTTATTGGCCTTGGCTTCGATGACGACATCGCCGTTGCCGGCATTGAAGTCGAATTTGCCGTAGGCGGACGCGAAGTCGTTCAGGCTTTTAAGTTGCAGGTCGGTGGCGCGTAATTTGAAGTCGAAATCTTCGAAGTTGCTGAACGGATCGAACGTCGCACTGGTATCCAGCGTTGCCTGGCCCATCAGCAGCGCCTTGCCTTCGAAGCGGGCGTCACGTTTGCCGGCGGTGTCGACCACATTGGTGATGTTATAGATGCTGGCATTGACCTTGTCGGCTTCGATTTTCACTTTCGGCGTCGAGTTGAAGTTGCTGAAGGTAATCTTGCCATCGACAACACGGACCTCGTTGAGCGTGATTGGCAGCAGTTTATCCAACTGCGCGCGCCAGTCAGTACCGGCACCGGTCTGGGATTGTTGTTTGTTGGTGCCGCCGTCGACGAAGTTGAGTTCAGGGCTGATGAACGCAACCTCTGCCACCACGGCATGGTCGTACCAGAGTGAGTGCCAACTGACCGACAGATCGATCACCGGGACTTTGAGCAGCGGAACCGGCACTTTACCGTCGACCTTGACGATGTCCAGGCCGTTGATTTTGTAGGCGCCGCGCCACAACGCCAGATCGACATCCGTCACTTGGCCGCGATAGTCGCCCATGTCGGCGAGTTTTTCATTGAGGTAATTGCGCACCACATAGGGCAGCGCGATGTGTATCGCGATCAATAACACGACGAGGCCCACGACTGTCCACAGTGGCCAGCTATAGCGACGTTTCATGGCAGTGCTCTCCGGTTTCCTAAGCTTGTTGACTGCCGCGGTTGTCATCGGTTCGCTATGACTGGACGCAATATGCACCCAAGGCATAGGCTTTGGGCTTTTCCCCCACCTGCACAAGGACCCGGTCATGAGCCGTATTTACGCAGACAACGCCCATTCCATCGGCAATACACCGCTGGTGCAGATCAACCGCATCGCGCCACGCGGGGTCACGATTCTGGCGAAGATCGAAGGGCGTAATCCGGGGTATTCGGTCAAGTGCCGCATCGGCGCGAACATGATCTGGGACGCCGAGAGCAAGGGCAAACTCAAGCCGGGCATGACCATCGTCGAGCCGACTTCGGGCAACACCGGTATCGGCCTGGCATTCGTTGCGGCAGCCCGTGGCTATAAATTGGTGCTGACCATGCCCGCGTCCATGAGCATCGAGCGGCGCAAAGTGTTGAAAGCGCTGGGTGCCGAACTTGAACTCACCGAGCCCGCCAAGGGCATGAAAGGCGCCATTGCCAAGGCCGAGGAACTGGTTGCCAGCAATCCGGGCAAATTCTTCATGCCGGCGCAGTTCGAAAACCCGGCCAACCCGGCGATTCACGAAAAAACCACCGGCCCTGAAATCTGGAACGATACCGATGGCGCGATCGACGTGCTGGTGGCGGGCGTCGGGACCGGCGGCACCATTACCGGCGTTTCCCGCTATATCAAGAACACCATGGGCAAGCCGATCATCTCGGTGGCTGTGGAGCCGCTGATCTCGCCGATCATCACCCAAGCGATGGCCGGTGAGGAAATCACCCCCAGCCCGCACAAGATCCAGGGGATCGGCGCAGGCTTCATCCCGAAAAACCTCGATCTTTCGATCGTCGACAAGGTGGCGCTGGTCAGCGACGAAGAGGCCAAGGCCATGGCCCTGCGGTTGATGCAGGAGGAGGGGATTCTCTGCGGCATCTCCTGCGGCGCCGCGATGCAGGCGGCGGTGCGTCTGGCCGAGAAGCCGGAAATGCAAGGCAAGACCATCGTGGTGATCCTGCCTGATTCGGGCGAACGCTACTTGTCGAGCATGCTGTTCAGCGACCTGTTTACTGAACAGGAGCTGACCCAATAGTCGTATTGGCGGACTCTTCGGCTTTTTACCGGGCCGCTGAAGGCTTATGATGGCCGCCATCAGAACCTGTCGGACACCTGTTCCAGGTCAAGCGACAGGATTGTGCAGCGATTTAGACTGACGAATCAGCGACGGTCGCTTGTTCTGATACCCGCCTTCGTTCATACGCTGGTGGGGGCGGAGAGGATGCGAAAAGCCTGTGGGAGCGAATTCATTTGCGAGAGGCCGGTACATCCAATGTTGATGTGCAGCCGGGCCGATCGCATCGCGAATGAATCGCTCCCACAGTTGTTAGCGTCTTGTCAGACCAAGCGTTCAACGGATGTCTCTGTTGACGGCGCAACGACACTGTTCCAAGGAGAGCTTCATGACCTTTTCTTTCGCTGCCAAGGCGGCGATTCTGCTGTTGTTCATCGGCAGTACGCTGTACGTGCATCTGCGCGGCAAGGCGCGCCTGCCGGTATTGCGCCAGTTCGTGAACCACTCCGCGCTGTTCGCTCCGTACAACGCCTTGATGTACCTGTTTTCCAGCGTACCGTCCAAACCCTATCTGGACCGCAGCAAGTTTCCTGAGCTCGACGTGCTGCGCGACAACTGGGAAACCATTCGCGACGAAGCCATGCACCTGTTCGACGAGGGCTATATTCGCGCCGCCGCCAAGGATAACGATGCCGGATTCGGCTCGTTTTTCAAAAAAGGCTGGAAGCGTTTTTACCTGAAGTGGTACGACAAACCGCTGCCATCGGCCGAAGCGTTGTGCCCGAAAACCGTCGAGCTGGTCAGCCGCATTCCCAATGTAAAGGGCGCGATGTTCGCCTTGCTGCCCGGCGGCAGCCACCTGAACCCGCACCGCGACCCGTTCGCCGGCTCGCTGCGCTATCACTTGGGCCTGTCCACGCCGAACTCCGATGATTGCCGGATCTTCGTCGATGGCAAGGTTTACGCCTGGCGCGATGGTGAAGACGTGATGTTCGACGAGACCTACGTGCACTGGGTCAAAAATGAAACCGACTTCACCCGCGTGATCCTGTTCTGCGATATCGAGCGTCCACTGAGCAATCGCTTCATGACCTCGATCAACCGTAGCGTCAGTGCCTTCCTCGGTCGCGCCACCGCGCCGCAGAACACCGATGACGAACGGGTCGGCGGTATCAACCAGGCCTATGCCTTCAGCAAGCGTTTCAGCAATTCGTTCAGCGGCAAGGTCAAGCAATTCAAGCGCGCCAACCCGAAGGCCTATCGCATCCTGCGTCCGGTGCTGGCAGTGGTCGTGCTAACTCTGCTGGGCTACTGGCTGTTCGGCTGATAACTAAACGTTGCATCCCGCACCGCGCGCTGGTTATATTCAGCGCCGGTGTTTTGAAACAAGTCGAAACATCCACCCCTCATTCCGAAGAAGACCAGCGCCATGCCTGCTTCCCGCTCGCAATTCGTGTTCGATACCGCAGCGTCTGCTGTGGCTGAGCCGTGCGGGTGCCAGCAAGCGTTCTACATCACGCGCTATCCACCTCCATCTCCTGTGACCGGCCCGGTTGCGTGCATTGTCTCGCCGCCAGCCGTGGTTGTGCTTGGCTGATCGACTGCTCTGACGCCGTCGAACCACGCCTGCAAAGCCCCCAACAAATATCAGTGAATCCGGTGTGTGCCGGGTCCGATTTTGTCTGAATCACAGGTGAAACCATGTTTGCTAACAAAGCCCTGGCCTCGATGGCCACGACTACGCTGTTCGTCCTGCTCTGGAGCAGCGGCGCGATTGTTTCCAAGTGGGGTCTGACCCACGCCTCGCCTTTCGCGTTTCTGTTGTTCCGGTTCTTGCTGGCGCTGATCGCGCTGGCGATTCTGATTCCCACCCTTGGCTACAAACTGCCCGCCACGCGCCAGTCGATGCGCTACGCCGTGGCGACCGGCGCGGTGCTGCTTGGCGCCTACCAGATCTGTTATCTGCTGGCGCTGGATATGAAAGTCGCGCCCGGCGTCATGGCGACCATCATGGGCGTGCAGCCGATCCTCACTGCGGTGCTGGTTGAACGCAGTCGCTCATGGTCGCGAATGTTCGGGTTGGGCCTGGGGCTCGCGGGGCTGGTGCTGGTGGTGTTTCAGGGGATCGGCGACGGCGGGTCGCTGGCCGGAATGCTGTTCGGGGTGGCGGGCATGTTGAGCATGACCGGCGGTTCGATCATGCAGAAACGCATCACTGATAACCCGCTCGGTACGCTGCCGGTTCAGTACTTCGCCGGTACTGTGGTGTGCGCGGTGTTCGTGCCGTTCCAGCCGTTTCACTTCGAGCACAGCTTCGGTTTCTATGTGCCGGTTCTGTACATGGGCCTGGTGGTGTCGGTACTGGCGACTTTCCTGCTGTATCGGCTGATCGCCCAGGGCAATCTGGTCAATGTCACCAGCCTGTTTTATCTGGTGCCAGCGGTAACCGCGATCATGGATTACCTGATCTTCGGCAACCGCCTGGCGCTGCTGAGCATGCTGGGGATGGTGCTGATTGTGGTGGGGTTGGTGTTTGTGTTCAGCAAGGTGAAGTGACGCGCCGCTCTGACTTGCGCTAGCGCCCATTCGTAAGAGCCGGCTTGCTGGCGAACGCGGTAGGTCAGGCACATCGATGTTCACTGACCCCCCGCGAACACTGTAGGGGCCGGCTTGCTGGCGAACGCGCAAGGTCAGGCACATCGATGTTCACTGACTCCCCGCGAACACTGTAGGAGCCGGCTTGCTGGCGAACGCGGTAGGTCAGATACATCGATGTTCACTGACTCCCCGCGAACACTGCAGGAGCCGGCTTGCTGGCGAACGCGGTAGGTCAGACACATCGATGTTCACTGACTCCCAGCGAACACTGTAGGAGCCGGCTTGCTGGCGAACGCGGTAGGTCAGATACATC
>NZ_JBOICF010000037.1:0-20257 GCF_050739935.1 Pseudomonas sp. | reverse complement strand
GCAACACCGCCGAAGAGGTGCGCGAGCCTTATTTCATCGAAGAACAGAACTTGCGATTCCAGGGCCAATACCTTGATCGCGAGACCGGATTGCACTACAACACTTTCAGGTTCTATGACCCGGATGTAGGACGGTTTACGACGCCGGACCCGATTGGGTTGGCGGGCGGAATTAATCTTTATGCGTATGCGCCGAATCCGGTTGGGTGGGTGGATGCCCTCGGTCTCGCTTGCGGCATGGCGACCAGACAAAACTCTAGGGGTAGATGGATAGATGCAAGAGGCAGATTTGCTTCCAAACCAAGTGTCTCACTGCTGCCACCTCTTAAGGGAAAATCCATAGGGCAGGCTGAAAAGATTCTGAACAGCAACGGTTTTAGCAGAACAAACCCTGCCAACCCTAAAAATCAACGCTGGGTACATTCTGATGGCTCGGAAGCGCAGATTCACGCCTATGGGAACACTAATGCCACCCCATATAAGGCAGGCAACAATGCGCACGCCCACAAGTCAGTGGGACGACATGGCAATCCTGGAGCAATTGAGCTTGCAGATAATGGAATGACAAGCGTAAATACTCATTCCTCAGAGGCCCACATAGGTTTGAGAAATCCAGCAAATTTCCCTTCCGTATCGGGCAGACCCCATGGCACGTAAGAGTGACTAATCATGGCCGCAGAGTTCATCGTTAAATTTGAAACACCCGAATGGTATTCATCGAATACAGCGCAGATTACAGCTAAACTTTTTACGCTCGGGACGTTCTCTAAGTGCGTATCGACAACAGAGTTTTGGTTAGTCGGAACGGAGCCCAAACAGCCCGGCGCATGGCAGTTCGATGTGCGAGTTTTTATGAAGCCGGATATGATTTTTTTAGAAATCAGCAGCCATTCGCCCAGTATCGAGCGCGATTTATCTGCGCTGTTCTCCTGGGTCAGAAAACAAACGCGAATCTGCATCGAGGATGAAGATGGCGTGCCATCCGGATGGTAAGCGCTGATGAAAATACATAGCTAAAATGAAGGTTATTCACAAATGAAAACCACACCAGTTATTACATCTACGGCGTAATTTATGGATGGGTGCATATCGATACTCGCCATGTATCAGCGTATCACCCTCGCGGCCCTGGCGGCCTATTCAAAACCGGAACCACAAAACGACAACTAAAGCAGGCTGCCAACAGAGTTGTAGCTAAAGGCCGCCGTGTAACCACCGACTCAAACAAGCAAATTCAGACTTTTGAGAAAAAGATTGTCGTCAACGGCAGAAAAGACCTCGTAAGGGTGGCTGTAGATATGAAGGACAACTCTGTCGTGACCATGTTTCCCGTTATCACAGGCCCTTGAGTCATGGAAATCAAACTCACCTTGCTACCCATTGATGATCAACTCAGCGGTTTTGATTTAGGGGATTTCTCCCTAACCCATGAAGGGGTGACCATCACCTCCGCCGGGCGAACACCCAGTCAATCCATGATGATCTTTATTTTTCTAAGCGATCTCCTGGACATGTTAGGTGCACTCACGAAAAGCTACTCAAAACGCGCCCACAAAATAATTGCCGCTGACTCGTCATTTAGTCTGGTCTTAAAGAAGAGCGGACAGAACCTTGTCGTCGAGGACGGTTCTACCTCCAGAATGGTCTACGCGTGGGAAAAGGTCCTTGAGTTCGCTAATCAATTCAAGGGACTCTCTTTTACCGCAGCCACTCGAGTATGGAAGGCTAAGAAACTCTGATTCGCAAACTGAAACGCCCACAGAAGAATTCGAAGATCGCTATGTTTTTGAAGTTCTGAGGGTTTATGAATACAGTCCGCCAGCGTTATTTCATTAAATATCTGCCCCCCCTTTATGCAGCATGCCTCGGCGACGCCCTTCCTCGCACCTCGATGACGGCCGACATCCTCGGCGGTGTGCTTGAGGTCGCGGCCAATGTTGCAATCACTGGGCTGGCGACAGCGGCCGTGGTGGCTGCCACCGGGATTGGCGCGTGCGTGTTGGCGGCGGTGGTAGGGGCGATTGTCGGTGTTGCAACCAGCAAGACCGGGGCTGCTTGCAGGCCGTTGTGATTTCGGCCCATGTCCGCACGTGGGGGAACGATTGGCAGACTTGGGGGTTCACACATCTTGTCTTTGAATCGTCTTCCCCGCGAGCGAACTGTATGGAACACCTACTTCCGGACGCCTGGCTCAATGCCCTGCCGTTACCCTGGCTGAATACCCTGATCGCCGCCACCGCCGCCGTGTGCATCGCATTGTTGGGGCGCTGGATTGCTCTGGTGGGTCTTCGACGCATCGCCAGGTCCTTCGTTTTAGCCCAGCAACTGATCCATCGTGCAGAAGCGCCGACCCTGTGGCTGATTCCGCTGCTGGCTTTACAAACCGTGTGGACCTCCGCGCCTGACGATCTGATGTTGATCAGGGGCGTCCGACATTTCAACGGCATGCTGGTGGTGGCCGGGTTTACCTGGCTGGCGCTGAGTTGCGTCAAAGCGATTGGCGAAGCGGTGGCGATTCGCAATCCGCTGGACATTGAGGACAACCTGCAAGCACGGCGTATTCAGACTCAAGTGCGCGTGCTGGTGCGCTGCCTCAACGTGCTGGTGCTGTTGTTCGGCACAGGGCTGATCCTGATGAGTTTTCCGCCTGTGCGGCAGATCGGTACAAGCCTGTTGGCCTCTGCCGGACTCGCAGGTCTGGCGGCGGGTTTCGCCGCAAAGCCGGTATTGGGGAATCTGATCGCGGGTTTGCAGATTGCGATTTCGCAGCCGATTCGTCTGGACGATGTGGTGATCGTCGAGGGCGAATGGGGGCGTATCGAGGAAATCAGCGGCACCTATGTGGTGGTGAAGATCTGGGATGAGCGGCGGATGGTGATCCCGCTGCAGTACTTCATCGAGAAGCCTTTTCAAAACTGGACACGCAGCACATCAAGCCTGATTGGATCAGTATTTCTGTGGGTGGATTATGCGTTGCCGCTGGAAGAGCTTCGCGAAGAGGCAGAGCGAATCTGCAAGAATATTCCACACCTGTGGGATGGCCGGGTCTGCGTCTTGCAAGTGACCGATACGACTGACAGAGCGATGCAACTGCGGGTGTTGCTGAGTTCGGCGGATTCATCCCGCAGCTGGGATGCACGCTGCCATATGCGCGAGCGACTGATCAGCTTTGTCGCCAAGCAATATCCACAGTGCCTGCCGCAGTTGAGGGCGGAGATTTCATCGCGCACTGTACAGCCTGAGCGCGACGCTCACGAGGCGCCGACTGAGATCGCGCGCCAGCCGCCGGTTTGAGGACGGCTGGGAGAGCGAGATTGCTCTCGAATACGGCGGATGGGCAAGCGAGATGGGGTGACGATGCTGGCCTCTTCGCGACAGTCGTATTTCCGATGGCTCCCACAGCGTCTGTGGAGTGCCGTTGATGCGCGGCCTGGCGCGAAATGTGCGGGAACGAACTTGTTCGCTTCCGCACCGAGTCTGGCCGTAGCTGAATCCTGAACCTCAATATCCCCGATTGAACATCACCACTTTGCCCATCATGGCGGCGGCGAATTGTTGGGCGGTCATTTTTTCGCCGTTGAAGTCCACCACGTCATTGGCGTAATGGAGGTTGGAGACGATGTTGTCACCTTCGACCTTGCCCACTTGCAGCATGATCGCCATCCCGCCCACCGACTCGGCGGCGCCTTGTGCCTGTTGAGCGATGGCGGCGGGGTCGGTCAGACCTGCTGATCTGGCTTGCAGGGAAGCCAGGTCACGAATCATCGGTTTGGACAGCACCAGTTTGGCGTCTGCCTGGGTCAGCAGCTGTTTAAGTAGCGCAGAGCCTGGCTGGTCGAGGCTCGTCGGGTTACCCAGGTCCATCGACAGGCTGAAATGACTTTCGCCGCTGGCGGTTTTCAGCGACAGCTTTTCCAGTTCGATATGTGGCTTGGCCGCGAGCAACTTGCCGACTTCCGCCTGCACCAGCGCCTGATCCGCGGCGCTCAACTGCGGCGTATAGGATTCGCCCATGGCCGCTGCCGCCTGGGCCTGAGGCTGGATTTTTTCCTGATAGATCTGCAGCAGGTTCTTGGTTGACGCGATATCGAAGTTGGCGAATTTCCACAGCATCTGCGCGGAGCCGATGTCCTTGCCGTCGAAGCTAATATTGCCGATGTCGTAGGTCACCTGGGCATTGAGGTTGCCTTCTACTTCCTGCAACAGGCTGGTGTTGACGAAGTCCTTGAACTGCACCGGCGGCTGACCGGCGGCCTGAAACGTTGCCGAGGCCACCTTGGCGTCGCTGTGGCCCAGATAGAAACCGGACTTGCCCTTGGTTCCGCCGGTGTTGAAGGTCAGGTCATTGAGAGTCAGATGCACCGGCCCCTCTTCTGAGTTGGCGGTCACATCGAGGCTGCCCAGCACGCCGTTGGCTTCTAGCTTTTCACCATTGGCGCTACCCGAGGCGTTGAGGGTAAGGCCCGAGAACTTGAACGAACCGTTCTGATCGTCGAACTGGAACGGCAGCAATTCGATCCGGCCCTGCCCCGCGCGGTCGTAACCCATGCTGAAATGCCCGTTCAACGGCGGCTGTCCATTGGTTATGGCGAACCATTTCTCGGAGAAGATGTTCTTTTCGAGTTCCATGTTGCTGGCAGCCATCGCCGGGACCAGGTTCAAGGATTTTACCCGGCTCCAGGGAAACGGGCCGTGCTCAATGTTATCCACGAACAGCAGCTCAATGGTCTGGCCGTCGTTGAGTCTGGGGTTCTGCAGTCTGAATTTGTAATGAGCGGTGCTGGTGAAGAAGTGACGGTCCAGCGACAGCAGCTCGACTCTCGCGCTGCCTTCGTGACCGGCGAATGCGGCCTGGATTTGCTGATTGCCTTGCTGAACAGCATCACCGAGCACACCTTCGAGGCGAGTCCCCGTGTACCAGGCGCCCGCGCAGATGAGAGCGCCTGCAACGATGACTACGCCTACGGCAATGTTGGCTGATTTTTTCATGTGTCGACTCGAAGATGTCCGTTCTTGAATAGGGGATAATGTCTTCCCTGACCCCGTAGGGTTTCGGCTGCCGCAAGGGACGCCGAGCAGCACTTTGCGCTGCCGAGAGCCCGGCGAGATTAGCACTTGGCGAGGGCATTTTGCAGCCGTTGCGGCTGAGCGCTGATGTCCCCTGAGCTTGAGCCGCGCCTAGCCAGGGCCTTGGCCGAGGCGTTAGGCTGGAGGTCAATCTGTAAACGGGATCAATGAGATGAGCGACGCGCAAAAGCCAAAGGGACCGATCAAGGCGGTGATTTTCGACATGGACGGCCTGTTGCTGGACACCGAGGGCATTTATACCGAGGTGACCGATGCCATCGCCAAGCGGCACGGCAAGACTTTCGACTGGGACGTGAAACAGCATTCTATCGGTCGGGGCTCGCAGGATTTCGCCGAATATGTGATCCGCGCACTCGAACTGCCAATGTCCGCCGATGAATTCCTCACCGTCCGCCAGCCAATGCTTGACGAGCGCTTCCCCCACGCGCAGCCGATGCCGGGCGCTGAGACGCTGGTGCGCCACCTCGCCAGACACAACATCCCGATTGCGGTGGGGACCAGTTCTTCGTTGCATTACTTCGTCGTGAAAACCAGCAATCACAGTTCGTGGTTCGAGTTGTTCAAACACGTGGTGACCGCGGACCATCAGGATGTGACTGCAGCTAAGCCTGCGCCGGATATTTTCCTCGTCGCCGCACGCAATCTTGGTGTCGACCCGAAAGACTGCCTGGTGTTCGAGGATTCGCCATTCGGCGTGACGGCCGCCAAGACCGCCGGGATGTATGCCGTAGCGGTGCCGGATTCGCACATGCCGGTCGCACAGTATGCCCATGCCGACCTGATACTGGGCTCGCTGGCGGAGTTTCCACTAGAGGATTGGGGATTGCCGGGGTATCGCGACTGACGCGATTCTTTTGTAGGTGCGCGACTTGTCCCACGATCGGCTGCGAAGCAACCGTAGGCCGTGCGGCGCCGTATCCACACACGCCGAATTGGCAGGATTGCTGCTGGCTCCCTACAGATCGTTGGCAAACCGGCCTCCCACGCCCTCAAGACAGAAGCGGCTGATACCTCGAGTGATTTCTGCCGCAGTCCGGCTCGCCAGCGATAGCGATTTCCCAAATGCCACTGGGCATAGGCTTGCTGGCGAATGCGGTGGGTCAGTCAACGTAGATGTGGCTGAATCCGCCGTCGCCAGCAAGCCGGCTCCTACAATTGATCGCGCCGCCTGGAAGGGATCCGCAGCAAGTGACAAGGACATTAAAAACAACAGTGGCCACCTATTCCCTCTGCATCCGTCGCCGGATGGTCTGCTCGCTGAGGGCGGCACGCTGTGCTTTCTGACGGGCCGTAAGGCAAGACTTGTGACCTCGGATATATCCCGGTAACAGCACGACTTGCCGGCTGTAGCGGTGGATCAGCCAGGCATGCATTGGCTGGCTGCCGCTACCGCTGGCGAGTCATGCTGCTACAAGTTTTCGAAAGCAAACTATGAAATTGTCACTTTTCAAATCCGCCTCAAAAAGGCGAGTATGTCCGGCCTAGAGCTGTCGGTCTGAATGGCCTTTACGAGATCTCTTGCAAGCCTGCCCAGACTGTCCTGATTTCTACTTCCCTGACGAAAAGGATAGCGAGCAATGAACTACCGCATTCTTGGCCAATCCGGCCTCAAGGTTTCAACGCTGACGCTGGGTTCCATGATGTTCGGCGTGCAGACCAGCACCGAAGAATCGTTGCGCATCATCGACAAGGCCTGGGATGAAGGCGTGAATTTCATCGATACCGCCAACGTCTACAACGCCGGCCGCTCTGAAGAAATCGTCGGTGAAGCCATCGCCTCGCGCCGCAGCGAATGGGTGCTAGCGACCAAGGTTGGCAGTAGCTCCGGTAACACCGCGCCAAACACCAGCGGCCTGAACCGCAAGCACATCTTTAACGAGATCGAGTCCAGCCTGCGGCGTCTCGACACCGATTACATCGACATTCATTACCTGCACAAGGAAGACCACAGCACGCCGCTGGAGGTGACCGTTTCGGCCATTGGCGATCTGATCCGCGAAGGCAAGATCCGTTATTGGGGCGTGTCCAACTTTCGTGGCTGGCGTATCGCTGAAGTGGTCAACGTCGCCGAGCGTCTGGGCGTCGACAGACCGGTAATCAGCCAGCCGCTGTACAACATCGTCAATCGTCAGGCGGAGCTGGAGCAGATTACCGCCGCCAAGTTCTACGGCCTGGGCGTTGTGCCTTACAGTCCGCTGGCGCGCGGCGTGCTAAGTGGCAAATACGCACCGGATGTCACCCCCGACAGCAGCACCCGTGCCGGGCGTCAGGACAAGCGGATTCTGGAAACCGAATGGCGCACGGAATCGTTGCACATTGCCCAGAAGCTGCAGCACTACACCCAGGAAAAAGGTGTCGGGCTGGTGGAATTTGCCATCGCCTGGGTGCTGAATAACCAGGCTGTGAGTTCGGCCATCGTCGGCCCGCGCACCGAAGAGCAATGGAATAGCTACACCAAAGCGCTGAGCGTGAAGATCACGGCGGAAGATGAGGCATTCATTGACTCACTGGTGACGCCGGGTCATGCGTCGACCCCAGGATTCAACGATGTGCAGCATTTTGTGACGGGTCGGTATATCTGACGTCAGTCGCCTGTAGCAGTCCGACTTGCCTATCGCTGCAAGCCGGACTGCTATAGGGTTGTGTACTTCCATTTATTGGCTTGGCCTTTTCCCCACGATAATCCCCGCTGTTTCGTCCGTTTGCCAGGCCCTGCGCCGACCATTCACAAATGCTGGCAGTCCACGGGATCGACCAGAGGTACTCGCTGATGCGCCTCCAACCGAGCAAAATAGTGGCATCTGGCAATCACTGACTTGGAAATCAATGATCTCGATTGCTGTCGACGTGCACGTTGACGCCGTGTCCAGACGACCGATTCCGACGTTTCTTGTCGACGAGAGGATAGATCAGAGCGCGCACATGAACGGCAGAAGCCTTGTAGAATGCGGTCCGCCGCAGCCGGGTCAAAGATATTGCAATGTTTGACAAGGCCGGACGAGGCCGTTAGTGTGCCATTGGATCCAATGTATGTTGAGTGAAGAAGAAGCAACGATGCGCAGGACTGAGAAAGAGCAATTTCTCCGGGAAATTCTAGGGAATGAACAGCCGCCCGCGCATATGGCGCGTGCCGTTATCGAAGAAAAACTGCGCAGCGCGATACTCGATGGCCGCTTGCCGGCAGGGATTGCGTTGCGCCAGCAGGAGCTGGCCACACTGTTCGGTGTCAGCCGCATGCCTGTGCGTGAAGCTTTGCGCCAGCTTGAGGCCCAATCGTTGCTGCGCGTCGAAACCCACAAGGGTGCCGTCGTCGCGCCGCTGATCAACGAAGACGCGTCCGATGCCTATGCGCTGCGCATCCTGCTCGAATCCGAGGCCCTGCGGCAGTCGATCCCGCTGCTGACTGCGCAGGACATCGCCACCGCGCGGCATTTCATCGAACAGCTTGAGGTTGAAACCGATTACACGAAAATCGGCACGCTCAATCGACTGTTCCACATGATGCTTTACTCACGAGCGCCCAATAAGCGCCTGCTCAAACTGGTCGAAGATGGTCTGAACGAGGAAGAACGCTTCCTGCGCTTCAACCTCAAGCACATGGAGCTGGGCGAGTTGTCACAGCATGACCACCTGGAGTTGTTGCAGATGGCCGAAGCAGGCGCCATCGAGTCCACGGTGAGTGCGCTCGCACACCACTTGAACCGCGGCGTCGAGGCCATCAATAACTATCTGAAAAGTCGTCCAGCGGAAGTCGGCAAATTCGCCACGGCTTCAAGGAAGCGCGCCCTCGTTCAGTGACGGCTCAACGATCGTGATGCCGACTGTTCACCTTCCAGCATGCGGCCTGGCCCTCGCTCGCACCGACAGCTTCGTCCAGTAAGATCTCAACGAAGCGTCTGCCTTTACTGCCGGTTCCCGGCAGACTGCCGGACAAGCCTCGCTTCTACGGCCTCTGGCCAGAATCAAAATCCGTAAGTCTTTCGCAGTCCCGCTTCCCAGACATCATCGTGCGGGTCAGCTTTTCCATGTCCGTGCGGCGGCACATCTCGCTTCATTCCCCCTATCTATCGCGATTTCTGTCTTCGTTAACGCAGCGCCTTGCTGCGTTTCAGGCAAACTCGGATAACGAGCTCGCCTGCAGTCGGTTCCGCATCGCAATTCTCATGGAGCAACGAAAGGAGCTGTGCCAGGGCATGGACGTAATAAGGGACTCCCAACAACGTCGCCCACAAAAATTCTTCTAAATCGATTATTCAGTTAACGAGCAACTTTGAACGAGGCATTCGTTCATTATTATCGATTCTGACTCTATTGAGCTGGAAGGGTTGCTCTCGCCACAATAAAACTTTCTGACATAGTTTTATAAGCACTCTCTGCGCGCAACTTTTACATCAATTAAAAATTATTAGAAAATGTTTGCCACTTAATTAAAAAGTGCTTAACGTTTTCTCGTCGCCACTTGAATGACGCCGAAAGCCCCGGTGGCAGGACTTCATTCATTACGCCGACTCCAGGCTCATAACGCCTGACTAGACAGCTCACGACCATTAAACGAAGTATCTGTTCGCAACCGTGCTCGCCCGCTATTTATGGCGGCGCAACCCAGGCGTATTTATCCAGCCTAACTTGCTGCCACTAAGTCATAACGAAACGGCAAGGTTGCCACAGCACTTATTCACCTCAAGGACGTCAACATGAATATTCAAAAACAACTACTGAATCGTAAAAAGCTGGAACTAAGCGCTCATCCAATATTCTCTGAAATTGATTCATTGGATGTGCTGCGACGTTTTATGGAGGCTCATGTCTTCGCGGTCTGGGACTTCATGTCGCTGACCAAACGCCTGCAGCAGGAACTGAGTTGTACCCGGCTTCCGTGGTTGCCTCCTAAGGATCCGGAGGCCGCACGTCTGATCAACGAGATCGTACTGGGGGAGGAATCCGACGACCGCCTCGATCACGGCCACTACAGCCATTTCGAACTGTATCTGGACGCCATGCGTGAGGTCGGCGCCAGTACCGCGCAGGTCGAACGCTTCGTCGAGCTGCAAAAAGAAGGCGTGCATTACGAGACCGCCCTGGACAGCGTCAACGCTGGCAAGGCTGAAGCGCGCTTCGTTCGGGACACCCTGGATACTGTGCTCAATGCACCGGCGCACAGCGTTGCCGCCGCTTTTCTGCATGGCCGCGAAAGCGTCATCCCGCAGATGTTCCAAAGCATCCTCGATGAGTGGGGCATAACCGCCGACGAGGCACCGACGTTTCGTTACTACCTGGAACGCCACATCGAAGTCGACTCGGAGGATCACGGCCCGGCGGCCGAGTCGCTGCTTGAGCGCCTGGTCGGTGGGAGCCAGGAGCGTGAGAAGCAAGTTTACGAGGCCGCCATCGCCGCCGTGGAAAGCCGCATCGCCCTGTGGGACGCCCTTCGCATAAGCATGCGCGAACCGGCGCTGGAGGTCAGCGCATGAGCCGTTCGCCAACCCATGAACCCTTTGCTCTTCACACAAGGACGACATCATGAAAGCCGAAGACTATCTATCGTTTGCCGAAGCCTGGGAAGGCCGCGCGACGATCCGCACCCGCCCACGCCGTATCGTCGAGAATGATGAAAAGCTCATCTATCCATTGAGCCGCCAGCCGCTGGTCCTCAGCGAGACGTTCACTCGCGAGTGCCCGCATCTGCGTGACTTCGCACTGATTCAAAGCCTGTACAAATTCATCAACGATGTGGTGATTTTCGAGACTGAAATAGTCGACAAAACCGCCCGCAGCATCGCCAAGGATAACTTCGCGATCCGCTTTCCGTTCGCCTGCCGCTACGACGCCATGACGGTGGTGGTCGACGAGGATTATCACGCGCTGGTGGCCATGGACTTCATGCAGCAGACCATCGCATTGACAGGCATCCAACCCATCCAGCTGCCATCGGAAATTGAGTTGAGCCGGGCCATCCCTGCCGCCCTGGCCTTGGCGCCTGATCATTTGCGCAGCGCAGTCGAGCTGATTTGCGTTGCCATCGCCGAAAACACCGTGACTAACGATGTCGCGGCATTCGCCAGGGACGATACGGTCAAGCAATCGATCAAAGGATTGATGGCCGACCACCTGCTCGATGAGGGCCGGCATTCGGGGTTCTGGGCGCGACTGGTGCGCATTTACTGGAACGCAGCGCCCGAAGAAGATCGGGCGGTTATCGCCCGGATCATGCCGGCATTCATCGCTCAATATTTAACCAACGACATCCAGAAGTCCTTCGATTTCGTGCTCATCGAGCATCTGGCGGTCGTCGAGCCCATCAAGCAGGCGCTTAGGGATGAAACCCAGGCGATGTGCTTCCCTATCAATCGTCATCACCCTCTGGTGGGCAACATCGTGCGTTTCTTCAAGACCAGCTCGATGCTTGATTCCACCTGCGTGCAGCGCGCCCTTGCCGACTATCTGCCGGCAGGAGGCGCGCAATGAAACGTCTGGAGATTGTGCTCATCGGCCACAGTCGGGCCCTGAGCGAACTGAGCGTGGAGCTCGACAGCCACGGGCACCAGATACATCGGTTGGTCGATGCGCAAATGCTGCAAGAGAGCACGTTGACCGGCGCGTCGATGCTCATCGAGGATGGCACGCTGGATCTGGCGAGCGACCGACTGCAAGCTTTCAAGACTCGCGCGCATCTGGGTCTGCGAGTGGGGCTGACCCCAAACGCCCAAACCGGACTGCCGCAGGTGGAGCTGCTTTGTTGGTACGGATCGGCCACGGCCCAGCGCTTGATCGTGCGCGAAAAGATGCCCGCAGAGCCCTCAGGCAATGGTCGTATGCTGCGCGACAGCGCCGTTGCGACGCTGATCGACAGCATTGCGTTGCTGGTCAGTCGCTTCTCTCGCGACACCGATTATCTTGCGCGAGCTGAACGGGTCGAGCCGCCACAAAGCGAATGGCAGGAAGGCTTGCAAAGACTGGATCATCTAGCCTTCGAACATCGCTTCAATCACACCGCACAACCGCATTTGCTGAGTATTGCGCAGCAGCCCCTGGTGACGCGGCTGGATCAGAGCTTCAGCACATTCGCCACTCGCGTCGCGCTGAATATCGACGGTCAACGCATCAGCTACGACGCGCTGCGCGCCCACTGCGTGGCGATTCAGGCGCTCATGCAGCCGCTGCTTAAAGAGCCTGCAGACGAGCCGCTGGTGATCGGTATCTGCCTGCCGAAATCCGCAGCGCTGTTTGCAGGGATTCTGGCGATTCTGGGGGCCGGAGCGGTATACCTGCCGCTCGACCCCAATCAGCCGCTGCAGCGCCAACAATACATTCTGGAGAATTCCAGAGCCGTGCTGTTGCTGCACGACGGTCAGCATCCGCTGGCTGGTCAATGTGTGCCGGGACTGGATATTAGCAATGTCGACGTCACGCCAACCTTTCGGCCATTGATGCGCCGCTCGCCCGAGCCGGATACACCGTGTATGGCGCTCTACACATCGGGCACCACCGGGCATCCCAAGGGGGTGATGCTCAGCCAGCGAAATCTGAGCCACTTCACGGCTTGGTACGCCGATTATGTCAGCCTGTCGGAGCACAGCCGGGTGTTGCAGTTCTCGACATTGAGTTTCGATTCCTCGGTGATCGATATCTTCCCGACCTTGCTCAGTGGCGCCGAGCTCGTAGTCGCCAGCGAAGACCAGCGCCGCGATCCACTGCAGTTGGTCCAGTTGCTGGATCAAAACCTCAGCCACGCCTTTCTGCCGCCTGCGCTGTTGAGCATTCTGCCGATGGACCGACCCTTGACGCTCGAACATCTGTGCACCGGTGGCGATGTCTGCGAGCCGCACGTGATCGAGCGTCTGGCCGCGCAATGCCATTTTCACAACCTCTATGGGCCGACCGAAGCCACGGTGCTGATCACCGCCGGGCAGTTCCAGCCTGGCAGCAGCAACCGCAATCTCGGTCAGCCCATCGCCAACAGTCAGCTGTTGATCCTCGATGAGCAGATGCAACCGGTCGCCGAGCAAACGCCGGGCGAGCTGTATATCGTCGGGCCGGGCGTGTGTCTGGGCTACATCCACAACCCGACGTTGACTGCAGAACGCTATGTGCAGATCGCGCTGTTTGGCGGTGAAAGCCTGCGTGCCTATCGAACCGGCGACATCGGCAAGTGGACCAGCCAGGGCATTGAACTGTCCGGGCGGCGCGACAATCAGGTGAAGATCCGCGGATTCAGGGTCGAGCCAGAAGAAATCGAGCATTGCCTGCGCGATAGCCAGCTGTATCGGCAGGTCGCCGTGGTGGTCGATGAGCAGCGGCAGATTCTGGCCTTTCTCGCTCAACCTCAAGGCGTCGAACCCGACGCTGCGCGCCATTTGCTGAAAGCTCATGTCGAACGCCTGTTGCCTGATTACATGCGTCCCGCGGCATACACCGAGCTTGCCAAAATGCCGTTCGCGGACAACGGCAAGGTTGATCGCAAGGCGCTGCTGCAATTGCCGGTCAACATGGTCGAGCAAGCTCCCCGCCGTCAGCCGGAAACCGAAAACGAACGCCTGCTGCTGGCACTCTGGGCGGACCTGCTGGAGCTACCGCCTGGAGATATTTCGACCGAAGAGAGCTTTTTTAATCTGGGCGGTCACTCGATCCTACTGTCGCAAATGCTGCTGGGGATTCGTGAGAGTTTCGGGCGCAGCATTCCGATCAACCGCTTCATCGAGGCGCCGACACTGATCAACCTCGCATCGTTGATCGAGAGCGATGGCTCATCGTCCTGGACTGTCAGCGCGCAAGCACTCAAGGACGCCAACGCGCCGCTCGATCTGGCTGTTTTACCGGTTGGCCGGCTGGGCGATGTGCATAAAGTGATCGTCACTGGCGCCAACGGTTTTCTCGGTGTGCACATCGTCGAGGCGTTGTTGGCCTGGGGCGCTACCGAAGTGGCGTGTCTGGTGCGCGAAGGCAACGGGCTGACGGCGCAGGACCGCTTCGTCGACGCCTTGCGTGAAAACCGGCTGGAGCATCTGGACCTGAGCCGGGTGCGGGTCTATGCAGCCGATATCACCCAGCCGCAGCTGGGCCTGAGTGATGAGGTGTACGAGCGACTGGACCAGGAGTTCGGCGCCTTGGTACACAACGCTGCCAACGTCAATCATGTGCAAGATTACGAGACGCTTGCCAAGGACAACGTCGCACCGATCTTCGAATGCCTGCGACTGTGCGAGGGGCGCAGCAAGAAAGTGTTCAACTTCGTTTCGACGCTTTCCGCCTCCAGCGCCGTGGATGCAGACGGCAGCGTGTTGGAAGCGCCCGCCGCCGAAACCCCGCCGATCTACATCAAGAACGGCTACAACCTGTCCAAATGGGTCGCCGAACGCATTCTGCAACAGGCGCGCGAAAAGGGCGCATGGGTGAACGTTTATCGGCCCGGCAATATCGCGTTCAACAGCGTTACCGGCGTGTGCCAGCCGCACAAGAATCGTCTGATGCTGATGCTCAAAGGCTCGATGCAATTGGGGCAGGTTCCTGAGTTCTCGATGACCTTCGACTTGATGCCAGTGGACTTCCTCGCGCGCTTCATCGGCTTTCACAGCAGCCGTTATCAGCCCACCCGCGCGGTATTCAATCTGCACAACCCTGAGCCGCTGAGCTGGAGCGGCTATGTCGATGCGTTCCGCGAGGCCGGACGTGAATTCGAGATGGTCAGCATCGCGCACTGGCAGAGCCAGCTGAACAGAGTCGACAGCGATAACGCGCTATTCGGCGTGCTCGGCTTCTACCTCGACGGCTTCGAGGAAGACATCGGCGACATCTCGATGATCGCCTATCAAAACGCCCTCGCCGGTGTACAGCGCATGGGCGAACGCTACCCGCAGAAAACCCCGGCGCTACTGCGCAAGGGCTGCGATTACCTGAAAGAAATCGAGTTCATCTGACGCAATACCCACGTACGTAACGGAGAACGACATGAACGCAATCAACACCATCGACACCCTGAAACCCGACACGCTGATCAGCAACCCGTCCGGTACGCCGGTAGTGGCTTCGGTAGAGGTCGCAGCGACGGCGAGCGACGTCTGGCAGATCGTGGGGGATTTTGGCGGCTTTACGAAATTCATCCCGGCGCTGGCCAGCATCGAAGTCATCGGTAATGGCATCGGTTCGGTCCGTTACAAGAAATTCAAGGAAGGTGGCTTGGAGGTGGTCGAGCAACTCAATTCGCGTGATGACAATGCGCTGTTCATGACCTGGACGACGATCCATAACAACCTTGGCGTCGGCAGCCTTTGGGCTTCGATGACGGTGGCGCGCGTTACTGATGATAAAAGCATCGCCACCTGGACAATCATCGCTGAGCCCGCCGAAGGCAATTCTGCGAGCGCCGAGGAATTTCAGGCTTTCCTGCAGGGTTTCGCCGATGATGCGATGAACAACGTGCAAAAATTGTTCGCCTGATAATCACCCTACAGATCCACAACCCGCCCCGGCATCGGCCTGGGCGGGCTTTGTCGTTTGTAATCGCCAGTTGCAAATTCTCCAGCGCCTTCACACAATGCGACTAATTATCATTTGAGCGGCGCTGGGACGGCGCGTTTTGATGCCTTCTTATCACGCAAACTTGCGCACTCTTTACAGCGATCACCACAGCTGGCTCAACGGCTGGCTGCGCAGCAAGTTGGGCAACGCTGCAGATGCCGCGGACCTGGCCCAGGATACGTTCGTGCGCCTGCTCAATCGCAGCGAATTGCTGGAGTTGAAAGCGCCGAGGGCGTTTCTGCGTACTGTCGCGCGGGGTCTGGTGATTGATCATTGGCGCCGTGAAGAGCTGGAGCGTGCCTACCTCGAAGCCCTTGCCCATTTACCCGAACACGAAACGCCTTCGCCAGAATCCCGCGAACTGGTGTTCGAGTTGCTGGAAAATATCGCCAGAATGCTCGACGGGCTCAAACCGAACGTGCGCCGTGCATTCCTCTTCGCCCAATGCGAAGGCATGCCCTACAAGCAGATCGCCGAATACATGGGCATCTCCTTGCGCTCCGTCGAGCGTCATGTGGCAGACGCGCTGTACCACTGTTACCTGCTGAAGTACGCAACGTGAGTCATGACGCATGAATCAGGCATCCTTACTCGATCACCTGCAACCTTCGCCCGCCGTGGTTCGGCAAGCCATCGAATGGATGATGCGCCTCAACAACAACGCGGCCAGCCCGCGTGTTCACCGACGCTGCGAGCAATGGCGCGCAGCCCATCCCGATCATGAATGCGCCTGGCAGCGGGTTCTCTCGCTCAACGCTGATTTGCACAGCCGCTTTCAGGCGCTCCCGGCCAGCGGTGCCGCCTTCGATGCGTTGGAGACCAGCGCGCAGCGACTGGGCCGCAGGCAGGCGCTGAAGCTGCTGTCGGGCCTGCTGGTGGCGGGTTCTGGTGCGTATCTGGCGAAGGACCTTGCGCCCTGGCAGCAGTGGACAGCCGATTTCTCGACCCGGATCGGCCAGCGCAGCGGCTTCGCTCTAACGGATGGAACACGTCTGCGGCTCAATACCGATTCGGCAGTGGATCAGAACTTCAGTGCCAGGCAGCGCCTGATAACGTTGAACAAAGGCGAGATTCTGATCAACTGCGGCTCCGATGCGGGAAGCATACCGCCACGGCCGCTACTGGTCGGCTGCAAGCATGGCATGGTTGAAGGTCTGGCCGGGTGCTTCGTGATGCGTCAGGAGGAAAAACATACGCGGCTCAGTGTCACGGAAGGTCGTGTGCTCATTCATTCCCCGGTCTCAATACCCCTGACTGTGCACGCCGGTCAGAGCTACTCGATCAACGGGCAGCACGCCGACCTGCTGCCTGAACCGGATATGGACCCGGGTGCCTGGGCCGATGGACTGATCGTCACCCGCAACATGCGCCTGGGTGACTTCATCGCTGAAGTCGCCCGCTATCGCCGAGGTTACGTCGGCTGCGAGCAGGATGTCGCTCAGTTGCGCCTGTCCGGGGTGTTTCGTCTGGAAGACACCGACAAACTGCTGGCACTCCTTCCGCAAAGTCTGCCGGTGCGCCTCAACTACCGCACACGCTGGTGGGTCACACTACAACGCAATGCATAACAGGCAATTTTTTTGGCGGGTTTCCCGAGCACGTCCGGCTTAGAGATCAGTACCCCTCCTCTTTACCGACCTTGACGGAACTCGCAATGACCCGGCTTCAACGTATATACCAGGCTCATCCCGATCAGCTTCAGCGTTTGGGCTCAGACTCCGCCAGACCTTCCCTGCTTGGTTCGGCCATTCGCGCCGCGCTAATTTCCACCACACTGTCGGCCTGTACCGTGCCCCTGCATGCACTGGCTGCGGAATCTTCGGTGATGGTCACTCCGGCACGCAGCTACTCGATTCCGGCAGGTCCGTTGGCCGATGCATTGAACCAGTTCGCGCGTCAGGCCGGGATCATGCTATCAGCCACTCCCGAGCAGATAGCGGGACTTCAATCTCCAGGGCTACAAGGCAGTTATTCCACCGATCAGGCGCTGACCGTCTTGCTGGGTGGCAGCGGCCTGCAAGCGATCAGCCAGGATGGCAGCGGCTATGTGCTGCACAGCGCCGATGATCAGGCGATGGCATTGCCGAGTACCGATATCCGGGGTTTCGCGCTGGGCAATGCGCTGGGGAGCATGGAGGGCTACAACGCGACTCACAGCCAGGTCGCGACCAAGACCAGTACGGCGCTGCTGGAAACCTCGCAGTCGGTGTCGGTGGTGACGCGTGAACAGCTGGATGACCAAGGCTCGCAGACCGTCGCTCAGGCGATGCGTTATACGCCGGGAGTGCTGACCAATCCTTATGGCGCGACTCACCGGTACGACTATGTGGCGATGCGCGGCTTCAACGATGGCTCGGTGGACAACATCTACCTCGACGGCCTGAAGTCTATGGGGGACAGCGGCACCTACAGCACGATGCAGGTTGATCCGTATTTCCTCGAACGCATCGATATCCTGAAAGGCCCGTCATCGGTATTGTATGGCCGTAGTTCACCGGGCGGTCTGGTTGCGCTGACCAGCAAGAAGCCACTGTATGAACCCTATCACCAGATTCAGGCGACGGTGGGCTCCAACAATCAGCGTGGGGTAGGGTTTGACTTCAGCGGCCCTGTGGATGAAGACAAACGCATCGCCTATCGCCTGGTCGGTCTGACCGACAAATCCGACACGCAATTCGATCACGCCGAAGAGAAACGCTATGCGCTGGCTCCCACGCTGAGCATCGACTTCACCGAAGACACGTCGCTTACCCTCCAGGCATACCTGCAACATGATCCGGAAGGCGGATACCACGGCGGCAACCCGGCAGACGGCGCATTGCATCAGCGTAATGGTCAACGCATCTCCGAGCACTTCTTTGAAGGCGAACCCGGCATCGATGGCTATAGCCGTGATCAGCAGTCGTTCGGCTATCAGTTCGAGCATCGCTTCAACGATGTCTTCACCGCGCGGCAGAACTTCCGTTATCTGGATTCGAAGGTGAGTCTGGATCAGGTCTACAGCTACGGCTGGACCTCACCGACGAGCAACGAGCTCAACCGCTACTACTCGGGTGCCAACGAGCATCTGCATTCGTACATCGTCGATAACATGCTGCAGGCCGACTTCTTCACAGGCCCGGTCAAACATACCGCGTTGGTCGGCGCGGACTATCAGCGGCGCAAAACCGTGGTGGATTGGCAAAGCGGCGCTCTGGCGCCGATCAATGCGTTCAACCCGGTGTATGGCAATTCGGAAATCAGCTACTACGACCCCACCAGCTATTTGCGGCGTCTGGAGCAAACCGGGATGTATGCACAGGATCTGATCGAATGGGAGAAGTGGCGCTTCTCGCTGGGCTTGCGTCATGACTGGGTCGAGACGTCGGATGAAAACCGCATCGCCGAATACAACCGTCCTGAAGGCACCGAGATCAACGACAAACGCACCAAGACTACGGGTCGCGCTGGCGTGCTGTATTTGTTCGACAACGGTGTTGCGCCTTACATCAGCTATTCCGAGTCATTCAACCCGAACTCGTATTCCGACAGCGCTGGCAACCCACTAGCCCCTACTGATGGCAAGCAATGGGAAGCCGGCATCAAATATCAGCCGCCGGGGACTGACAATCTGTTCACGGCCTCGGTGTTCCGCATTGACCAAGAGAACCTGGCGACCAAACTGCCCCAAGAGAACTTCTACCGCGCGATCGGTGCTGTTCGTTCTCAGGGTCTAGAGCTTGAAGCGCATATGCAGTTGACCGAGAACTTCAAGGTTTTGGGCAGCTATACGCTGACCGACATTGATTATTCAAAATCAATGCCGAGCACTGTGAGCGACATCGACAACAAGGGCAACTCCCCGACCCAGGCGCCGAAACATATGGCATCGGTGTGGGGCGACTACAAGTTCAACAGCGGTATGCTGGATGGGCTGCGGCTGGGCACAGGCTTGCGATATGTCGGCTCAAGCTGGGTAGATTCCGAGAACACCATGAAGGTGCCTTCCTACGCGCTGTGGGACGCTTCGGTGGGTTATGACTTGAGCAAGGTGGGGCTGAAAGGTTTGGACGTCAGGCTTAATGCCAATAACCTTACCGATGAGTCTTATGTCGCGTCGTGTGCAAGCTTGAACTTCTGCTACATGGGCGAAGAGCGCAATGTCAGCGCGACCGTGAGCTATCAGTTCTAAATAGCGATCGTTCATCAGCCAGCTTTCGGAAACGGAAGCTGGCTTTTGTATGGTCCTGAAACGACAAAACCCCTGTCTTCGTAGCAGACAGGGGTTTTGGAATTCAATCTTGACGATGACCTACTCTCACATGGGGAAACCCCACACTACCATCGGCGATGCATCGTTTCACTGCTGAGTTCGGGATGGGATCAGGTGGTTCCAATGCTCTATGGTCGTCAAGAAATTCGGGTACTGAGTCGTGGCCTAGGCCTCGCTTCAGCAAATTGGGTATGTAATAGAATCGGTGTTTTGCAAGAGTCGAACTTTCGGTTCGTTTCGTCTTCACACACCGCAATCTGGTGCCTTTTCAGGTCAGCAAATTGCTTGGGTGTTATATGGTCAAGCCTCACGGGCAATTAGTATTGGTTAGCTCAACGCCTCACAGCGCTTACACACCCAACCTATCAACGTCGTAGTCTTCGACGGCCCTTCAGGGAACTCA
>NZ_JBOICF010000036.1:0-63563 GCF_050739935.1 Pseudomonas sp. | reverse complement strand
AATGAATTCGCTCCCACAGAGGTTCAGCTTCTTCTGTGGGAGCGAATTCATTCGCGATGACGTCGGCGCAAACGCCGCAAAAAACAAGAATTGGGATCCCATGTACACACTCCAGGACCTGCTCAACCTCATGGCCCGCTTGCGCGACCCGCAGTACGGCTGCCCGTGGGATGTGAAGCAGAACTACGCGACCATCGTGCCGCATACCCTCGAAGAGGCCTACGAAGTCGCCGATGCGATCGAGCGTGGTGACTTCGATGATCTGCGCGGCGAGCTGGGCGATCTGCTGTTTCAGGTGGTGTATTACTGCCAGCTGGCGCGGGAAGAAGGGCGATTCGAATTTGACGGCGTGGTCGATGGCATCACGCGCAAACTGATTCGCCGTCACCCTCATGTGTTTCCCACGGGCGATCTGTATGCGCCCGTGGAAACGCCGCGCCTGAACGAAGATCAGGTCAAGCGTCGCTGGGAAGAGATCAAGGCCGAGGAGCGCGCCGGGAAGGCACAAGCGCCAGAGCAGCTGTCTTTGCTCGATGATGTGCCGAATGTGTTGCCGGCATTGTCGCGAGCGGCCAAGTTGCAGAAGCGCACGGCTCAGGTCGGTTTCGACTGGCCCGAAGCGCTGCCAGTGATCGACAAGGTGCGTGAAGAACTCGGCGAAGTCCTTGAAGCCATGGCCGACAACGACAGCGCCGGGATCAACGAGGAGATCGGCGACCTGCTGTTCGTGGTGGTCAATCTGGCCCGTCATCTCAAGGTCGATCCGGAAAATGCCTTGCGTGCCGCCAACGGCAAATTTGAGCGGCGCTTTCGTTTCATCGAACAGGCCTTGCGTGAAACCGGCCGCCCCATCGAAGATTGCAGCCTTGAAGAGATGGACGCGCTCTGGGGCGAAGCCAAGCGTCAGGAAAAAAACACGCCCAACTGCGGTTGAGTTGACTATTTAGCAAGAGAAGTCAGAGAGAGAAGACAGATGGCGGGTATTTCCCTTCGTGACCAGTTGCTCAAGGCAGGTCTGGTCAACGAGAAGCAGGCCAAACAGGTCGCCAAGACCAAGCAGAAAGAACAGCGTCTGGTGCACAAGGGCCAGGCGAGCGCCGACGACGCCGCGCAGCGCGCCGCTCAGGAAGCCATGGCCGAGAAGGCCAAACGCGACCAGGAGCTGAACCGTCAGCAGCAGGAAAAGGCCGAGCAGAAGGCCCGCGCCGCACAGGTCAAACAACTGATCGAAGCGACCCGCCTGCCGAAACTGACCACCGAGGATTACTACAACTTCGTCGATGACAAGAAGGTCAAGCGGCTGTCGGTCAATTCGCTGATGCGCAGCAAGCTGAGCAATGGGTCGTTGGCGATCGTGCATCATGGCGGTACTTACGAGGTGATTCCCCGTGAGGCAGCGCTGAAGGTCCAGGAGCGTGATCCGCGTCGTATCGTAATGCTCAGCGAGCCGACTGAAGAGCCGGATAGCGGCGATGACCCGTATGCGGCTTACAAGATTCCCGATGATTTGATGTGGTAAACCTGAAAACAACAAAACCCGCCTAGGCGGGTTTTGTTTTGTCGCGATTCCGTTATTACGAGTTGCTCGCTGCCTTCTTGGCTTCCAACTCCGCGAGCTCTGCTGCGTAACGCTGTGCGTCCGATTCATGATGAAACATGCCTACCAGTTGGTCTTGCTGGCGGACATCCCAGATCTGAATGCCATCGGCGATGGCTTCGTGGGAGATGTGGGCGTCGTCGCGTTCAGTAACAGTAACCGTCATATTGAAAACTCCTGACTCTTTGAAAACTACGGCAGGACGTCGCAGTGGTTCCTTTATAAATTTTGGTAGCTGGCTAAGTAAACGATCGATTTCGGGAAGAGTTATTTACCGCTTTGGCAACAATGGCTAACTCTCTGTTTTTGCAGGCTGTGCGGCGTTTTGTCGCACTCGTTTGAGGGTGTGAAGAAAGTTTCATGTTGAGGCGCGGAGCATCGAGCGTCCGGAGATGGCGATATTTTGGCGTTGGACCTGTACGAACCCGCATTGCTGACGAATGCGTAAGAAGGTTAACAGCAAAAGCCCGGCGCGCTTCGCCGCTTTGATGACGAGCGCCGTTTTTGCAGTGAGCACGACCGCCTGTGGGAGCGAATTCATTCGCGAAAGACTTCCCAGACGATAAAGCTGTGTCGGGTGTACTGCCCCCTCGCGAATGAATTCGCTCCCACAGTGAATTTGTGCGGACTGCCGATTTTCGGTACGCCGCAAAACGTGTAAGAACCCACTTGCTGACGAATGCGTAAGAAGATCAACAGCAAAGCCCGGCGCGCTTCGCCCTGGGATGACGAGCGCCGTCTTTGCAGTAAACACGACCGCCTGTGGGAGCGAATTCATTCGCGAAAGACTTCCCAGACGATAAAGCTGTGTCGGCTGCCCCCTCGCGAATGAATTCGCTCCCACAGTGAGTTGCGCGGACTGCCGATTTTCGGTACGCCGCAAAATCTGTAAGCGCCCGCATTGCTGACGAATGCGTAAGAAGATCAACAGCAAAAGCCCGGCGCTTCGCGCTTTGATGACGAGCGCCATGGATGCCGTATACATATCCACAAAAAACCCCGCCAATTGACGGGGTTCTCTATAAAACGCGGTACAACCCAAATCAGCTGCCTTTGACCGACTTACCATTCACCGTGCCATCCTGCAGCATGATGTTGTATTCCTTCCCGTCGGTCTCCACCTGCTGCAGGCGAACCAGCAGATAATCGTAGTCCTTGGCGAACCACATCACGGTGATGCGCTTGTTCTGCGTTGGATCACGCACGCGCTCGACCTTGATGGCATCGACCGAACCCACTTTGGTATCGACTTTCTCGGTGCCCAGCACACGGAAATCATAGGTATCGACCTCATCGCCGTCGACCACCTGATAGGTCATGCTTTTCTTGCCGGCGGCGACATCGTGTTGCAAGGCCAACTGGTAAGTGGATTTGTCCAGAACACCGGTATTCAGCGGGATCTTCACCGCATCATTACGGTCGGTACCGGTGATGAATTTGGTTGGCCAGTCGAACACCAGATCAATTGTCTTGCTCTTGCCCAGGCCGCCACGTTCGAAGTGGTAGGTCTGAGGCAGCAACTGATCCTTGTCGACTTTAAGGGTACTGACCTCTGTCAGGCTGGCGATCATCATCGATGCCTTGAAGCTCAGAGTCCAGGTGCCGTTGGCGTTCTTTTCCAGGCTGCGTGTGGCGCTACCGCCACCTACGGGGAGCTGCTTGAAATCAGCGGTGTAGCTGGCGGAGAAAGGTTGAAGGTCTGCCGCATTGACCGCAGGAAGTGCGAACAGAGCGAAAGCGAAGAGCAAAGCGCGACGCATAATATCTCCTGTTTCTAAATTAAATGGCCGGAATCAAATGGCCGCTGGGCCCCAGTGGCTGGCCGTTCAGTAATGCGCCCTGTTCGCTCAGGACCAGACGGCCTTCGGCGAACCAGCGGATGGCGAGCGGATAAATCAAGTGCTCCTGGGCGTGAACCCTTTGCGCCAGTGTCGCAGGCGTGTCGTGCAACTCTACCGAAATAACAGCTTGTACGACCAGAGGCCCCCCATCGAGTTCCTCGGTGACGAAGTGCACGCTACAGCCGTGCTCGACATCGCCAGCCTCCAGCACGCGTTGATGCGTGTGCAAGCCTTTATACAGGGGAAGCAGGGAAGGGTGAATGTTCAACAACCGACCATGGTAGTGACGCACGAAGTCCGGCGTGAGGATGCGCATGAAGCCGGCGAGTACCACCAGCTTCGGCGCAAATGAGTCGATCAGTTCGATCAATGCCGTATCGAAGGCATCGCGACCTTCGTAGGCTGTGTGATCGAGAACGCGGGTTTCGATGCCCGCGTTGTTCGCACGTTCAAGCCCGTAGGCATCGGCGCGGTTTGAAATCACTGCGCGAATGCGGGCCGGGCTCGAACTGTCCTGAAAGCTGTCGATCATAGCCTGCAGGTTACCGCCAGTGCCTGACAGCAGCACCACTACATCACAAGGTTGGGGCAAGTCAGGCTTCAACACGTCAGGCTTCACTACCTCGGGCATCAGTGTGCCTTGACGTTTTTCAGCTCGACTTGTGCAGCGCCTTCGGCAGCTATGCCGATCTGGCCGATGACCCATGGCTGCTCGCCTGCTTCACGCAGGGCGTTGAGGGAAGCTTCGACGTGTTCCTGCGCAACGCAGATGACCATGCCGACGCCACAGTTCAGAACGCGGTGCATTTCATGCTCGTCGACGTTGCCTTGTTCTTGCAGCCAGTCGAACACCGCGGGGCGGGTCCAACTCGCCACGTCGACCACTGCTTGTGCACCTTCAGGCAGTACGCGCGGGATGTTGTCCAGCAGGCCGCCGCCAGTGATGTGGGCCATGGCCTTGACCGCGCCGGTGTCCTTGATCAGCTTGAGCAGTTGCTTGACGTAGATGCGGGTCGGTGCCATCAGCAAGTCAGTCAGCGGTTTGCCGTCCAGCTGGATGGTTTCGATGTCGGCACCGGAGACTTCGATGATCTTGCGAATCAGCGAGTAGCCGTTGGAATGCGGGCCGGAAGAAGGCAGTGCGATAAGGGCGTCACCGGTTGCTACCTTCGAGCCGTCGATGATCTCGGCCTTTTCCACGACGCCGACGCAGAAGCCGGCCAGGTCGTAGTCTTCGCCTTCGTACATGCCTGGCATTTCAGCGGTTTCGCCGCCGACCAGCGAGCAGCCGGCCAGTTCGCAGCCCGCGCCGATGCCGGTCACGACCTGAGCAGCGGTATCGACGTTCAGTTTGCCGGTGGCGTAGTAGTCCAGGAAGAACAGAGGTTCGGCACCGCAGACCACCAGGTCATTGACGCACATGGCGACCAGATCGATACCGATGCTGTCGTGTTTGTTCAGGTTCAGCGCCAGACGCAGCTTGGTGCCGACGCCGTCAGTACCGGAAACCAGTACGGGCTGCTTGTAGCCAGCCGGAATTTCGCACAGCGCGCCGAAGCCACCCAGGCCGCCCATGACTTCCGGGCGCTTGGTGCGCTTGGCGACGCTCTTGATGCGTTCGACCAATGCTTCACCGGCGTCGATGTCTACACCGGCGTCTTTGTAGCTCAGGGAGGGTTGCTTGCTCATGATCCAGGCCTTTAGGGGGGATTCGGGATAACGACCGAGTAGGACGGCTCGTGGCCGTGGCATCGCCGGTCTGCGAAGGCGCGCGATTTTATCAGGGTTGGGCCAAAGCGGCCATCCTTGGGCCGACGGGCAGACGCATCATGAAGAAAAAATTAACCCGCTGATCGGGGTTGCCCGTTCGTCGGTCGCCATAAAAGGTGTAACTTCGTCTGCACAGTGAGCGATTCGGGCCGCTACGTGGTCTGAGTCGAGCCAGTCATTTTCATGCAGCTATTAATAAGCTGCGATTTTTGTTCCTGGGAATTTTTATGCGCCTGAAAAACTGCCTGTTCGTAGGTTGTCTGTCCCTCATGAGCCTCCCGGCCCTGGCCGAGACGGTGAACAATCTCTATCAGGTGCGCGAGCCAGTCAGCGGGCAGACCCCGGAGGAGAAAACCCGCGCCACTCAGGCCGCGCTGGAAACCCTGGTCATTCGTCTGACCGGTGACCCCAAGGCCGCTCAAGGCTCGGCCCTTGCCGACGTGCGCAAGGACCCACAACAAATTATCAGTCAGTACGGTTATGACGCAGGTCCGCCGGAGTCGTTGCAAGTGGATTTCGACCCGGCGAGCACCGAGCGCGCGCTGCGTCAGGCCGGTCTGTCATTGTGGGGCTCGAATCGCCCAGTGATCATGGCCTGGTGGCTGAATGATGCAACCGATGGCGCCAATCTGGTGGGCGACGGTCAGCCGAGCGCCGAGCCTCTGCGTCGCGCGGCGCAGCATCGTGGCTTGCCGCTGCGTCTGCCCCTGGCGGATCTGGGTGAGCAAGGGATCGGCGATGCCAAGACACTGGACGGCAACGACGTGGCTCCGCTGAAGCAGGCCTCCGAACGTTATGGTTCGGACGCCATTCTCGCCGTCCATGCGCAGGAAAACGGAGGTCAGTGGCAGGGTAAATGGCACCTGTGGCTGGGCGACAAGATGGAGCAAGGCAGCGCGACCGGGGCGAGTTCCGCCGAGTTGGCCGATGCCGTTTTGTTGTCGGTAAGTCAACGTCTGGCCCCGCGCTTCGTGGTCAAGCCCGGGACGTCGTCGAGCATGGCGCTGGAAGTCCAGGGCATGAACCTGGAACGTTACGCCCAACTGGGGCGTCTGCTGGAACCCTTCGGCGGTCGTCTGAAATCGGTGGATGCCGATCGTGTGGTCTTCGATGTCAGTGGCAGCGCTGATCAACTGCGCTCGCAATTGTCGCTGGCCAGACTGCAGGAGGTGCCAGCGAGTGAAGCCGCCAGTGCGCCGGTCGATGCCGGTCAGGCACCTGCGCCCGGAGCTGTACCTGGGTCTACTCAAGCGCCAGCACCCGCGCCCGCGACTGCACAAACACTGCACTTCCGCTGGTGAGCGGGTTCATAACGGCGTGACATGAAGCATTTTATTTCGGGTTCAAGGGGCGGTAATGACTGATACGCGTCGTTGGTTCTGGCTCGGCGGGATTGTCCTGCTGTGTCTGTTTGTCTGGCTGTTGCACGCTATCCTCACGCCCTTTCTGGTGGCGTTGCTGTTGGCGTATATGGGCGATCCACTCGCTGATCGGCTGGAAAAACTGAAAATGTCCCGCACCTTGAGCGTGGTGACGGTGTTCGTGTTTTTTACCCTGATTTTCATGGGACTGATGCTGGTGCTGGTACCGATGCTCGCCAAGCAGCTGTATCGCTTGTACGAACTGACGCCGCAGATGCTTGACTGGTTGCAGCACACTGCGCTGCCGTGGACCCAGGCCAAGCTTGGGCTGGCGGAGGGTTTCTGGAAGTTCGACAAGGTCAAGGCGGCGATATCCGAGCACATGGGCCAGACAAGCGACATCGTCGGGATCGTGCTGGCACAGGCGACTACGTCGACACTGGCCTTGATCGGCTGGCTGACCAATCTGGTGCTGATCCCGGTGGTCTGCTTCTACCTGCTGCGGGACTGGGACGTGATGATGGCCAAGGTGCGCAGCCTGTTGCCGCGTCACCGCGAGAAGAAGATCGTTGCGCTGGCCGATGAATGTCATGAAGTGCTGGGCGCGTTCATTCGTGGCCAGTTGCTGGTGATGGTAGCCCTTGGCGTGATCTACGCCGCGGGACTGATGCTGGTTGGTCTTGAGCTTGGGCTGTTGATCGGCGTGATCGCGGGGCTGGCGGCCATCGTGCCTTATATGGGGTTCGTGATCGGTATTGGCTCGGCGATTCTGGCGGGTCTGTTTCAGTTCGGCGGCGACCTGTATCCGATGCTCGGCATCGTCGCGGTGTTCATGGTCGGGCAGGCACTGGAAGGGATGGTGCTGACGCCTTTGCTGGTGGGTGATCGCATCGGCCTGCATCCGGTGGCGGTGATCTTCGCAATCCTCGCGGGCGGTGAGCTGTTCGGCTTCACCGGCATCCTGCTGGCGCTGCCGGTGGCGGCGGTGATCATGGTGCTGGTGCGGCACGTGAACGATCTGTACAAGGAGTCGGATATCTACGGCGGGATGGAAGATCCGGATCTTTAAGAAGTTCAGGAGAACGCTGAGGGACCTATGGGAGCGAATTCAACCTCGAATGGTGTCACCGGCGACCCAAATGTGTCGCCTGCTCGGCCCCATCGCGAATAAATTCGCTCCCACAGTGTTTTGCGATCGCCATCCCAAAATGGTTGGCCGCACGGCGTTTTTGCACCCAGCCCTTACCGGTAATCCAAACCTCCGGCCCGCGATAGACGCAAGCCTTTGATTTTGCAGGCTGTCTGCCGCATTGTGCCGCCCGGCTTGCGGGTATAAACTTTGCACACTTTACACAGAGGCCCTTGGCGGTTCGTCACCGAACCGTTCAGCCAGCATGAAACCTATTCAGCTGCCCCTGAGTGTGCGTCTGCGTGATGACGCCACCTTCGTCAATTACTATCCAGGCGCCAATGCCGCTGCACTCGGCTACGTCGAACGCCTGTGCGAAGCCGAGGCTGGCTGGACCGAAAGCCTCATTTATCTGTGGGGCAAAAACGGGGTAGGGCGCACGCACCTTCTGCAAGCGGCCTGCCTGCGTTTCGAGCAAATGGGCGAGCCTGCCGTTTACCTGCCGATGGCGGAAGTCATCAATGAAGGTGTCGAGCTGTTCGATCATCTGGAGCAGTACGAGCTGGTGTGTCTCGACGACCTGCAAGCCGTGGTCGGCAAGCCTGAATGGGAAGAAGCGTTGTTTCACCTGTTCAACCGCTTGCGCGACAGCGGCCGCCGTCTATTGATTGCGGCGTCCTGTTCTCCACGAGAACTGCCCGTCAAGCTGGCAGACCTCAAATCGCGACTGACCATGGCCCTGGTGTTCCAGATGCGCCTGCTTTCCGATGAAGAAAAACTTCGTGCCCTGCAATTGCGCGCCTCGCGTCGTGGCCTGCATCTGACTGACGAGGTCGGCCATTTCATCCTCACGCGCGGCAAACGCAGCATGAGCGCATTGTTCGATCTGCTCGAAGAGCTTGACCAGGCCTCGCTGCAAGCGCAGCGCAAGCTGACCATTCCTTTCCTTAAAGAGACGCTGGGCTGGTGATCGGCAACGTGGTCGATCCAGCGCTGGTGCTGCAAACCGCCGCGGCCTTGCGCCATGCCTCCCGCATTCTGATCATCACTGGCGCCGGACTTTCGGCTGATTCGGGACTGCCGACCTACCGTGGCGTCGGCGGCCTTTACAACGGTCGGACCGACGCCGGGCTGCCGATCGAGATGGCCTTGTCCGGCCCGATGTTGCGGCGAGATCCCGCGTTGTGCTGGAAGTACATTGCCCAATTAGGCAGCGCTTGCCTGGGTGGACAGCCCAATGCGGCGCACTACGCCATCGCTGCGCTGCAACGGCGCAAGCCGGAATGCTGGGTATTGACGCAGAATGTCGACGGTTATCATCGCGCGGCGGGCAGTCCGCCCGAGCGTCTGATCGAGATTCATGGTCAGTTGGCGCCGCTCTACTGCCAGTCCTGCGGCGCCGAAGATTCACGGCTGAGCGAACACTTGCAGCGCCCATTGCCGCCGCTATGCGCGCATTGTCATGGGGTGTTGAGACCGCCGGTCGTCTTGTTCGAGGAATTACTGCCAGAGCTGGCATTGAATGTGCTGGATGAGGAGATGGCAAAAGGCTTTGATGCTGTTCTCAGCGTCGGAACCACGGCCAGCTTCCCTTATATCCATGAGCCGATGTTGCGCACACGGGTAGCGGGAGGCTTTACCGCCGAGATAAATCCCTCGTCGACCGATCACTCCATTCACATGGATGTTTTTCTGAGGTGTAGAGCCTTAGATGTGATGGAGGACCTGTTAAGTCACATTTGATTCGATTGAATTTGCAAATGATGACGATAGAAGGCATAGTCTCGGCTTCTTTACACATTAGCCACGGTCGTGCCCATGCTAAATCGCTTCGCACCCCTCGTGCCTCTCGCACTCGTAACGCTGCTGTTCGGCTGCGCGGCCCAAATGCCAGCGTCACAACAGCAGTTGCAGAATGTCCAGTTCAAGGATTCTGCCACCGCTCAAACCGCCAAGCGTGCCGATTTTTCGTCTTCCGTTCTGGATGATGAAATCGCGACCGAAGATGAACTGGCCCAATTTGCCGACGCGAAACCGTATCAGCTTCCGGTTCTGGCCGACAGCATTCTGGAGCGTGGCAAATCGTTGATCGGTACCCGTTACCGTTTCGGCGGCACCTCGACTACGTCCGGTTTCGATTGCAGCGGTTTCATCGGCTACCTGTTCCGTGAAGAGGCCGGCATGAGCCTGCCGCGTTCTTCCCGCGAAATGGTCAATATCGATGCCCCTCTGATCAAGCGCAATGACCTCAAGCCAGGCGATCTGCTGTTCTTCAGCACCGCAGGACGCGGTCGTGTGAGCCATGCCGGCATCTATCTGGGCGATGACCAGTTCATCCACTCCAGCAGCCGTCGCAGTGGTGGTGTGCGCGTCGACAGCCTCGACGATGCTTACTGGGCACGCACGTTCATCGAAGCCAAACGCGCGTTGGCCATGGCTCCTGCCAAGGTTCCAGAAACGACGACCGCGATGACTTCGACTACAATCAAGCGCCAACACCGTTAACGCAACAGGGGAAACCCTGATTGCGTGCGATCCCGGCCCCCGGCAAAGTAAGCCGCATCCTCAAGGGTTGTTGTGTTTATGTCGTTTACGGTTCGCCTGGCTGTTACATCACTGGCTGTATTGCTGGCCGCTTGCTCCAGCAATCCACCGCCATCCCGTCCCAAGGTCGTTTCCAGGCCTGTGGTCTCTGCTCCCTCTCAATTTTCTTCTCCCGTCGCTGATGACGTGCTGCTACGTGCCATCGGGTTGGTGGGCACGCCTTATCGCTGGGGCGGAAACACGCCGGATTCGGGCTTCGATTGCAGTGGCCTGATCGGTTACGTGTACCAGGGCGCCGCAGGGATTGTTCTGCCACGTTCGACGCGCGACATGATCAACCTGCGCGGCCCGGACATCGATCGCAGCCAGCTGCAAACCGGTGACCTGGTGTTCTTCGCGACCGGTGGCGGCTCGAACGTGAGTCATGCCGGGATCTATGTCGGCGAAGGGCGCTTCGTGCATGCCCCGGCAACTGGCGGCACCGTTAAACTCGACAGCCTCGACAAGCCGTACTGGCAGAAGGCGTGGCTGAATGCCAAACGTGTGATTCAGCCTTCGAATCTGGCGAAGCAATAGAGAGCCTGTTTCTGACGCAGATTTTGTGATCATTGTTTGCCGGTGAACACCTGGCTCCCTCTACGGTAGAAGCCGGCTTGCTGGCGACTTCGCCGTGTCATGCATGCATTCGCGGCTGATCAACCGCGTTCGCCAGCAAGCCGGCTCCTACAGGGAAGCGGAATGTCACGCGATGCGTTGGCGGCTGATCAACCGCGTTCGCCAGCAAGCCGGCTCCTACAGGGAAGGCGGAATGTCAGGTGATGCGTTGGCGGTTGATCAACCGCGTTCGCCAGCAAGCCGGCTCCTACAGGGAAGGCGGGATGTCAGGCGATGCATTCGCGGCTGATGACCCTGCCAGTGCCTGGCAGATCGCCGGCAAGCCGGGCTCCCACGCCCTCCGGGCAGAAACAGGCGCGTCTGGTCAGGGGCTAGTACTGGAAGCCTGCACCGTCCGCGCGGCGGTCACCCGCCAGATCTTGTTGCCGACATCATCGGCCACCAACACCCCACCTCTGTTGTCGTTGACCACCCCAACCGGGCGGCCTTGCGCTTTTTCATCGGCATTGAGAAATCCGCTCAGCAGGTCCACCGGCGTGCCGCTTGGCTTGCCATCCTTGAACGGCACGAACAATACCTTGTAACCGCTGTGCGGTTTGCGGTTCCAGGAACCGTGCTGACCGACGAACAACCCTTCATTGAAAGGCGCCGGCAAGGACTTGCCGTCGGCGAACGCCAGGCCCAGCGAGGCGGTATGCGGGCCCACGGCGAAGTCTGGCGCAATGGCCTTCTGCACCAGCTGCGGATTCTGTGGCGACACCCGGATGTCCACATGCTGACCGTAATAACTGAACGGCCAGCCATAAAACGCACCGTCCTGAACCGATGTGACGTAGTCAGGCACCAGATCGCTGCCGATCTCGTCGCGCTCGTTGACCGCCGTCCACAGCTTGCCGGTGCTCGGGTCCCAGTCCATGCCGTTGGGATTGCGTAGGCCGGAGGCGAATATCCGGTGATTGCCGGTGGCAGCGTCCACTTCCCAAATCGCCGCGCGGCCTTTTTCCGCGTCCAGCCCGTTTTCACCCGCGTTACTGTTGGAGCCTACCGTCACGTACAGCTTGCTACCGTCCTTGCTGGCAATGACGTTTTTGGTCCAGTGATGATTGAGCGTGCCGCCTGGAAGATCGGTGACTTTCAGCGGCTCACCCTTGATCGAGGTTTCACCCGAGGTGTAGTTGAAGCGCAGCAGACGATCGGTGTCGGCGACATAGAAGTCATTGCCCGCCAGCGTCATGCCGAACGGCGAATTCAAGTGATCGATGAATACCGTGCGGGTTTCCGCGACGCCATCGTGGTCCTGATCGCGCAACAGAGTGATGCGGTTCGCGCTCGGTACGGCTGCGCCAGCGCGGCTCATGACCTTTTTCATGACCCAGCCTTTGATGCCCTTGCTGTCATCGGGTTTGGGCGGCGCGTTGGTTTCCGCCACCAGCACATCGCCGTTGGGCAGCACGTAGAGCCAGCGCGGGTGGTCGAGGTTTTCAGCGAACGCGGCGACCTGTGTGCCCGGTGCGGCCGTGGGTTTGGTGCCCGCGGGCCAACCGGCTGTCGGCGCGATGTTGACGGTGGGGATCAGGGTTTTGTTCGGTTCCGGTAGTTGCGGCGAAGGGCCCATGCCGTCCGAGACCTGCAGTCTTGAAGATTCGCCGCACGCCGCGAGTCCACCGGCGACCAACAGCAGCACCGCAACCTGAGATTTTAGCTTGAACATGATCGGTCTCCCTTCCTGGCAGTCATGCACTCACATGTCTATGAGTAGAGGCCGCTCGCAAGAGTCGGTTCAACCGCAGAACAATGGCCGCTCCGATTGACGCTGTGGGGGCAACCCACTAACCTTCGCCGATTGTTTCAGGTGCCCGCGGCCAAGGCCGATGAAAAGGGTGAAACAGGGAAGCCGGTGCGAACGCTTTTGCGATCAATCCCGGCGCTGCCTCCGCAACGGTAAATGAGTCAAGGCCACGCACGATGCCACTGTGTTCCTCGAGCATGGGAAGGCGCGTGGCTTGTATACCAGCTCATGAGTCCGGAGACCGGCCTGATCCATTCAACAGCATCACGGAGGGCGATGCTCTGCGCAGGCTCGGGCCATTCAGCTCCCGACGCCTGCCGTCAGTCTTTGCCCTCCGTTTGCCACACCTGCCCTCAAGCGGAGAGCCCAGATGAGCGAATCCCCCGAACGTGACGAACGCCACCTGGCGCGCATGCTGCGCAAGAAGGCGGTGATGGACGAGCGCATCGCCAGCGCCCCTAATGAATGCGGTCTGCTGCTGGTCCTGACCGGTAACGGCAAGGGCAAGAGCAGCTCCGCCTTCGGCATGCTCGCGCGTGCCATGGGCCACGGTATGCAGTGCGGCGTGGTGCAATTCATCAAGGGCCGCAATGCCACCGGCGAAGAGCTGTTCTTCCGCCGCTTCCCAGAGCAGGTGCGCTATCACGTCATGGGCGAGGGGTTCACCTGGGAAACCCAAGACCGTCAGCGCGACATCGCCGCCGCCGAAGCCGCTTGGGTCGTGACTCAGGCGCTATTGCGCAATCCCGAGATTGGTCTGGTGATCCTCGACGAACTGAACATCGCCCTCAAGCACGGCTACCTGGATCTTGAGCAGGTGCTCAGCGACCTGCAGGCCCGCCCGCCAATGCAGCATGTGGTTATCACCGGGCGCGGCGCCAAACAGGAACTGATCGATCTGTCCGATACCGTTTCCGAGATCGGCGTGGTCAAGCACGCGTTTCAGGCCGGGATCAAGGCGCAGAAGGGCATCGAACTGTGAGCAAGCGTTCATGAGTCAGCCCCGGCATTGCCCGGCGGTATTGATCGCCGCGCCCGCCTCCGGTCAGGGCAAGACCACCGTCACCGCCGCCTTGGCGCGTCTGCATCGTAATCAGGGACGCAAGGTTCGCGTGTTCAAGTGCGGGCCTGATTTTCTCGACCCAATGATTCTCGAGCGCGCCAGCGGCAACCCCGTCTACCAGTTGGACATGTGGATGGTCGGCGAAGACGAAAGTCGACGTTTGCTGTGGGAAGCCGCCGCTGATGCCGATCTGATCCTGATCGAGGGCGTCATGGGCCTGTTCGACGGTACGCCTTCGAGTGCCGACCTGGCGCGGCGTTTTGGCGTACCGGTGCTGGGCGTGATCGACGGCACGGCGATGGCGCAGACCTTTGGCGCGCTGGCCTTGGGTCTGGCGCGCTATCAGCCTGACCTGCCGTTTGCCGGCGTGCTTGCCAATCGCGTCGGCACCGTGCGTCATGCGCAGTTGCTCGAAGGCAGTCTGACCGAAGGCTTGCGCTGGTATGGCGCGCTGTCGCGGGAAACCGGAATCGAACTGCCGAGCCGCCATCTGGGGCTGGTGCAGGCCAGTGAGCTAAATGATCTGGACGTTCGGCTCGATGCCGCCGCAGCGGCATTGGCCAGTACCTGCGATGCCACCATGCCGCCCGCCGTGACCTTCGACGCGCCGGATATCGTGCCTGTCGAGCCTTTGTTGGCCGGCGTGCGAATTGCCGTCGCCCGTGATGAAGCATTCGCTTTCACCTACGGCGCCAGCCTGGATCTGCTGCGGGGAATGGGCGCAGAGTTGTTGTTCTTCTCGCCGATCCACGATCGGCAATTGCCCGACGCGCACAGCCTGTACCTGCCCGGTGGATACCCCGAGTTGCATCATGTTGCGTTGAGTCAGAACCACTCGATGCTGCAGGCCATTCGCGCCCATCACGCGGCAGGCAAACCGCTGCTGGCTGAGTGTGGTGGAATGCTCTATTTGCTGAGCGCTCTGACTGATGTCGATGGCCAGCGCGCCGAACTGGCGGGCTTGTTGGACGGCGAAGCAGTGATGCAGAAGCGCCTGGCGGCCTTGGCCTTGCAAACGGTGGAACTGCCGGAGGGGACTTTGCGCGGCCACACCTATCATCATTCGCTGACCAGCACCGAACTGACGCCAATCACCCGTGGCGTCAGCCCCAACGGCGGGCGCGGCGCCGAGGCGGTGTATCGGGATGGGCGAATGACCGCATCCTACGTGCACTTCTATTTTCCTTCCAATCCACGCGCGACGGCGGCGCTGTTTTTGCCATGAGCGAGCGTTCCCTGCTGTCCAATTTTTGGCCGACACTGTGCTGCTGCCGGAACACAGAACCCTGTGGGAGCGAATTTATTCGCGATGCGTTGTTACAGGCCATAAATCTGTATCGGATGTACCGGCCTCTCGCGAATAAGTTCGCTCCCGCAGTGGGTCACTCTGCTAGCTGGAATAGAGCGCTGCGCCATGACTGACCACACCTTCAGCGACGCCGAGCGCGCTGCGGTCTATCGGGCCATTGCCGAGCGCCGGGACATGCGGCACTTCTGCGGCGGCTCGGTTGCTCCCGAGCTGTTGGCGCGATTGCTGGAAGCCGCGCATCACGCGCCCAGTGTCGGTCTGATGCAGCCGTGGCGCTTCATTCGTATCAGCGATCGTCAATTGCGCAGGCAGATTCAGGCGCAGGTGGAAGAGGAACGGGTTCGCACTGCCGAGGCCCTGGGCGAGCGTTCCGAGGACTTCATGAAGCTCAAGGTCGAAGGCATCAACGATTGCGCCGAGGTGCTGGTCGCCGCGCTGATGGACGACCGCGAGAAACACATCTTTGGACGCCGCACCTTGCCGGAAATGGACATGGCTTCGTTGTCCTGCGCCATCCAGAACCTCTGGCTGGCGGCCCGCGCCGAGGGGTTGGGAATGGGCTGGGTGTCGTTGTTCGAACCTCAGGCGCTGGCCGACCTTTTGCAAATGCCACGCGGTTCAAAACCGTTGGCGATTCTGTGCCTGGGGCCGGTCAAGGAGTTTTACCCGGCGCCGATGCTGGAACTGGAAGGCTGGGCGCAGGCGCGTCCGTTGCACGAGCTGGTCTTTGATAACAGATGGGGAGTGAATTCATGAGTGTGGCGTTGTTGAGCGTCGCCGGGGTCGCGCTGGATGCGCTGCTCGGCGAGCCAAAACGAAACCACCCGCTGGTAGCGTTCGGCCGATACGCCGAGCGCATCGAGCAACGTTTGAATGCAGGTGGTCGCGGCTGGCGCAGTCACGGCGTCACGGCCTGGTTTATCGCGGTCGTTCCGCTGACCCTGCTGGTGACCTTCTTCAGCTGGCTGCCTTACGTCGGCTGGCTAGTGGAAGTGGCCGCGCTGTATTGCGCCCTGGGCCTGCGCAGCCTGGGAGAACATGTCGGGCCGGTGGCGCAAGCCTTGCGCGGCGACGATATTGAAGAAGCCCGCCGTCGCGTAGGTTATCTGGTCAGCCGCCAGACGTCGGAGCTGGACGCCACCGAAGTCGCCCGCGCCGCCACTGAGTCTGTGCTGGAAAACGGCAGCGACGCGGTGTTCGCCGCGATTTTCTGGTTCGTCGTGCTGGGTGCGCCGGGCGTGGTGCTCTATCGTCTGAGCAACACGCTGGACGCCATGTGGGGCTATCGCAACGAGCGATTCGAGCGTTTCGGCTGGGCGGCGGCGAAAATCGACGACCTGCTTAACTACATTCCCGCGCGCCTTGTAGCGTTGACTTACGCGCTGCTGGGTAAAACCCGACTGGCGTTGCGCTGCTGGCACACACAGGCGCCGAATTGGGACAGCCCGAACGCAGGTCCGGTAATGGCCGCGGGTGCCGGCGCCCTGGGTGTCGAACTGGGTGGCGCGGCGATCTATCACGGCGAGCTGCATCAACGTCCGCAACTGGGCGAAGGCGCTCCTGCTGACGCGAACTCCATCGATCGTGGCTGGCAACTGGTGCAGCGCGGCGTATGGCTGTGGCTGCTGATCCTGTGTCTGGGGACTGAATTCTATGCTTGAGCACGGCGGTCGTTTGCGCGGGGCGGTGGCCAAATACGGCATCGATGAGGCTGACTGGCTCGATCTATCCAGCGGCATCTCGCCTTGGTCGTGGCCGATTCCGCCGATTCCGGAGGCTGCCTGGGCGCGTCTGCCGGAAACCGATGACGGTCTGGAGAGCGCGGCTCGGCGGTATTACGGGGCTCCGGATCTGCTGCCGGTGGCCGGTTCCCAGGCGGCGATACAAGCGTTGCCGCGTTTGCGCCAGGCGGGCAAGGTCGGCGTGCTGTCGCCCTGTTACGCCGAACACGCTGAAGCCTGGCGCAGCAGCGGCTTTCTGGTGCGCGAGGTGCTGGAGCATGAAGTCGAGCGCTTCATCGATGCCCTCGACGTGCTGGTGGTGGTCAACCCCAATAACCCCACGGGTCTGAGTCTATCTCCCGAGCGCCTTCTGGAATGGCACGCAAGACTGGCGCAGCGTGGCGGCTGGCTGGTGGTGGACGAGGCATTCATGGACAACACACCGCACTTGAGCCTTGCCGCCCAAACCCAACGCCCCGGCCTGATCGTGTTGCGCTCGTTCGGCAAGTTTTTTGGTCTGGCGGGCGTGCGGCTGGGCTTCGTGCTGGCCGAGTCGCGGTTTCTCAAGGTGCTGGCCAGACAGATTGGCCCTTGGGCGGTCAGTGGTCCTACACGGATTCTCGGTCAGGCCTGTCTCGACGATGTTGAGGGCCATCAACGGCAGCGTGCGCGCACGGAAGCGGCCAGCCAGCGTCTGGTTGCATTGCTGACCCGTTACGGCTTCGCTCCCCAAGGCGGCTGCGCACTGTTCCAATGGCTGATCATGCCTCGCGCCGCCGAGCTGCATGAATACTGCGCCCGACGCGGGATTCTGCTGCGCATCTTTCTCAACAATGCGCCGCACAACGGCAGCCTACGCTTTGGTCTGCCGCGCGATGAAGCGCACTGGCAGCGTCTGGAACAGGCGCTGAGTGAGTTTTCTCAGGAGCGTGCATGAACACTCCACGCATCGGTAAAACCCTGATGGTGCAGGGCACCACCTCGGACGCCGGCAAGAGCACCCTGGTGACCGCGCTGTGCCGCTGGCTGACTCGCCAGGGCGTGCGCACGGTGCCATTCAAACCACAGAACATGGCGCTCAACAGCGCGGTGACCGCCGACGGTGGTGAGATCGGCCGCGCCCAAGCGGTGCAGGCCCAGGCGTGTGGCCTGGAACCGCACACCGACATGAACCCGGTATTGCTCAAACCCAACAGCGATACCGGCGCGCAGGTGATCATTCACGGTCGCGCGGTGACCACCATGAACGCCGTCGCCTATCACGACTACAAGGCCATCGCCATGCAGGCGGTGCTCGCCTCCCATCGACGCCTCAGCGCGGGTTGGTCAGTGGTGATGGTCGAGGGCGCCGGGTCGCCTGCCGAAATCAACCTACGAGCGGGCGACATCGCCAACATGGGTTTCGCCGAAGCGGTGGACTGCCCGGTGTTACTGGTGGCTGACATCAATCGCGGCGGCGTCTTCGCCCATCTGGTCGGCACTCTGGAGCTGCTTTCGCCGAGCGAACAGGCGCGGGTGAAAGGCTTCATCATCAATCGTTTCCGCGGCGACATCGCCTTGCTGCAGCCGGGTCTGGACTGGTTGGAGCAGCGCACCGACAAACCGGTGGTCGGCGTGTTGCCCTACGTGATGGACTTGCATCTGGAGGCCGAGGATGGTCTGGATCAACGTCAGAGCGACAAGGCCGAGCAAGTCCTGAATGTGGTGGTGCCGGTGCTGCCGCGCATCAGCAACCACACCGACTTCGACCCGCTGCGGCTGCACCCTCAGGTCAATCTGCAATTCATCGGGCCGGATCAGCCGATTCCGCCTGCCGATCTGATCATCCTGCCGGGTTCGAAAAGCGTGCGCAGCGACCTGACGTATCTGCGCAGCAACGGCTGGGACACTGCCATCCGTCGCCATCTGCGTTACGGCGGCAAGGTGCTGGGCATCTGCGGCGGGCTGCAGATGCTGGGTGAACAGTTGCATGATCCATTGGGCCTTGAAGGTGCAGCCGGCTCAAGTCCGGGGCTGGGTCTGCTGGCAATCAGCACGGTGCTTGAGGAACAAAAACAGCTGCGTAATGTGCGCGGCCGGTTGAGCCTGGAAGATGCCGAGGTCACCGGCTATGAGATTCATGCGGGCGTGACCACGGGGCCGGCATTGGAAAACCCTTTGGTGCAACTTAGCGATGGTCGTTGCGACGGCGCGCAAAGTGCCGACGGGCAAGTGCTCGGCACCTATCTGCACGGATTGTTCGAAAACCCGGCTTCCAGCAGTGCCCTGCTGCGTTGGGCTGGATTGCACAATGTGCAGCAGATTGACTACCACGCCCTGCGCGAACGAGATATCGAACGGCTGGCCGATCTGGTTGAGCAGCATTTGGACGGCAGCCTACTGCGTGAACTCTGCGGCCTGGAGTCAAGCTGATGCGGCAACTGATCCTCGGCGGTGCGCGTTCCGGCAAGAGTCGGCTGGCTGAAAAACTGGCGAACGAAAGCGGTCTCGATGTCCTTTATATCGCCACCAGTCAGCCGCTGGATGGGGAGATGAATCAGCGCGTGATGCTGCATCGTCAGCGTCGCCCGGAGAGTTGGGGGCTGGTCGAAGAGCCGCTCGAACTGGCCCGTGTATTGAAAGAAAACGCAGAGCCCGATCGCTGCCTGTTGGTGGACTGCCTGACCCTGTGGCTGACCAATTTGCTGATGCTGGACGATCCGCAGCGCTTGACGCAGGAGCGCGATGCGTTACTCGATTGCCTGGCTGAATTGCCCGGCCACATCATTTTCGTCAGCAACGAAACCGGGCTGGGCGTGGTGCCCCTCGGCGAGCTGACCCGTCGTTATGTCGATGAAGCCGGCTGGCTGCATCAGGCCCTGGCCGAACGTTGCCAGCGCGTGGTGTTCACCGTCGCCGGACTGCCCATGACCCTCAAAGGATCCGCACTATGAGTAATGCCTGGTGGCTCAACCCTGCCTGTGAAATCGATCAGAACAGTCGCGAGCAGGCGCTGGCCCGGCAGCAGCAATTGACCAAACCGGCAGGCTCATTGGGCCAGCTGGAAGCGGTCGCGGTGCAAATGGCTGGTCTGCAAGGCCAGGTCAGACCCAAGGTCGATAAGGTATGGATCGCGATTTTTGCGGGTGATCACGGAATAGTTGCCGAAGGGATTTCGGCCTATCCGCAGGAAGTCACCGGGCAGATGCTGCACAACTTCATCATGGGCGGCGCGGCGATCAGCGTGTTGGCCAAGCAACTCTCGGCGCAGTTGGATGTGGTCGATCTGGGCACCGTGTCGCCGCTGAACCTGCCGGGTGTGCGCCATCTGAATCTCGGGATGGGAACGGCCAACTTTGCCAAAGGCCCGGCGATGACTCAGGCGCAGCTGGAAAGCGCTCTGGCAGGCGGTCGCGACAGCGTGCTGCGGGCCAGGGCGGCGGGGACCGAGCTGTTCATCGGTGGCGAAATGGGCATCGGCAACACCACGGTGGCCAGCGCTGTCGCCTGTTCGCTGCTGCAATGCCCGGCGCCGTTGCTGGTCGGGCCTGGGACAGGTCTGGACGCTCAGGGCATCCATCACAAGGCGCAGGTCATCGAGCAGGCGTTGCAACTGCACGCGGCCCAATCCGGCGATGCGCTGGGCAGCCTGCGTGCATTGGGCGGGTTTGAAGTGGCGGCGTTGGTAGGCGCTTATCTGGCCTGCGCGCAGGAAGGCATCGCGGCGCTGGTTGACGGGTTCATTTGCACCGTGGCAGCGCTGGTTGCGGTGCGACTCAACCCGTCTTGCCGTCAATGGCTGTTGTTCGGCCATCGTGGTGCGGAGCCGGGTCATCGCCATGTGCTGGAAACCCTGCGCGCCGAACCTCTGCTGGAGCTGGGTCTGCGTCTCGGGGAGGGCAGTGGCGCCGCGTTGGCCGTGCCACTGTTGCGTCTGGCCTGCGAGCTGCACAGCGGCATGGCGACTTTCGCCGAAGCGGCTGTGGCGGATCGCCCGGCATGACCTTGCATCTGGACCTGTTGCGTCATGGCGAAACCGAGCGCGGTGGCGGCTTGCGTGGCAGTCTGGATGACGCTCTGACCCCACTCGGTTGGCAGCAGATGCGCGAGGCGGTAGCGAGGCCGTCTGGATGGAATCGCATCGTCAGTTCGCCATTGCGACGTTGCGCGCGGTTTGCCGAGGAGTTGTCGTTGCAGTTGTCGCTGCCGATGCAGTTGGAACCTGATCTGCAGGAACTGCATTTCGGCGATTGGGAGGGAATCGCTACCGCGCAATTGATGGAAACCGATGCCGAGGGATTAGGACTTTTCTGGGAAAACCCCTACACATTCACGCCGCCCAATGGTGAGCAGGTGTCGGCGTTTTCCGAGCGTGTGCGCGGCGCTGTCCGGCGTCTGTACCAGGCCCACGACGGCGAGCGGATTCTGCTGATCAGTCATGGTGGGGTCATGCGCCTGCTGCTGGCCCAAGCCCGCGGGTTGCCCCGTGAACAGCTGCTGCAAGTGGTCGTCGGCCATGGCGGCTTGTTCGGGCTCGATGTCGATGCGAATTGCGCGCTGACGGAGGTGTAGATGCTGTCATTCTGGATCGCCTTGCAGTTTCTCAGCAGCCTGCCGGTTCGACTGCCGGGTATGCCCGCGCCTCAGGCGTTGGGGCGTTCGCTGCTGTTTTATCCGCTGGTGGGCGCGCTGTTCGGTTCGATTCTGATGGCGCTGAACCTTCTCCTTCAGGGCGCACCGCAGTTGCTTCATGCGGCCCTATTGCTGGCGACCTGGGTGCTGCTCAGTGGCGGGTTGCATCTGGATGGCCTGGCCGATAGCGCCGATGGCTGGCTTGGCGGTTTCGGCGACCGCGAACGCACCCTGATGATTATGAAAGATCCGCGTAGCGGTCCGATTGCCGTGGTGACACTGGTGATCGTGCTGCTGTTGAAATTCACCGCGATTGTTGCGCTGATCGATGCGCATCACAGCGTCGTTCTGTTGCTGGCGCCGGTGATTGGCCGCGCTGCGATGCTGGGGTTGTTCCTCGACACGCCATACGTGCGCGCCGGTGGTTTGGGACAAGCGCTGGCCGATCATCTGCCACGTACGCTGGGCGTGCAGGTACTGGGCACGACGGCACTTGGTTGCGTCCTGATTTCGGGCTGGGCCGGCGCGTGGTCGTTGCTGGTCGCCGGGGCTGGGTTTTTCTGGTTGCGCCGATTGATGCTGCAACGTTTGGGCGGTAGTACGGGCGATACCGCAGGAGCGATGCTGGAGTTGCTGGAAATGACGGTGTTGGTGACCTTGGCGCTGGTTTGACACATTTGCACGGTAGGGCCCAAATCTGTGGAGTGAGCCTGCTCACCAAAGCGCGTTTTAATTCACAGCTTCTCCGTGGCCTGACTTCAGTCTTCGTGAGCAAGCTCACTCCCACCTATCCTGCGCGCGCCCTCGATTGACACCCCTTATTCCGGCGCGTAGCTTCGCTTATTCTGATTTGCTGGCATATGCGCCTAATTCTGTGTGCGTGATTTCGGGAGAATAAAAATGACATCGGTCTGGCGTACCAGCGGTTGGGTTTTATTGGGCAGTGCGCTGATTCTGGCGCTGTCGCTGGGTACCCGGCATGGCTTCGGCCTGTTCTTGCCGCCGATGAGCGCGCAATTCGGCTGGGGCAGGGAAGTGTTCGCGTTCGCCATCGCCTTGCAGAATCTGATCTGGGGCCTGGCCCAACCATTTACCGGTGCTTTGGCCGATCGCTTCGGAGCAGCCAAAGTGGTGCTTGTCGGCGGCGTGCTGTATGCGCTTGGTCTGGGGTTGATGAGCATGGCGGATTCGCCTGTAACCCTGTCCCTGAGTGCGGGGCTGCTGATTGGCTTCGGCCTTTCCGGCACCACGTTCTCGATCATCCTCGGCGTGGTGGGCCGCGCCTTGCCACCGGAGAAACGCAGCATGGGCATGGGGCTGGCCAGCGCGGCGGGCTCGTTCGGTCAGTTCGCGATGCTGCCGGGCACTCTGGGGTTGATCGGCTGGCTCGGTTGGTCCATGGCGCTGGTTGCACTGGGCTTGCTGGTAGCACTCATTCTGCCGCTGGTGGCCATGCTCAAGGACAAACCCGTCCCCATCACTGCGGGCGAACAGACACTGCGCGAAGCCCTCCACGAGGCCTGCACGCATTCGGGCTTCTGGCTGCTGGCCTTCGGTTTCTTCGTGTGCGGCTTTCAGGTGGTTTTCATCGGCGTGCACCTGCCGGCGTATCTGGTGGATCAGCATCTGCCCGCGATGGTCGGCACCACCGTGCTGGCATTGATCGGGTTATTCAACGTATTCGGCACTTATATAGCAGGCTGGCTGGGAGGTCGGATGTCCAAGCCGCGTCTGCTTACCGGCCTATACCTGTTGCGGGCGGTAGTGATCGTGCTGTTTATCTGGGCGCCACTGACGCAAACCTCGGCTTATTTGTTCGGGATTGCCATGGGCCTGCTATGGCTGTCCACCGTGCCGCTGACAAACGGTACCGTGGCGACGCTGTTTGGGGTGCGCAACCTGTCGATGCTGGGCGGTATCGTTTTCCTGTTCCACCAACTGGGCGCGTTTCTCGGCGGCTGGCTAGGCGGCGTGGTGTATGACCAGACGGGGAACTACGACTTGATCTGGTACCTCTCCATTGCCCTGAGCCTGATGGCCGCAGCGCTGAACTGGCCTGTGCGTGAACAGCCCGTGGCGCGTCTGCAAATGCAGCAGGTGGCACTGTGACCCGCGTGATCCCCTGGTTCGTCGGCGTTGCCCTGGTGGCGGTGCTGCTGGCCCTGGGCTGGTGGGGCTGGCACCGCGTCGGGCTCGGCGTCCTGCAGTTGGGCATGACCTGTTAGGGCGCCAGGCGTCTGCGGTAATAGAGGGTAGCGTGTGTATCTGACCCTGACTTTCTGTCTGGGATGGATGCCGTTATGGACATCCGGCGGCTCTATCTTCTGTGCTTCTGTGCTTCTGCCTTCGACGAGCGCAGATCATTTCGCCTTCGGACGTCTAATCTATCGCGTGTGAAGTGCAACTCGGGCTGGAGCTAAAGCTCTTCGCCTTTGATGCCAAGCACATTTCTTCGCTACACCCTGATCCATTGTAGGAGCTGGCTTGCTGGCGAACGCGGTGGGTCAGTGATGGATGAGTTGTCTGACACTCCGCATTCGCCAGCAAGCCGGCTCCTACAGGAGATCGGGTAGATAAAAGTGGCGTTCGATGTCAGCAATGCGCAGAGCGTTGGCTTTAGCCCGCATTCGATGTGCTGATCAAATAACGAAAAACCCCGCATCCATCGCTGGCTGCGGGGTTCTCTGTACGGCGGACAGGTGATCTGCCTGTCCCGCCGACTGCATCAGAAGCGGTAAGTCAGGCCCAGGCCGAAACCGTTGGCGCTGTTTTCGTACTTGGCGTTGTAGGACTGGCCCAGCGCGTTAGCGTCGCGGACCTTGATGTCTTCTTCCTTCAGATACGAGTAAGCCACGTCGATGGTGATGTCATCAGTCGGGCTATAACCGGCGCCCACGCTGAAGATCGTCCGGTCGCCGGTCGGGATGCGTGGCGAACGGTTATCGTTGTTGGTTGGCGACTGGTCGAACGAAAGGCCGGTACGCAAGACCCATTGTTTGTTCAACTGGTAGGAAGTACCAATGGCGTAAGCCCAGACGTCATGCCAGTTCTGTTCTTCGGTAATGTTGGTGACCAGTGCCGGGGCTGCGAGACCACCCGCGCTGGTTACGCCGGAGTTCTTCACCGTGATGTCTTTCAGGCGGCTCCAGCGAGTCCATGTGGCCCCTGCATAGAGCTTCCAATCGTCAGTCATTTTCTGAGTGATCGAGAAATCCACCGACTCAGGAGTATCCAGGCTCAGCTTGCCGTCATAGCGAGCGGCGCCGAGGATCGGAGCAGGAACACCGGCGCCCGGCGTGACTTCCGTATGACCGTCAAGCTTGTAGGTCACTTTGGAGTGGTAGGTCAGACCCAGGCTGGTGGTGTCGGTAGGCTGAACCAGGATACCGGCGTTGAAGCCATAGCCGACGTCATCGCCCTTGACCTGAACGCGACCATCACCCGATGGACGACCAGTGACTGGCAGGGTCAGGCCGCTGACATTGAGTGCCGATTCCAGGACGCCGGAAATACGGTTGATGGTCGGACCGAAACCGATCGAGACCTTATCGTTGAAGGCATAGCTGACAGTCGGCTGGAAGGTGATGACTTTCACCATGCTCTTGCTGCCGAAATTGCGGCCCTGGAAGCTGTTTTCGTAGTCGGTGACCAGGCCGAACGGCGCATAGACGCCCAGGCCGAAAGCCCACTGATCGTCGATCGGATTGACGTAGAAACCCATCGGCACGGCCGTGAACGGAACCATGTCGCCTTTGTTGCTGCCGGTGCTTCGGCCGCTGACATCCTTGATGTCGGTCGAGGCATCGATTGCAGCAGCACCAACGGTGACTTGTTGGCGCTTGAGGCGCGACATGCCGGCCGGGTTGCCATAAACGATGCTGGCGTCATCGACGGATGAGGTACGCCCGGCAAAACCGGTTCCCATGCCGCTGATGCTTTGCTCGTTGAGGGCAAAACCCGATGCGAAGATTTGGGTGGAGGCAAGAGTGATGGCGAGACTGAGGCTGGATTTGATCATTGTTTTTTTCATTGTTAGAACTCCTTGTTGATCACCGCGCGGAAATTACCAACATTTTTCTTAACGCGCTATAGGCTGGATCACCCGAGTTAGAGCAGTTTTTGTAGGACAATCCGGGTGAACGTGCGGCGATCTCCAGCGAAACTGCTGGGTCACAAAATGGCTGGTTCGGCCTGAAACAAGGGGCGTACCGAGGTCTGCCAGGCGGTAGTGAAATCCTGCAGTCGGCCGTGGGGCTGAAATATCCTGCGCCAAATCCGCGCCATTCCCAGCAAGTCATCTTCGGCGGGCAAGGTCAGGCGGCTGGCTTCGACCATCATCCAGGCAATTGCAGTTGAATAACGCAGGTTCACTGTCAGCTCCAGATCCGGGCCGGTGAGGAAGGCATGTTGACTGGCGAGCCCTCTGACCAGACTGGCGAGATCGGGATCCTTGGCCAGATAGCCGTCCCAGAGCTGATAGTGCAGTGAATCGGAAATGCCGTAGAGGCCGTGCCCGCGTTGGCTGTCGAGCTCGGCGCCCAGCGCTGACTGGCTAGCGGCTACGGCGAGCAGGAAAGATTCTGCTCCTGGATGGTGGCGGCCGAGATAGATCAGCGTGGGGCGGATCACATAACGGCGCAATTCACTGGCAGCGATTCCCATAACACCCTCGCAAGGTCATATGAGCCGGCGGACCCTGACGCTTGGCAGCGAAAATCGGATTTGGGTCCCCCGGAAGCGGCTCAGGCCGCTTGAGTTGAAGCGTAGTCTCATATTTGCGGTGTAACGGGCTGTTTTTAAAATATTTCCCCATTTGCACGATTGTCCATATTCCGCCGGGCAATGATTCCCACGGTTTTTTCATATTAAAAACAGGCACAAAAAAGCCCCAACTTTTGAGGTTGGGGCTTGTGATCGCTTTCTTTTAGCCGACGAACGGTCTCAGGCCGTCAACGCCTGACGTGTACGGTCGATCACGGCTTGCAGCGGCTCGGCGCTGGAGTATTGATCGGGGTACAGGCGTTCGCTGTGACGGGCGATGCCATGTTCGTTGACGATGGTGAAGCTGAAGCAACCTTTGCGGGCGGCCATGATCAGGCAGTCCATTGGAGCGAAGGCGTTGGTGAGGGTGCGGATTGCAGCCTGAGTCTGGATATGAGTAGTCATGGTAATGGTGTTTCCTGAATCGACACGCAATAGAGGCGTGCAAAATAAAAACGTTCCAGTAAACGCGGGCCGATGCTCGAATGCGAGTCAGGGCAGGGCGCAGAACCTGTCTGGAACAAAAGCAGCCAGTTGAAGCGCGTTATCGTGTGGCGCTGGGCTGACTGGTAGGTACTTCGGAGGGCAGGCGACACAACAGGAGCAAAGGTTCGATGCTCGGGGTGAAGATCCTGATCAATTTGCAGGCTGGTTTGAGCAGGCCATGATTGCTTCTCCACCCCTCCGATTTTTCGGCAGGTCGTGCGAGTTCATGTCTGGAAACCATCGAGGTGATCGATCCCTTTTTTCAGTCCGTGTGCTGGAAGGCATACAGGGATTGAGGGATTTGTTCGATCAGAATTGACTTTCAGCTTGGTACTAACGGCGGCGATGCTAACTGATCTCGCAAAGCGACGCAAGCGGCTTTTGCAATCTGGAGTGTACGCCGAGCATATAGCGCCTGGTCGCAGCTTTTGAAGGCCACATATTCCAATTGGAAATCGACTTGTGCACATTAAAGCGGTTAGCTGCCATGTCACTGTCACATTCAGTGCTAACAGCTTGATTTCACGTAACGATTTATTAAGTCAATGAAAAGCATCGCTTTTTTTCATTGGTGAAAAAATCGTCAGTTTGAACGCAGGCCCCATTCTACCTGCGTTTGCGAAGGTTCAAGGGACGTTGTCCACTGAGTTATCCACAGGTTCTGTGGATTGTCCCAAGCGCTTCGTCTATTACGCACCTTTGCGCCTGTGCGCTACGCTTTCTCGCTTCTTGCGCCAGTGCTCCAACCGAATCTGACGTCAGCGCAGGTTCTGCGCATAATGCCGCCAGTATCGATTGTGAGTTGGGGATTTTTTATGGCATTGGACCTCACCAGCCTGTTGCTGGGATTGGGGGCGGCGGCGTTGCCGTTGCTGGCGCTGGCGTGGCAACTGCAGCGTCGGCTGGCCCGACGTGAGGCGGACGCAGCGCTGCTCGATGAGCGCTTGAGCAACGCGCAAATGGCCCAGGACGGCCTTAATGCACAGCTGGATGCCTGTCGTGACGAGATCAGCGATCTGAGCCAGGCCAATGCGGTCAAGCAGGCGGATCTTGCGGCACTGCGTCGGGAAGTCGAACTCCTGCGTCAGCAACATGATGCCGCCCGCCAGGCGCAGGACCATTGGGGGCAGGAGCGCGCCGTCAAAGAGGCTGAGTTGCGACGCCTCGATGCGCAATGTGCCTCGCTGAACGCCGAGTTGCGTGAACAGCAGGAGAGCCATCAGCAGCGCCTGAACGACCTGCAGGGTTCGCGCGATGAACTGAGGGCGCAGTTCGCCGAGCTGGCCGGGAAAATCTTCGACGAACGCGAGCAGCGTTTCGCCGAAACCAGTCAGCAGCAGTTGGGGCAGTTGCTCAATCCGCTGAAAGAACGCATCCAGTCGTTTGAAAAGCGCGTTGAAGAAAGCTATCAGCAGGAAGCCCGCGAGCGCTTCTCGCTGGGTAAGGAGCTGGAGCGCCTGCAGTTGCTCAACCAGCGCCTGAGCGACGAGGCCACCAACCTCACTCGCGCGCTAAAAGGGCAGAAAACCCAAGGCAACTGGGGCGAATTGATTCTGGAGCGGGTGCTGGAACATGCCGGGCTTGAGAAAGGGCGCGAGTATCAGACTCAGGTCAGCCTCAAAGGCCCGGATGGCGAGCGGTTCCAACCCGACGTGCTGATCATGCTGCCAGGCGACAAGCAGGTGGTGGTGGACGCCAAGGTCAGTCTTACGGCTTACCAGCAATATGTGTCGGCAGATGACGAGGTCATTGCGCAAGTGGCACTCAAGCAACACGTGCTGTCGCTGCGCAATCACGTAAAGGGCTTGTCCGGCAAGGATTACAAGCGCCTGGAAGGCCTGCACAGTCTGGATTTCGTGTTGCTGTTCGTACCGATCGAGGCGGCGTTTTCGGCCGCATTGCAGGCAGAACCGACCATGTTCCAGGAAGCCTTCGATCGCAACATCGTGATCGTCAGTCCTACGACGCTGCTCGCCACCCTGCGAGTCATCGACAGCCTCTGGAAGCAGGAACGTCAGAGCCAGAACGCGCGGGAAATCGCCGAGCGGGCAGGCTGGCTTTACGACAAGTTCGTGCTGTTCATCCAGGATCTGGACGAGGTTGGCAGCCGCTTGCAGCAACTGGACAAAGCCTACGGCGCTGCGCGTAACAAGCTGGTCGAGGGACGCGGAAACCTGGTCAGCCGCAGCGAACAACTCAAGCTGTTGGGCGCGCGGGCGAGCAAAAGTCTGCCGACCGATCTGCTGGAGCGGGCGATGACCGATGAAGATGGATTGGTGCAGTTGCCGGAATAAAGTAGTAGAAAAACCAGTCCGCGGTTAACCGCCTGTAGCAGTCCGCTTGCCGTCGTGGCGTCAACAAAGTCGCTGCCGCTGGCGAGCCGGACTGCTAAAAGCCAAAATCACAGGTCTGATTCTTGTATACAGTTTTCCAGCCCGAATTCTGTTCGTCGAAAAATGCACCGCCATCAGGCACCGCTGCACTGTGACTGGGCGCACATCGGATTACTCAGGCTGATAGCGCAATGTTATCTCTCGCCCTAAGCCTCCTTTTAAAACCGCTATTTAACGTCTTTCGTCATCCCGCAAAATCCTGCTGGCACGCATTCTGCCTATCGATTCGTATACAACCTAAGCTTGCTCCCGTACGCAGTGGTCAGATCTGACGTTTCCGGGAGCCAGTTCGTCCTCTCAGGGAGAAATGCGATGACAGAGCCGATGCCCAAAGGTTACAGCCCTCGTTTGTATAATCAGGATCTGGGGCCTGTGCCGCAAAAGTGGAGCTGGTACAACATTTTCGCGTTCTGGATGAGCGATGTGCATAGCGTCGGCGGTTATGTCTTTGCCGCGAGCCTGTTTGCGCTGGGACTGGCGAGTTGGCAAGTGCTGATCGCGCTGCTGGTGGGCATTTGTATCATTCAAGTGATTGCGAATTTGCTGGCCAAGCCGAGCCAGCAGGCGGCCGTTCCGTATCCGGTGATCTGCCGCCTGGCGTTTGGTGTCTTTGGCGCGAACATCCCGGCCGTGATACGCGGCCTGATCGCGGTCGCCTGGTATGGCGTTCAGACTTATCTGGCTTCAAGCGCCTTGATCATTGTGGTGCTGCGATTCTTCCCACAGATGTCGGTGTATGCCGAGCCTCATTTCGCAGGGTTGTCCTACCTCGGCTGGTTCGGATTCCTCGCCCTTTGGCTGGTACAGGCCGCCGTGTTCTGGGCGGGTATGGAGTCAATTCGCCGTTTCATCGATTGGGCAGGGCCGGTGGTCTACGCAGTGATGTTCCTGCTCGCGGGATGGATCGTCTGGAAGGCCGGTTGGGCCAACATCAGCTTCACCTTGTCCGAGAAATCCCTAACGGGTTGGGAAGCGTTCTCGCAGGTGATCATGGCGACGGCGCTGGTGGTTTCGTATTTCTCCGGGCCTACGCTCAATTTCGGCGACTTCAGTCGCTATTGCCGGAGCATGTCCGAAGTCCGCCGCGGCAATTTCTGGGGGCTGCCGGTCAACTTCCTCGCGTTCTCACTGGTCACCGTGGTCATCGTTTCCGGCACGTTGCCGGTGTTCGGCGAAATGCTGCATGACCCAATCGCCACCGTTGCCCGCATCGACAACAGCGTCGCTGTGCTACTGGGGGCATTCGCTTTCGTGACCGCGACCATTGGCATCAATATCGTCGCCAACTTCGTATCCCCGGCTTTCGACTTCGCCAACGTCGCGCCAAGCAAGATCAGCTGGCGTGTGGGCGGGATGATCGCAGCAGTGGCCTCGATCTTCATCACGCCGTGGAACCTGTTCAATAATCCGGCCGTGATCCATTACACCCTCGATGTGCTGGCGGCGTTCATCGGCCCGCTGTTCGGCATCCTGCTGGTGGATTACTACCTGATCAAGAAGCAGCAGATAGACGTCGATTCTCTGTTCAACGATGGCCCGAGCGGTCGCTATTGGTACACCGGCGGGGTCAATTACACGGCGGTCAAGGCGTTGATTCTGGCGACCCTGGTGGGCGTCGCGATCACCTTCGTGCCGGCATTGCAGCCCATGGCCAATTTTGCATGGTTCACCGGTTGTTTCCTGGGTGGCGCGTTGTTCTTCATATTCGCTCGTCGCAGTCAGGCGCATGAGCGAGCAGCACTCGCGCCAGCGGTGGCGGGGTAACGGGATAAATAACGTAGTGCCGTTGGTCGCATGAAATCTGGCATTTAGCGCTTTGGAATGTCTGAACGTAAAGAATGGGAAAATTCCTGCCGCGACACTTCGTAGCAGGCGTAAAGTGCGACTTAGCACTATTATTTGCGTTAAGCAGACCAGAAGTTGGCTGCCGGCATTTCCCTGAAGGGGGCGTTATATGAACAGCAAATTGCAAGAGTGGCTTCACGACGTGGGTGTTGCGCTAGGTTTGATCGAGCGGCCAAAACTGCAGCCCATTCCCGTCCGCACCGACGATGACGAACGTCGCCGCCCACGGCGCTGAGCCGAGTTCGTATTCAAATCGTTAGAACAACGGTGCTATCGCCCGATAGCCCGCCCGACTGAAAACGCACCCGACGTCGTGGCTTTCGCCACAGTCAAACGGGTGCGACTTCCTCGCAGACGTCTTCTCTATGGAAATCTAACGCATCTGCGTTCAGGGGGATTTCCTGTTCTTCATCTGCACCAGGATCAGGTCGACGAGTCCCTGCAAGGTCAATTGGTTGTAGTAGGGTTTTTCGGGCAAATGAGACAGGTCGGATTTAACGTCATTCGGTAGCGCAATGTTAAAGCCGCTTTGCAAATCGGCAAAAAAGTCAGCGAAATCCTCTTCGTCCATAAACAGTTCGCTCACTTTCACGTCGTCTTGTTCTTGAATGACCGATTTGTCGACGAGGATTTTCCCAAGCGTGTCGAAAATGTGCTGCTGAATTTCACGGCGGTCCATGGAAAGCCTCTGGTTTGATGTGTTCGAAGCTCACCCCGACTTCTCACAGAGGGTTGCCACCTGACAGCCTGAGACTGCTTCACTCCCTGAAATCACCCATTTAGGCACTTCGCTACGGTGCTGTCCCGATCAAGGCTAGTTCATGTTTTGAGCTATGAACTGCTCCGTCACAGATGAAATTTTGTAACCGCGCATAAACAGGACGCCCGGAGGCGCCCTGTGATGTGTTTCTGCGTTTCTACGGTTGGGGCAAGGTTAAATCAGGCCACACTAGCCACTGCAGCGGGACGTGGCGAAACCAAGCTGACCACTACGAAACTCACCAGACCGATCGCCAGGCTGTAGTAGATCGGTGTGTTGGCGTCCAGGCCATCCTTGAACATGAACACCAGCGCGGTGACGAAACCCAGGCTCATGCTGGTAATGGCGCCGGCGGTGGTGGCGCGTTTCCAGTAGATCGCGCCGATCAGCGGAATCAGCATCCCGCCCACCAGCAGGTTGTAGGCCAGGGTCAGGGCGCTGATCACGTCGTTCACCACCAGCGCAATGGCCAGTACGACAATGCCGGTCAGGGCAGTGAACAGGCGGTTGATACCCAGGCTAGATTGCTTGCCACCGCGCAGTGTTGGCAGCAGGTCTTCGGTGAGGGTAGTGGACGCGGCGAGCAGCCCGGCGCTGGCGGTCGACATCATGGCGGCCAGGGCAGCGGCGATCACCAGGCCGCGAATCCCGTCAGGCAAGGAGGCTTTGACAATGGCGGCGAAAGCGGTGTTGACGTTGGCCAGGTCCGGCAGCAACACGTGGGCCGCCATGCCGATCAAGGCGCAGGCCAGACCATAGATGATGCAGTAGACGCCAGCGATGGAGCCTGCGTACTGCGCGACTTTGGCTGTGCGTGCGGTGAACACGCGCTGCCAGATGTCCTGGCCGATGAGGATGCCGAAGAAGTAGATCAGGAAGTAGGTGATGATGGTGTCCCAGCCGATGGTGGTCCAGCTGAAGCTCGATGCTGGCAGCTTCGCCACCAGTTGGTCCCAGCCGCCGACGCGGTACAGGCAGATCGGCAGCAGGATGAACATCAGGCCGACGGTCTTGATCACGAACTGAACAATGTCGGTCAGGGTCAGCGACCACATGCCGCCGATGGTCGAATACACCACGACCACGCCGCCGCCCAGGAGTACCGAGACCCAGAATGGCAGATCGAACAGCACCTGCATGACGGTGCCGATGGCCAGAATCGAGGTCACGCCGATCATCAGCGCGTAGGCGAGCATGATCACCGCACTGGCTTGGCGGGCCATCGGGTTGTAGCGTTTTTCGAGGATCTGGGTGACGGTGAAGATGCGCAGCTTGAGCAGTGGCTTGGCGAGGAACAGGTTCAGAGCGATGATCCCGGCGCCCAGCGCGGCGCAAAGCCAGAAGCCGGAAATGCCGTGGACATAACCCAGGCGCACGGTGCCGACGGTAGAGGCCCCGCCCAGGACAGTGGCGGCCATGGTGCCCATGTACAGGCTCGGGCCGAGATTGCGTCCGGCAACGAGGTAATCCTCGTGGGTCTTGGCCTTGCGCATGCCATACCAGCCCAACACCAGCATGCCGGCCGCGTAGATCAGCACGACGAAAATATCTAAAGCCATGGAGTGTCTCCAGTCATTGTTTTTATAGTGAGTTGCGAATCATCCGGCTGAAACGACGCAGGCAGTCAGCGGGTGAATTTTTTATTCAGTTGAAAATGCGGATCGGGGTAAGCACTGGATCTGTGGGAGCGAATTCATTAGCGATGGGGCATTACAGACGATGCATCCTCGTCGCCTGGTCGCCTCGCGAATGAATTCGCTCCCACAGAGTTGAGTTCGTCGCAAGCATTCAGATCGCCCGAAGTGCCTGCGGCGAACCTCAACCTCCCTAGCGGTGAGTCACACCCGGCAGCACACAGAGCATTTCGTACAGCAAGTTGGCGCCCAGCAGCGAGGTATTGCCGGTGGTGTCGTACGGCGGCGAAACCTCTACCAAATCGCAGCCGATCAGGTCCAGGCCCTGGCAGCCGCGAATGATCTCGATGGCTTGAATGGTGGTCAGACCGCCGATTTCAGGGGTGCCGGTCCCAGGCGCCCAGGCCGGGTCGATGCCGTCGATGTCGAAGCTCAGGTAAACCGGGCCGCCCCCGACTTTCTCCCGCACTTCAACCATCAATGGCGCCAGCGACTTGTGCCAGCACTCTTCGGCCTGCACCACGCGAAAGCCCTGCTTACGGCTCCAATTGAAGTCCTCGGCGGTGTAACCCTGAGCCCGCAACCCAATCTGCACGACGCGATCGCAATCCAGCAGCCCTTCTTCCACCGCGCGGCGGAACGTGGTGCCGTGGGCAATCTTTTCGCCGAACATGTGATCGTTGACGTCAGCGTGGGCGTCGATGTGAACCAGACCGACCTTGCCGTGCTTCTTGTGGATAGCCCGCAGGATCGGCAGGGTGATGGTGTGGTCGCCACCCAGGGTCAGCGGGATGATGCCGTGCTCCAGAAAGCCGTCGTAGGCCTCTTCGATGATGCGCACCGCGTCCAGCAGGTTGAAGGTGTTGATAGCAACATCGCCGATATCGGCAACCGACAGCGAGTCGAACGGCGCAGCGCCGGTGGCCATGTTGTAGGGACGAATCATCACCGATTCGGCGCGGATTTCACGAGGTCCGAAACGGGTGCCGGCCCGCAGCGAAGTGCCGATATCCAGAGGCACGCCAATGAAGGCAGCATCCAGGCCAGCGGCCGATTGCAGGTGTGGCAGACGCATCATGGTAGCGATGCCGGCGAAGCGCGGCATTTCGTTGCCGCCCAGTGGTTGGTGGAAAATCTTGTCCACGGGATTGCCTCATCGGTGAGTTATCAGTAGTTGTTGGGCGGATTCTGCGAACCGCGCGGGCTGCGAACAATCGCTGAGGCAAAATACTTAGTTCAGAGATTTCTGAACTATCAGACAAATCAAGGTAAGCTGCCGCCGATTGCACCTCTGCAGCGTCGTTCATCTCTGTAGCAGCACGGCTTGCCCGCGGTGGCATTCGAGAGATTGCCTCCGCCAGCGAGCCATGCTGCTGCAGAGGCAGTCGTTTGATTCGCGCACATTGATTCTTCCGGTATCTTCATGGCCAACGCATTACCCGATCTGAAACTGCTGCGCATCTTCGTCTGCGTGGTCCGCCACCAGGGCTTTGCCAGCGCGCAGCAAGAGCTGAACCTGTCGACCTCAGCAATCAGCACTTACATGAGTCAGCTGGAGTCGGCGCTGGGCATCGTGTTGTGCCATCGCGGCCGTGGCGGCTTCAGTCTGACCAGCAAAGGCGAGCTCTTTCATCAGGAAACCCTGCGCCTGCTCGGTGAACTGGAAGGCTTTGAACTGTACGCCGCTGCGCTCAAGGGCGAATTGCGTGGCACGTTGAACCTCGGCGTGCTGGACTCGACTGTGAGCGACCGTGCGCTGCCGTTCGCCGAAGTGATCGGCGCCTACAGCGAAGAACATCCGGCGGTGCATTTGCATCTTTCGGTGATGAGTCCGTACGAGCTGCAACTCGGGGTGCTGGACAACCGCCTGGACCTGGCAATCGGCTCGTTTTCCACACGCATGAACGGGCTGCTGTATCAGCCGCTTTATCGCGAGCAACACTGGCTGTATTGCAGTAATCGCCATCCATTGTTCGCCGAACGGCGCATTCCTGAGCCGGTGATCACCCAGCAACGCATGGTCGGTCGTGGCTACTGGAGTCAGGCGGAGCTGGCGCGGCATGGTTTCAAGCACAGTGCGGCGACCGTGGAAAGCATGGAGGCGCAGTTGATTCTGGTGCTGTCAGGTGCCTACATCGGTTATCTGCCCGAGCACTATGCGCAGTCGTGGGTCGATTCGGGGCACCTGCGAGTGCTGTTGCCGGCCACGTTCGGTTACCAGGCGCCATTTTCGATGATCCTGCGTCGCGGGCGCAGTCGCGAACCTTTGATCCAGACCTTCCGCGATCTACTCAAAGCCCAGCTCAACCCGCTCTAGGAGGTCACGACCATGACACGTGCCCGTTGCGAGCGCTGCCATCGCCCGCAGGATCACTGCTTGTGTGCGCTGATTCCCAAGCTCGACAGCCGTACCAGGGTGCTCATTCTGCAGCACCCCAGCGAGGTCAATCACGCGTTGAATACCGCTCGCCTGGCCGCGTTGGGCCTGAGCAATGCGCAGTTGGTGGTCGGCGAGGTGTTCGAGGATCTGGCGCAATTGCTCACGGTGCCGGGTTACCGGGCCAGCCTATTGTTTCCGGGGGAGGGGGCGACCGCGCTCACCGAGCAACGGGCTGATTCGGGGCCGACGCTGTTGGTCGTTCCGGACGGCACCTGGCGCAAGGCGCGCAAATTGCTGCATCTCAATCCGCTGCTGGCGGCATTGCCCAGGGTCACACTGGAAAACGCGCCAGTTTCCCGATATCGACTGCGCAAGGCCCCAGGGCCTGAGGCGTTGTCCACACTGGAAGCCATCGCCCATGCCTTGCACACCCTTGAGCCGGATCGCACGTTCGAGGCTTTGCTGCGTCCTTTTGATGCGTTGATCGAGGGCCAGATTGCTGCGATGGGTGATGAAACGTTTCGCCGCAACCACTGATGGGGTTCAGGCCTGACATGCGGTTCAGGCCTGAGGGTCAGCCGTTCAGCGACGCCGGTGGCTCATCCGATGAAGCCTTGCTCGCCTGCATGCGGCGAATATAGGCGTTGGTTTCCCGCTCGGCGTCTTCCTTGGAGAAAAAGGGGCCTTCGAGGGTGTTTTCACGTGTGCTGAAAAAATACAGACCATTGACGCGGGAGACGCGGCCGCTGCGAAAGTGTACGGAGTGCTGGGGGTCTTGCTCACGCTTGCCTAACATGGGCTTCTCCGGTTTCGGGAGTGTCGGGGAAATGTGTCAGGACGGCTAAACCTGAAACGACAGCCAGGTGACTTCCACAGCGTGAGACGGAAAAGTCGACTGGACGTTCGATACTTTACTCCAACCGGCGAGCGACCGGTAATCGAGCTGACGCACCTGTAGGAGTCGGCTTGCTGGCGAACGGGATGCATCTGCAACACAAGTGCCGGCTAACACACCCGGTTTGCCAGCAAGCCGGCTTCTACAAGGTAGCGGGGTGTTTGTGCCCAATGCGCTGGGTGACGCTGCGTTTGCGCCTGCACCCGGGCTGTCACAGACCACACTCCAGCAGCCAGAAAGCAGCTACCCAATCACTTCTTTCCCAACGCTTCGGCCTGATGAATCCACTGCTGACGTTGTTCCTCAGTCGAGGTGCGGACCGGGGAAAACTCGGTCAGGCGCGTAGTCTTGATGCCGCAAAACTCCAGAATCGTCCTCTTCATCTGTCGATGGGCCGGCGCCTTGAACACCCAACGGAAATAGCGCGAAGGGGTGTCCAGCGTCACCAGCAATTCCGCTGTCCTGCCCTTGAGCAGTTCGTTGGAAGGGTGATGCCGACCGTGGGCCTTGAACGCGAAACCGGGCATGAACACCCGGTCGAAGAAACCGCTCAGCAGGCTCGGCAAGCCACCCCACCAGACCGGATACACAAACACCAGATGCTGAGCCCAATGAATTTCCCGCTGAGCTTCCAGCAGGTCATGCTCCAGCGTCTGGCTCGATTCATAACCGCCGCGCAGCACCGGGTCGAATTCCAGTTCCTCCAGTTTCAGCACCCGCACCACATGACCCTGACTGCGTGCGCCCTGGGCATAGGCTTCGCCCAGCGCGTGGCAGAGGCTGATGGTCTTCGGCGAACCGATGACCATCAGGATACGTTTGCCATACCCTTCCAGTGGGGTGGCGCCGCTGATCGGCTCAGCCATTACTGCCAGCCTCTAGCATCTTCTCGGGACGTACCCAGGCGTCGAACTCGGCATCGGTCAAAAACCCGAGTTGCAAGGCCGCTTCGCGCAGGGTCAGGCCTTCGCTGTAGGCCTTTTTGGCGATCTGCGCCGACTTGTCATAGCCGATGTGCGGGTTCAGAGCGGTGACCAGCATCAGTCCGCGCTCCAGGTGCTCGGCCATTTTCCCGGCGTCCGGTTCCATGCCCGCGATGCAGTGCTCGTTGAAGTTGCGGCAACCATCGCCCAGCAGACGAATCGACTGCAGCAGGTTGTGAATGATCACCGGTTTGAACACGTTCAGCTGCAGATGGCCCTGACTCGCGGCGAAGGTAATGGTGGTGTCGTTGCCCATGACCTGACAGGCCAGCATCGACAACGCCTCGCATTGAGTCGGATTGACCTTGCCGGGCATGATCGAGCTGCCTGGCTCATTGGCTGGCAGCTTGACTTCGGCAAGCCCTGCCCGTGGCCCGGAGCCCAGCAGGCGCAGGTCGTTGGCAATCTTCATCAGCGTCACCGCCAGGGTTTTCAACGCACCCGACAACGCCGTCAGCGGCTCATGCCCAGCCAGCGCGGCGAACTTGTTAGGTGCGGTCACGAATGGCAGACCGGACAGGGCAGCCAGTTCGGCGGCCACCGCTTCGGCGAAACCATGGGGTGAGTTCAGACCGGTGCCGACCGCCGTGCCGCCCTGGGCCAGTTCGCAGACGGCAGGGAGCGCTGCGCGAATGCTTTTTTCGGCGTAATCCAGTTGCGCGACGAATGCCGACAGCTCCTGACCGAAAGTGATCGGCGTGGCGTCCATCATGTGCGTACGACCGGTCTTCACCAGCTTCATGTGGCGCGACGACTGCTCGGCAATGCCCGCCGACAGCTCGGCAATCGCAGGCAGCAGCTGTTCCTTGACCGCCTGCGCGGCTGCGATGTGCATCGCGGTGGGGAAGCAGTCGTTGGAGCTTTGCGAGCGATTGACGTGATCGTTGGGATGCACCGGAGATTTACCGCCACGTCCCTTGCCCGCCAGTTCGTTACCGCGCCCGGCGATCACTTCGTTGACGTTCATGTTGCTCTGCGTGCCGCTGCCCGTTTGCCAGACCACCAGCGGGAACTGGTCGTCCAGCTTGCCGCTCAACACTTCGTCGGCGGACTGTTCGATGAGCCGGGCAATGTCGGCAGGCAGGTCCCCGTTACGGTCATTGACTCTCGCGGCGGCCTTCTTGATCAGGGCCAGCGCATGCAGCACAGGCAAAGGCATGCGCTCCTGACCAATGGCGAAGTTGATCAGCGAACGCTGGGTCTGCGCCCCCCAGTAAGCGTCTTCGGGGACTTCGATCGGACCTATGCTATCGGTTTCTGTACGGCTCACTGGACTCACTCCTTAGGGTCGAATAGCGCAGTTTAGTACCCGGCAAGCGAGTTCGGTTCCCGGTAATGGCTGCGCGGCAAGAAGATGCGTCATCAGTGTGCGACAAAAATACGAATGAAGTGAAACCTTCATGGCATCTCATTGTCTTGCGGTGGCGATTGAACCGCTCGTAGCACCGGGGGTTGAGCGCAGGGCAAAAAGGGGCGCAGAATGGCCGGCCTTGGGGTTCAGCCTCGCCTGCTAGATAAGGAAACTCGATGACCCGTCTTCGTGCCATCTGTGCTGCGGTCGCTCTGGTATGCGCCAGCGGCCAGGCTCTCGCCGCCACCGCCAGCCATGAAGCCAGTGCTGTAGCGTTCCTCAAACTGGCTCACGCCGATCAGTTGGGCGCGCCGATTTACGTGCAAGCGCAGCAAATGTTCGCCCAGCGTTTTGCTGAAACCAAAGCGCCTGATTCCAAAAAAGCGGTGCTGGAAAAATACCAGGCTCAGGCCAACGCCACGCTGGACAAAGCCATTGGCTGGGACAAGCTGCAGCCTGACATGGTCAAGCTGTACACCGATAACTTCAGCGAACAGGAGCTAAAGGATCTGGTGGCGTTCTATCAATCTCCGCTGGGCAAGAAGGTCCAGGCGAAGATGCCGCAGATCAGTCAGCAATCGTTCCAGATGACTCAGGAGAAGCTGCAACCAGCAGTGCCTGTAGTCACCAAGCTGCTTGAGTCCATGACCAACGAGCTCGTTCCGGCTGGCGCCAAAGGTGCCCCGGCTGCGCCCGCCAAGAAACCGTAAGTCCCAGAAGCCATGAGCGAAGCCTGACATGAGCATGCAACAGCGAATCGAATCCGCGTTGGCGGTCTTTCAGCCCGAGCACCTGCAGGTGCTCAACGAAAGCCACATGCACAGTCGCGGCACCGATACCCACTATAAGGCCGTGGTGGTCAGCGAACAGTTCGCTGGCCTCAACGCCGTCAAGCGCCATCAGAAGGTCTATAGCCTGCTCGGTGGTCTGATGGGTGAGTTTCATGCCCTGGCACTGCACACTTACACCCCGGAAGAATGGTCGAAACTGGGCGCTGCGCCTGCTTCGCCGACCTGCGCCGGGGGGCATGATTGATTCAGATTGCTGATCTGGATCTGCCCCGTTTCTGCGAATGAATGCGGTCCCTTCTGGGAGCGAATTCATTCGCGAAACGGTGTGCCAGCCGCTGCATTTCTGTCGCCCGATCTATTTTTCGCGAATGAATTCGCTTCCTCAGGTCTGATCCACGCCTGACGCACCTCTATTGACCTGCATCAATCCCCCACTCATCAACCACCCTGTCTGCCAGTCGCCGATTTTTGCTAGAATCCGCGCCGCGTTGCCGGGTCGGCACGCGTTCACCTGAATCATTCATCCGGTAGGCCCTTTGCGAGGGTCACCACCTGGAGACGCAACATGAGCCAAACCGCACCTATCGTCGTCGCGGCGCTGTACAAATTCGTCACCCTTTCTGACTACGTCCAGATGCGCGAGCCATTGCTCAAGGCGATGGTCGACAACGGCATCAAGGGCACGCTGCTGATCGCCGAAGAGGGCATCAACGGTACGGTTTCCGGCAGCCGCGAAGGCATCGACGGGCTGATGGCCTGGCTCAAGAACGATCCGCGCATGGACGACATCGATCACAAGGAGTCGTACTGCGACGAACAGCCGTTCTACCGCACCAAGGTCAAGCTCAAGAAAGAGATTGTGACCCTTGGCGTCGAAGGCGTGGACCCGAACAAGGCCGTCGGCACCTATGTCGAGCCACAGGACTGGAACGCTCTGATCACCGATCCCGAAGTGCTGCTGATCGATACCCGTAACGATTACGAAGTCTCCATCGGCACTTTCGAAGGCGCCATCGATCCCAAGACCACGAGCTTTCGCGAGTTTCCCGAGTACATCAAGGCCAACTTCGATCCGGCGAAACACAAGAAGGTCGCGATGTTCTGTACCGGCGGCATTCGCTGCGAAAAAGCCTCGAGCTACATGCTTGGCGAAGGCTTCGAAGAGGTCTATCACCTCAAGGGCGGCATCCTCAAATACCTGGAAGAAGTGCCTCAGGACGAAAGTCAGTGGCGCGGCGACTGCTTCGTGTTCGACAATCGCGTGACCGTGCGCCATGACCTGAGCGAAGGCGACTACGATCAATGTCATGCGTGCCGCACCCCGATCAGCGTTGAAGATCGTGCCAGCGAGCATTATTCGCCGGGCGTCAGCTGCCCGCACTGCTGGGATTCGCTGAGCGAGAAGACCCGCCGCAGCGCCATCGACCGGCAGAAGCAGATCGAACTGGCCAAGGCGCGTAATCAACCCCATCCGATTGGTCGCAACTATCGTTTGCTCGATGGCCAATCCGACGCGAACCAGGCTGAATAACCCCAGACCTTTGAGGCTTGAACCATGAACGCACGCCTGCTCTATGTGATGGACCCGATGTGTTCATGGTGCTGGGGCTTTGCGCCCGTGGCCGAGGCGCTGGTCGAGCAGGCAAGGGCGGCGGGTCTGCCACTGCATCTGGTGGTGGGCGGCTTGCGTACCGGCAGCGGCGCGGCGCTTGAGCCGACCACCAAACGCTATATCCTCGAACACTGGCACGCGGTGCAGGACACCACCGGTCAGTCATTCAAGTTCGAAGACGCCCTGCCTGACGGTTTTGTCTACGACACCGAGCCTGCGTGCCGCGCCATCGTCGCTGCGCGCAGTCTGGCCCCGGACATCGCCTGGAAACTGGTGAAGGGAATCCAGGAGGCGTTCTACCTGCACGGTCGCGACACCACCAACGCGTCGGTGCTGACGGAGTTGGCTGAAACCGCCGGGCTGCCACGCATCGAGTTCGCCGAAGCGTTCGACAGCGCCGAGCAGCACGCCGCCACGGCGTCGGATTTTTCCTGGGTGCAGGATCTTGGCATTGCCGGCTTTCCCACGCTGCTGGCCGAGCGTAATGGCCAGTTGGCCTTGCTGACCAATGGCTATCAACCGCTGGATGAACTGGCACCGTTGCTCAGCCGTTGGCTGGAGCGCGCCGCCAGTGCGTGAGTCCGTCAATAGACAAGCTTCGGGCGGAGCCCCTGCCGATGACCTGCTCGCGCAAGTCGATCGTCTCGACTGGGCGCAGATTCGCAAGCTCGCGCTGCATCACAAGAAATCCCTGTGGATCGCCAATGCCGTAGCGGTGCTGGCGGTGCTGTGCTCGGTTCCGATTCCTTTGCTGCTGCCGTTGCTGGTTGATGAAGTGTTGCTGGGCAAGGGCAATGCGGCGCTGCTGTTCATGAATAACTTTCTGTCTGAAAACCTGCAAAAGCCGGTGGGTTATATCGGGCTGATGGTGGTTGCCACGTTGTGCCTGCGTCTGGGGGGCTTGCTGTTCAACGTGATCCAGGCGCGGCTGTTCGCCGGGCTGGCGAAGGACATCGTCTATCGCATCCGCATTCGCCTGATCGAGCGTCTCAAGCGAATCTCCCTTGGGGAATATGAAAGCCTGGGCAGCGGCACCGTCACGGCGCATCTGGTGACCGATCTGGACACGCTGGACAAGTTCGTCGGCGAAACCCTGAGCAAGTTTCTGGTCGCGATGCTGACGCTGACCGGCACGGCGGCAATCCTGGTGTGGATGCATTGGCAACTGGCGCTGCTGATCCTGATGTTCAACCCCCTGGTGATCTACGCCACGGTCAAGCTGGGCAAACGCGTCAAACATCTCAAGAAGCTGGAAAACGACAGCACCTCGCGATTTACCCAGGCGCTGACCGAAACCCTGGATGCGATTCAGGAGATTCGCGCCGGTAATCGCCAAGGCTACTTCCTCGGTCTGCTCGGCGGGCGGGCCAGGGAAGTGCGTGACTATGCCGTATCGTCGCAATGGAAAAGCGACGCTTCGAGCCGTGCCAGCGGGTTGCTGTTCCAGTTCGGTATCGACATCTTCCGCGCGGCAGCGATGCTCACGGTGTTGTTTTCCGACCTGTCCATCGGCCACATGCTCGCGGTGTTCAGCTATCTGTGGTTCATGATCGGTCCGGTGGAGCAACTGCTGAACCTGCAATATGCCTTTTACGCCGCAGGCGGGGCGTTGACCCGGATCAATGAGTTGCTGGCCCGTGCCGACGAGCCGCAATACGCAGGAGGCGTCAACCCGTTCATCGGCCGCAAAACCGTAGGCATTGATGTGCGCGGGCTGTGCTTCGGCTACAACGAAGAACCGGTCCTCGATCACCTTGATCTGTCCATTCAACCGGGCGAAAAAGTAGCGATCGTCGGCGCCAGCGGTGGTGGCAAAAGCACGCTGGTTCAACTGCTGCTGGGCCTTTACAGCGCGAGGGCCGGAAACATTCGCTTCGGCGGCGCGAGCCTTGAAGAGATCGGTCTTGAGACTGTGCGCGAAAACGTTGCTGTGGTTTTGCAACATCCCGCATTGTTCAATGACAGCGTCCGCGCCAACCTTTCCATGGGCCGCGAGCGAACCGACGAAGCCTGCTGGCAGGCGCTGCAGATCGCTCAACTGGACGCTACGATTCGCGCCTTGCCACAAGGGCTGGACAGCGTCGTCGGACGCTCCGGTGTGCGTTTGTCAGGCGGTCAACGTCAGCGGCTGGCGATCGCGCGAATGGTCCTGGCCGAGCCCAAGGTGGTAATTCTGGATGAGGCCACTTCGGCACTGGACGCTGCCACCGAGTACAACCTGCATCAAGCTCTGAATCGCTTTCTCAGCGGCCGAACCACTCTGATCATCGCCCACCGCCTGTCAGCGGTGAAACAGGCCGACCGCGTGCTGGTCTTCGACGGCGGCAGCATTGCCGAAGATGGCGATCATCATCAGCTCATCGCCGATGGCGGCCTTTACGCGCGCCTGTATGGTCACCTGCAACAGTTCTGATACAGCTTGTCGGTTTTTTGCATATACCGTCCCAAATGGCGTATCGCCAGTGGAACACGTCAATTCTTAGGCTATGCTTGAGCGTCGTGTTCAATGAAAGTGTGAAAAGCGTCATATTTACGTCTCTGCTTTCACGCGATAAATCTTGAGCTGCATACGAAGGCCGTGAGCAAGCGTTCCGTTGCGTCGTGGAAATTAGCCGAGTCCCACGTTTTCAGGAAGGTCGCCTGAATCGGGGAAGTGAGTATCTGGCAGTGCTGATGAAAGGGACACCATGAAGCAAAAGCGGATCCTCGAGAAGCCCCGACTTCTGGGCATCGTTTGGCCATTTATCGCTGTAGTGCTGTTACAGGCATTGCTCGGCTGCGTCAGTCTTTCCATGATGTCGGCGGTGCGCAGCTATGTGGGCGGGGAAAGCCTCTGGTCCAAGGGGCAGAAAGACGCCATTTACTATTTGAATCTCTACGCCAACAGCCGCGACGAGATCAACTACCTGAAGTACCAGCAGGCCATCGCGATTCCTCAGGGCGGACATGATCTGCGGCTGGCGATGGATCAACCCGAACCGGATATCGCGCGCGCCAATGCAGGCATTCTGCAGGGTGGTAACCATCCCGACGATGCCCAGGCCATCATCTGGCTTTATCTGAATTTTCGCCATTTCAGCTACCTGGAGAGGGCCATCGATCTGTGGAAGATCGGTGACGACTACTTGGTGCAACTGGACGAAGTTGCCCGGGAAATGCACGGGCGCATAGTCGATGGCAGCGCCACCAACGCTGATGTGCTGACCTGGCGACAGCGAATCAACGCCATCAACGAAGGCGTCACGCCCGCCGCCAAGGCGTTCAGCGATGCGCTGGGAGAAGGCTCGCGGGTGATCCTGCGGATTCTGGTGGTGGTCAATTTGGCCACCGCGATATGTCTCATTCTTCTTGCGCTGTTGCGCACACACAAATTGTTGGAGCAACGCCACGCTTTCGCTCTCGCCCTGCAAACGGAGAAGGAGCGGGCGCAGATTACTCTGGAATCCATTGGTGACGGGGTGATCACCACCGATGTTGACGGCTTGATCGCGTACATGAACCCCGCGGCCGAACAAATGACTCACTGGAAGACCGGGCAGGCGGCCGGTTTGCCGCTGGCGGCGCTGTTCAACCTGCTCGATGAGAACGATCAGAAGGACAGCTCGACCCTGATCGAGCACATTCTCAGCGGCAAGCTGGGTGGCGGCAGCGAGAACTCCAAGCTGATTCAACGCCTGGACGGCAGCACCGTATCGGTGGCGTTGGTGGGCTCGCCGATCCGTACTGAGGGCAAGATCAGCGGCGCGGTATTGGTGCTGCATGACATGACTCAGGAACGCCAGTACATCGCCAACCTGTCATGGCAGGCGACCCACGATGCCTTGACGGGACTGGCCAACCGTCGCGAGTTCGAATATCGATTGGAGTTGGCCTTGAGCGGGCTGGCGCATCAGGCAGGTCAGCACTCGGTCATGTTCCTGGATCTGGACCAGTTCAAGCTGGTCAACGACACCAGCGGTCACGCGGCCGGCGACGAGCTGCTCAGGCACATTTGCGCCTTACTGCAACAGGGCATTCGCGAGGGTAATACGCTGGCGCGGCTGGGCGGTGACGAGTTCGGTATTTTGTTGGAACATTGCTCGCCGGAATCAGCGGAAAGGATTGCCGAAGGGCTGCGTCAGACCGTGGAAAGTCTGCACTTCGTGTGGAAGGGCAGGCCATTCGTGACCACCGTCAGCATCGGCCTGGTGCACGTTTCCGACACGCCGACGACGCTCGAAGCCTCGCTGCGCTCTGCGGACATGGCCTGCTACATGGCCAAGGAAAAGGGCCGCAACCGGGTACAGGTCTATCACGACGATGACTCGGAACTGTCCACCCGCTTCGGTGAAATGGCCTGGATTCAACGCCTGCACATGGCGCTGGAAGACGATCGTTTTTGCCTCTACTCACAGGAAATCGCACCCCTCAGCCGTGATGCGGCCGGGGGCAACGGCCATGTGGAGATTCTGCTGCGATTACGCGATGAGTCCGGTCGCATGATTCTGCCGGACAGCTTCATTCCCGCTGCCGAGCGCTACGGGATGATGACGACGCTGGATCGCTGGGTAGTGCAGAGCGTCTTCAAGGTCATCGCCAATTGTCTGAACGACAATCACCGCAAAGGCCCGATGGCGGTGTGTGCAATCAACCTGTCCGGCACTAGTATCGGCGACGATGCCTTTCTCGAATATCTGCGACAGCAGTTCCAGATCTATGCAATTCCACCTGAACTTATCTGTTTCGAAATCACCGAAACCAGTGCGATCGCCAATTTGGGTAGTGCTATTCGGTTCATTAATGAACTCAAAAGTCTAGGATGCCGTTTTTCTTTGGATGACTTCTGTGCAGGCATGTCGTCATTCGCTTACTTGAAACATTTACCTGTGGATTTCTTGAAGATCGATGGCAGTTTCGTAAAAGACATGCTCGACGACCCGATCAATCGGGCGATGGTGGAAGTGATCAACCATATCGGGCACGTAATGGGCAAACAGACGATCGCTGAGTTCGTCGAAAGCCCCCAGATAGAGCAGGCGTTATTGGAAATCGGTGTGGACTACGCTCAGGGGTATGTTATTGAGCGACCGCAATTATTCACCTGTGAATCTCTGCACGCACGGCCCGCGAGGCAGACCCCAATGTTGTTCAGCGCACCCGGGACTTTTCGCTGAACGACCCGATGCAATACAACATAAGGAGCTACACAGTGATCGATATGTTCATTAGAACCGGTCCGCTGATGGATGCCGGCAGTTACCCCGCTTGGGCACAGCAATTGATCAACGATTGCAGTGAAGCCAAGGCACGCGTGGTAGGGCATGAACTTTATCAACGTATGCGAGATGGTCAGCTCAGTTCCAAGACCATGCGCCAGTATTTGATTGGTGGATGGCCTGTTGTTGAACAGTTTGCAGTCTATATGGCGCATAACCTGACCAAAACCCGTTTCGCCCGGCATCCGGGCGAAGACATGGCGCGTCGCTGGTTGATGCGCAATATCCGGGTTGAACTCAATCATGCCGATTACTGGGTAAACTGGAGCGCGGCCCATGGGGTCACGCTGGAAGACCTGCAAGCGCAGCGGGTTCCGTCAGAGTTGCACGCACTCAATCACTGGTGCTGGCACAGCTGTTCGTCGGAGCCTCTGGTTGTCGCCATCGCAGCCACTAACTACGCCATTGAAGGCGCGACCGGCGAATGGTCTGCTGTCGTATGTTCGCAAGAGACATACGCAGATTTGTTCCCGCCGGAGACGCGCAAACGCGCCATGAAATGGCTCAAGATGCATGCGCAATATGATGACTCCCACCCTTGGGAAGCCCTGGAGATTATCTGCACGCTGGCGGGCAACAACCCCAGCGAGCAGTTGCAGGCAGACCTGAGGATGGCAATCTGCAAGAGCTACGAATACATGTACTTGTTCTTGGAACGGTGCATGGTCCTGGAGCGAACGCAGGAAGCGAAAGCGCCCGTGCGCGAACGCCGGTATGCGGTTCGCGCCTGAGTCGATCAGCCCGCCATTTCTAGGCGGTTACGGCCTAGGCGTTTGATCGCATACGGGTGCAGTCGGCGTGATGCACAAGGCTGTCGGGGTGATACGCCCGGCAGCCGCATCGAGGCGCCCCCGACCAATGGCAGGCAAGAATTTCCCTTCTCCTCCGGGCACAAGCCTGAGCGATTCAACTAATCGATGACTTCGTCTGCGCGTCGAACGCCTGCCCATTGATACCCGCACTGTCCGGGCCCATGAGGTACAGGTAGACCGGCATGATTTCTTCAGGCGTCGGGTTGTTCAGTGGGTTTTCCGCCGGGTAAGCCTGGGCGCGCATGTCGGTTCGGGTGCCGCCGGGGTTGATGCTGTTGGCGCGCACTGACGCGACGTTTTCCAGTTCATCGGCCAGGGTCTGCATCAGCCCCTCGGTGGCGAATTTGGAAACTCCATAAGCGCCCCAATAAGCGCGGCCCTTGCGTCCGACGCTACTGGAGGTGAACACCACCGAGGCGTCCTGGGACAGCTTTAACAGCGGCAGCAGCGTGGCCGTGAGCATGAACGTCGCGTTGACGTTGATGTGCATCACTCGCATGAAATGCTCGCCGGACAACTGCTCGATCGGCGTCCGCGGACCTATGATCGAGGCGTTGTGCAGCAGACCGTCGAGATGTCCGAATTCACCCTCGATCATTGCCGCCAGCTCGTCATATTGATGGGGCAGGGCGGTTTCCAGATTGAAGGGGATTATCACCGGCTGCGGATGACCGGCGGCTTCGATTTCGTCGTAGATGGCGGTCAGGTTCGACTCGGTCTTGCCCAAGAGCAGCACGGTCGCGCCGTGCGCAGCATAGGTTCGGGCAGCGGCGGCACCGATGCCGCGACCTGCGCCGGTGACCAGAATGACGCGCCCTTTAAGCAGTTCGGGGCGGGCGGAGTAGTTGAACATGGGAGGCCTCTCTAATCCTTGTGAATCCTGTGTTTATCAGGCGTGGGCCTGCACGAACCGTGCGCTGAAATCAGATCCTGTGGGAGCGAATTTATTCGCGAGGGGCCGGTACAGACGGTACATATTCACCGACTGACCCAGCGCATCGCGAATCAATTCGCTACCACAGGTTGTATCCAGCCTCAGGGCCGTCAGCAGCCGCAAAGAGCGTTATCGAGCACCCTGCGCAAATCCAGCGGCTGATCCACGACCACATCCGCGCCCCAATGATCGGGGTTGTCGTGGGGATGGATATAGCCATAGCGCACGGCGGCGGTCCTGGTGCCTGCATCGCGGCCGGACTCGATATCCCGCAGATCGTCGCCGACGAACAACACGCTGGCCGGGTCCAGGTCGAGCATCTTGCAGGCCAGCAGCAATGGCTCGGGATCGGGCTTGCTTTTGGTCACATGATCCGGGCAGATCAACACGGCGGAGCGCTCGGCCAGCCCCAGCTGCTCCATGATCGGCTGAGCGAAACGCACCGGCTTATTGGTGACTACGCCCCAGATCAACTTCGACTTTTCAATGTCGGCCAGCAACTGTTCCATGCCCTCGAACAGCTTGCTGTGAACCGCGCAGTCCTTCTGGTAGCGCTCCAGAAACTCCAGGCGCAAGGCCTCGAATTCCGGCTCGCTTGGGGACATCGCAAATGCCGCTGAGACCATGGCCTTGGCGCCGCCGGAGATTTCATCGCGAATCAGCTTGTCGTCGATTGGCGCAAAGCCACGCTCGACAAGCATGGCCTGACAGATGGCGATAAAGTCCGGCGCGGTGTCGAGCAGAGTGCCGTCCATGTCGAATAGAACCGCTCTCAGGCGCATGAATCAGGCCCCCTTCAGCGTCTGGATCATGTAGTTGACGTCGACGTCGGAGGCCAGCTTGTAATGCTTGGTCAGCGGATTGTAGGTCAGGCCAATGATGTCCTTGACCTCAAGACCCGCGCTGCGGCTCCAGGCGCCCAGCTCGGAAGGGCGGATGAACTTCTTGAAGTCATGGGTCCCGCGCGGCAGCAGGTTCATGATGTATTCGGCGCCGATGATCGCGAACAGATAAGCCTTTGGATTACGGTTGATGGTGGAGAAAAACACCTGGCCCCCCGGCCTGACCATCTTGTAGCAGGCGCGGATCACCGACGACGGGTCGGGCACGTGCTCCAGCATTTCCAGGCAGGTCACCACGTCGAACTGCTCGGGCATTTCTTCGGCCAGCGCTTCAGCGGTGATCTGCCGATATTCAACGTTGACGCCTGACTCCAACTGATGAAGTTGAGCCACGGCCAGCGGCGCTTCACCCATGTCGATTCCGGTCACGGTGGCGCCGCGCAAAGCCATCGCTTCGCTGAGAATGCCGCCGCCACACCCGACGTCGAGCACCTTCTTGCCAGCCAGACCCACTCGCTCGTCGATCCAGTTCACCCGCAGCGGGTTGATGTCGTGCAGCGGCTTGAACTCGCTGTTGCGATCCCACCAGCGATGGGCCAGGGCCTCGAATTTGGCGATTTCGGCGTGGTCGACGTTGCTCATCTGTGATCCCTCTAAAACTTGAAATTCGGTGTCAGATCACGGCATCGGGCCATGATCGTGCAAAATCCTGTCGTTGAACGCTCAGCCTTTGGCGGCGATGCGATTGCCCCAGGCTTTGGCAGTCCTGATCAACGTCTGTTCGTCCATTCGCGTCAGGCGTTTGTCCTGAAGCAACTGTTTTCCAGCGACCCAGACGTGGTGTACGCAGTCACGGCCGCTGGCATATATGAGTTGCGAAACCGGATCGTAAATCGGCTGCTGCGCAAGCCCAGACATGTCGAAAGCGACCATGTCCGCCGCCTTGCCGATCTCCAGCGAGCCGGTGAGATCCTCGATGCCCAGGGCGCGGGCGCCATTGAGCGTCGCCATGCGCAGCGCACGATGGGCGTCCAGCGCGGTGGCCGAGCCTGCGACAGCCTTGGCCAGCAACGCAGCGGTGCGGGTTTCGCTCAGCAGGTCCAGATCGTTGTTGCTGGCGGCGCCGTCGGTGCCGATAGCGACATTGACCCCGGCCTGCCACAGCCGTTCGACGGGACAGAAACCGCTGGCCAGTTTCAGATTCGATTCGGGGCAGTGAATCACGCTGGAGTTGGTTTCCACCAGCATCTCCAGATCGTCATCGCTGATCTGGGTCATGTGCACGGCCTGAAAGCGCGGGCCGAGCAGTCCCAGCCGATGCAACCGCGCGAGCGGACGTTCTTGACGCTGCTGCACCGCTTCATTCACTTCAAAAGCGGTTTCATGAACGTGCATGTGAATTGCGGCATCCAGCTCATCGGCGATGACCCGGATCTTTTCCAGGTTTTCATCGCTGACGGTATAGGGTGCGTGTGGGCCCATGGCGATTCTGATCCGGTCGTGATGGGCCAGATCATTGAACAGCTCGACGCCAATGTGCAGGGATTCGTCAGCGTTGCATGCGCCGGGTATCGGGAAGTCGAGCACGGGCACGGTGATCTGTGCGCGAATGCCGCTGTTGTGGACGCGCTCGCAGGCGACTTTCGGGAAGAAATACATGTCAGAGAAGCAGGTGATGCCACCCTTGAGCTGCTCGGCGATGGCGATATCGGTGCCGTCGCGGACGAAATCCTCATCGACCCATTTACTCTCGGCAGGCCAGATGTGGTCCTGCAGCCACGTCATCAACGGCAGGTCATCGGCCAAGCCCCGGAACAAGGTCATCGCCGCGTGCCCATGGGCGTTGATGAGGCCTGGGCTGAGCAGCATTCCGGGCAGTTCGCGGACTTCGCTGGCGTTTTGCCGCAAGGCTTCTGCCCTGGGCCCGATATAGGCGATCAGCCCGTCACGAATCCCGATACCGTGTTGTTGCAGCACGACGCCGGCGGGTTCGACCGGTACCAGCCATTCAGGCAGGAGCAGGAGGTCGAGCGGGGCGGCGGAATCGGGCATGGGCGGGCATCCATTTGACGTATAACGGCGAGGGCGAAGTATACCCGAGCGCCTTGACGGGCGGCTCGCTATAATCGGCGGCTTTTTCAGCTGCTGGCCATTTGATTTCTGGCATCCGAGACAAATTGTGGGAGCGAGCTTGCTCGCGAAGGCTAAGGTTCGATCATTGCAATGATTCGAACGTACTGAGCGCCCTGATCTTCAAATTTTCATCATGTGGGGTGTGCGATGCGCGATCGATTACTGGCTGCGGAGAAGGTGAAGGCCATCGATTGGCGGGACGGCACGCTATATCTGCTGGATCAGCGGGTGCTCCCGTTCGAGGAAACCTGGCGGCCCTATCGCAGCGCTGAGGGCGTGGCCCAGGCCATTCGAACGATGGTCGTGCGCGGTGCGCCCGCCATTGGCATCGCTGCGGCGTACGGTCTGGTGCTCGCGGTTTTCGAGCGTTACGCCGAGGGCGGCGATTGGCAAATGGCCCTTGAAGAGGATTTCGACCTGCTGGTCAATGCGCGGCCCACGGCGGTGAATCTGTTCTGGGCGCTGAACCGCATGCGCGAGCGTCTATATCGGCTCAAGGACAGCGAAGACCCTCGCGCCGCCATGGAAGCCGAGGCGGCCGCGATCCACCTCAGCGATCGCGAAGCCAACCTGACCATGGCGCAATTGGGCGTGGAGCTAATCCGCAAGCATCAGGGCAACTTGCAAACCGTGCTGACCCACTGCAATGCTGGCGCCCTCGCCACGGGCGGATTCGGCACGGCGCTTGGGGTGATCCGCGCAGCCTATATAGAAGGCATGATCGAGCGCGTTTACGCTGACGAAACCCGCCCCTGGCTGCAGGGTTCGCGGCTGACGGCCTGGGAATTGAGCAACGAGGGCATCCCGGTGACAGTGACCGCGGACTCGGCAGCGGCATACCTGATGAAAACCAAAGGCATCACCTGGGTCGTGGTTGGCGCCGACCGCATCACCGCCAACGGTGACGTGGCGAACAAGATCGGCACCTACCAACTCGCTGTTGCGGCCATGCATCACGGCGTACGTTTCATGGTGGTCGCGCCAAGTTCGACCATCGACATGAACCTGGCCAACGGTGAAGACATCCCGATCGAAGAGCGTGATGCCAACGAACTGCTGGAAGTGGCGGGACGCAGGCTTGGCGTAGACGTCAATGCCTTCAATCCGGTATTCGATGTGACACCGGCCGACCTGATCGATGCCATCGTGACCGAAAAAGGCATCGTCGAACGCCCCGACACTGCAAAAATGGCCCAACTGATGTGCCGTAAACGCCTGCATTGATCAGTACGCCGCAGGCGCTACTATCCGGCGGGGTGAGCGCTGCGGGGCCCTGTAGGCGCTTCTCAGGCCGCTAATGGCGAAATGGCTCGTTTTCAGCGCGCTCAAATGCTTCGTGCCTGACGGCTATTGTGCTAACATCCGGCGGTTTCCAAGAGGGCGCAATGCGGCCCTCTTTACTGCGCAAATCCATGGCTTAAATCGCTGATTTGTCGTAAGTCGCCACCAGGCAATCGCCGGTGGCGGCGAGCTTCGTTCATCCCGGATGGATGTGCGAGGTTTCACCAGAAAAAGGAATCAGGCTTCTCATGGGCGAACTGGCCAAAGAAATCCTCCCGGTCAATATCGAAGACGAGCTGAAGCAGTCCTACCTCGACTACGCGATGAGCGTCATCGTCGGACGAGCTCTGCCCGATGCGCGCGACGGCTTGAAGCCCGTGCACCGGCGTGTACTGTACGCAATGAGCGAACTGGGTAACGACTGGAACAAGCCGTACAAGAAATCCGCTCGTGTGGTCGGTGACGTCATCGGTAAGTACCACCCGCATGGCGACACAGCTGTTTACGACACCATCGTGCGTATGGCTCAACCCTTTTCCCTGCGCTATCTGCTGGTAGACGGCCAGGGTAACTTCGGTTCCGTGGACGGCGACAACGCCGCCGCCATGCGATACACCGAAGTGCGCATGACCAAGCTGGCGCACGAGCTGCTGGCCGACCTGCACAAGGAAACCGTCGACTGGGTGCCCAACTATGACGGCACCGAGCAGATTCCGGCAGTCATGCCGACCCGTATTCCCAACCTGCTGGTCAACGGTTCCAGCGGTATCGCCGTGGGCATGGCGACCAACATTCCGCCGCATAACCTTGGTGAAGTCATCGATGGTTGCCTGGCGCTGATCGACAACGGCGACCTGACCGTCGACGAGTTGATGCAATACATTCCCGGCCCTGATTTCCCGACAGCGGGCATCATCAATGGCCGTGCCGGCATCGTCGAGGCCTACAAGACCGGTCGTGGTCGCATCTACATGCGTGCCCGCTCCATCGTCGAAGATATCGACAAGGTCGGCGGTCGCCAGCAGATCGTCATCACCGAGCTGCCTTACCAGCTGAACAAGGCGCGTCTGATCGAAAAGATCGCCGAGCTGGTAAAAGAGAAGAAGCTCGAAGGCATCACCGAACTGCGCGACGAGTCCGACAAAGACGGTATGCGCGTGGTCATTGAGCTGCGTCGTGGCGAAGTGCCTGAGGTGATCCTCAACAACCTCTACGCCCAGACCCAGCTGCAGAGCGTTTTTGGCATCAACATCGTTGCGCTGATCGACGGCCGCCCACGGATCCTCAACCTCAAGGACCTGCTGGAAGCCTTCATCCGTCACCGTCGCGAAGTCGTTACCCGCCGTACTGTGTTCGAACTGCGCAAGGCGCGCGAGCGTGGTCACATCCTCGAAGGTCAGGCCGTAGCCCTGTCGAATATCGACCCGGTCATCGAACTGATCAAGGCTTCGCCAACTCCGGCGGAAGCGAAGGAAGGACTGATCAATACGCCGTGGGAGTCGAGTGCGGTGGTGGAAATGGTCGAGCGCGCAGGCGCCGAGTCGTCCCGCCCGGAGAACCTCGATCCGCAATACGGTCTGCGTGACGGCAAGTACTTCCTGTCGCCGGAACAGGCTCAGGCGATTCTTGAGCTGCGTCTGCACCGTCTGACCGGTCTGGAGCACGAAAAACTGCTGACCGAGTATCAGGAAATCCTGACTCAGATCGGCGAGCTGATCCGCATCCTCAATAGCTCCACGCGCCTGATGGAAGTCATCCGCGAAGAGCTGGAACTGATTCGTGCCGAGTACGGCGATGTGCGCCGTACCGAAATTCTCGATGCGCGCCTGGATCTGACTCTGGGCGACATGATCCCGGAAGAAGAGCGCGTCGTGACCATCTCCCACGGTGGTTATGCCAAGACTCAACCGCTGGCCGTGTATCAGGCGCAGCGTCGCGGTGGTAAAGGCAAGTCGGCTACCGGCGTCAAGGATGAGGACTACATCGCTCATCTGCTGGTCGCCAACAGCCATACCACGCTGCTGATGTTCTCCAGCAAGGGCAAGGTGTACTGGCTCAAGACCTACGAGATTCCGGAAGCGTCCCGCGCCGCTCGTGGTCGTCCGTTGGTCAACCTGTTGCCGCTGAGCGAAGGCGAATACATCACCACCATGCTGCCTGTCGATCTGGAAGCCATGCGCAAGCGGGCTGACGAAGAAGAGGCCGAAGGCGTGGAGTCCGATGTCGAGGACCTTGAGAACAGCAACGAAACCGAAGAAGAGCGCAAGGCGCGGATCAAGGCTGCAGACAGGAAGAAGGCGCCGTTCATCTTCATGTCCACCGCCAACGGTACCGTCAAGAAGACCCCGCTGGTGGCGTTCAGCCGTCAACGCAGCGTCGGCCTCATCGCTCTGGAGCTGGACGAAGGTGACATCCTGATTTCCGCGGCCATCACCGATGGCGAACAGGAAATCATGCTGTTCTCCGACGGCGGCAAGGTCACCCGCTTCAAGGAATCCGATGTCCGTGCCATGGGCCGTACTGCGCGTGGTGTGCGTGGCATGCGTCTGGCGGAAGGACAGAAGCTGATTTCCATGCTTATTCCCGAAGAAGGCAGCCAGATTCTCACCGCTTCGGAGCGTGGCTATGGCAAGCGCACCGCGATCACCGAATTCCCTGAATACAAACGTGGCGGTCAGGGCGTGATCGCCATGGTCAGCAACGAGCGTAACGGCCGGTTGGTCGGCGCGGTTCAGGTGCAGGACGGCGAGGAAATCATGCTGATTTCCGACCAGGGCACCCTGGTTCGTACCCGCGTCGGCGAAGTTTCCAGCCTGGGCCGCAACACTCAGGGCGTGACCCTGATCAAGCTGGCGAAGGACGAGAAACTGGTCGGTCTGGAACGTGTCCAGGAGCCTTCCGAAGTTGAAGGTGAAGAGCTGGAAGGCGAAGCGTTCGATGGCGAAGAACTGGACGGCGAGGTTGCAAACCTCTCTGACTCCGGCGAATCGGCCAGCGATTTGCAGGCAGATGCGGCATCTGACGAAGAAGAAGCGCAGGACTGAGGGTGATAAGGGGGCTACCCATGCCCCCTTTCGGACGCTGTCCAAGGTCGCGAATCGGTCTCCATGACACCTCTCGACTGCAACCTTCGGCAGCTCCCAACGCTTCACCCGTTCCAAATCAAACAAGTGACATGACGAGAGTGGATATGAGCAAGCGAGCCTTTAACTTCTGCGCGGGTCCTGCTGCGCTTCCTGAAGCTGTTCTGCTGCGCGCCCAGGCTGAAATGCTTGACTGGCACGGCAAGGGCTTGTCAGTGATGGAAATGAGTCATCGCAGCGATGACTACACGGCCATCGCCGAAAAGGCCGAGCAGGATCTGCGCGAGCTTCTATCCGTTCCTTCCAACTACAGAATCCTCTTTCTGCAAGGCGGGGCCAGTCAGCAATTCGCTGAGATCCCGTTGAACCTGCTGCCGGAAAACGGCACGGCTGACTACATCGAAACCGGTATCTGGTCGAAAAAGGCCATCGAGGAGGCCCGTCGCTTCGGTAACGTCAACGTCGCTGCCAGCGCCAAGCCTTTCGATTATCTGGCGATCCCGGGCCAGAACGAATGGAACCTGACCAGGAACGCGGCCTATGTGCACTACGCCTCCAACGAAACCATTGGTGGTTTACAGTTCGACTGGGTGCCTGAGACTGGTGACGTTCCACTGGTGGTCGACATGTCCTCCGACATCCTGTCGCGTCCGATCGACGTCTCGCAATTCGGTCTGATTTACGCCGGCGCGCAGAAGAACATCGGCCCAAGCGGTCTGGTGGTAGTGATCGTTCGCGAAGACCTGCTAGGTCGCGCGCGCAGCAGTTGCCCGACCATGCTCGACTACAAGATCTCTGCCGACAACGGCTCGATGTACAACACCCCGGCCACGTATTCGTGGTACCTGTCGGGCTTGGTCTTCGAGTGGCTCAAGGAGCAGGGTGGCGTCGCAGCCATGGAGCAACGCAACAGCGCCAAGAAGGAGCGGCTTTACGACTTCATCGACAACAGCGAGTTCTACACCAACCCGATCAGCCACAATGCCCGCTCGTGGATGAACGTGCCGTTCCGTCTGGCTGACGAGCGTCTGGACAAGGCTTTCCTGGCCGGTGCCGACGCCCGCGCCTTGCTCAACCTCAAAGGCCACCGTTCGGTCGGGGGCATGCGCGCCTCGATCTACAATGCCCTGGGCCTGGACGCAGTCGATGCGCTGGTGGCCTACATGGCCGAATTCGAGAAGGAACACGGCTAATGTCTGAACAGGAACTCAAGGCGCTGCGCGTGCGCATCGACAGCCTGGACGAGAAGGTTCTGGAGCTGATCAGCGAACGTGCACGCTGCGCGCAGGAAGTGGCGCGCGTGAAAATGGCCAGTCTGGCGGAAGGCGAAGAACCGGTGTTCTACCGCCCCGAGCGCGAAGCTGCCGTGCTCAAGCGCGTCATGGAGCGTAATCGTGGCCCGCTGAGCAACGAAGAGATGGCGCGTCTGTTCCGCGAAATCATGTCTTCGTGCCTGGCGCTGGAGCAGCCGCTCAAAGTCGCCTATCTCGGTCCTGAAGGCACCTTCACCCAGGCAGCGGCGCTGAAGCATTTCGGCCACGCCGTGATCAGCAAACCTATGGCCGCCATCGATGAAGTGTTCCGCGAAGTGGCCGCCGGAGCGGTCAATTTCGGCGTGGTCCCGGTGGAGAACTCCACCGAAGGCGCGGTCAACCATACCCTGGACAGCTTCCTCGAACACGACATGGTCATCTGTGGCGAGGTCGAGCTGCGTATCCACCACCATTTGCTGGTGGGAGAAAATACCAAGACCGACAGCATCAGCCGCATTTACTCTCACGCCCAGTCGCTGGCCCAGTGCCGCAAATGGCTGGACGCCCATTACCCCAATGTCGAGCGCGTGGCGGTTTCCAGCAATGCCGAAGCGGCCAAACGGGTCAAGGGCGAGTGGAGCTCCGCCGCTATCGCGGGTGACATGGCTGCAGGCCTGTATGGCCTGTCGCGCATCGCCGAGAAGATTGAAGACCGTCCGGATAATTCGACCCGCTTCCTGATGATCGGTAATCAGGAAGTGCCGCCGACGGGGGACGACAAGACCTCGATTATCGTGTCGATGAGCAACAAGCCTGGTGCCTTGCACGAATTGCTGGTGCCTTTCCACGAGAACGGAATCGACTTGACCCGCATCGAGACCCGACCTTCACGCAGCGGTAAGTGGACCTACGTGTTCTTTATTGATTTCGTCGGCCATCACCGGGATCCGCTGATCAAGGCAGTGCTGGAGCGAATCAGCCAGGAAGCCGTGGCATTGAAGGTCCTGGGCTCCTATCCGAAGGCGGTTCTTTAAACAGCCTTGATTGCAGTTGTGACTGCATGGCTTGCCAGCGTCGGGGCATTCGAAATCGCCACCGCTGGCAAGCGGGACTGCTACAGGACCGGAATCTCCAGGATTGTTCTATAAGAGGTAAAGCGGTACATGAGCGGCGACTTCCTCGCGCTGGCACAGGCCGGCGTGCAAAAACTATCGCCTTACGTTCCCGGCAAACCGGTGGACGAGCTGGCGCGTGAGCTGGATATCGATCCGGCTCGCATCATCAAGCTGGCCAGCAACGAGAACCCGATGGGCGGAAGTCCAAAGGCGCTCGCGGCGATTCGTGATGCGCTGGCCGAGCTGACCCGCTACCCCGATGGCAACGGCTTCGATCTGAAGCAACTGCTGTCCACGCGTTGTGGCGTCAAATCGAATCAGGTAACGCTGGGTAACGGCTCCAACGACATTCTTGAAATCGTCGCCCGCGCCTATCTGGCTCCTGGCCTGAACGCGGTATTTAGCGAGCACGCTTTCGCGATTTATCCGATCGTCACTCAGGCCGTGGGCGCCAATGCTCGCGTGGCCAAAGCCAAAGATTGGGGACATGACCTGCCGGCAATGCTCGCCGCTATCGACAGCGATACCCGCGTCGTCTTCATCGCCAACCCGAACAACCCGACCGGCACCTGGTTCGGCCCGCAGGCATTGGCTGCGTTCCTCGCCGAAGTGCCGGAATACGTGTTGGTGGTCCTCGACGAGGCCTACATCGAGTACGCCGAAGGCGCCGATCTGCCGGACGGCCTGAACTTCCTGGCGGAGTATCCAAATCTGCTCGTCTCGCGCACCTTCTCCAAGGCTTATGGTCTGGCGTCGCTGCGTGTGGGCTATGCGCTGTCTTCGCCGGTCGTGGCCGATGTGCTGAACCGCGTACGTCAGCCGTTCAACGTCAACAGCCTGGCCCTGGTCGCCGCCTGTGCTGCGCTGAACGATGCCGAGTTCGTCGCCCAAAGCCGGCAGTTGAACGAGGCGGGTATGCAGCAGCTTGAAGACGGGTTGCGTCAGTTGGGGCTGGACTGGATTCCTTCCAAGGCCAATTTCATCGCCGTCGATGTGGGTCGTGAAGCTGCATCGGTTTACGAAGGTCTGCTGCGCGAGGGCGTGATCGTGCGTCCGGTCGCGGGTTACGGCATGCCCAACCACCTGCGCGTGAGCATTGGTCTGCCTGCTGAGAACGGCCGCTTCCTTGAAGCCTTGAACAGGGTTCTGGCGCGTGGTTGATGTCATCGCTGATGTCACGCCAGTGCAATCCGCTGCGCCTATGATCGGCCGCCTGGTGGTGGTCGGTCTCGGGTTGATCGGAGGCTCGTTCGCCAAAGGTCTGAAAGAAAGCGGCCTGTGTCGTGAGGTGGTCGGCGTTGATCTTGACCCGCAGTCGCGCAAGCTGGCCGTCGAGTTGGGTGTCGTCGATCGTTGTGAAGACAATCTCGCTACCGCCTGCATCGGTGCCGATGTCATTCAATTGGCCGTGCCGATCCTGGCCATGGAAAAACTGCTGGGCGTGCTGGCAAAGCTCGACCTCGGTGATGCCGTGCTGACCGATGTGGGCAGCGCCAAGGGCAATGTCGTGCGCGCTGCACGTGACGCATTTGGTGCGATGCCGGCGCGTTTCGTGCCGGGCCACCCGATCGCCGGTTCCGAGCAGAGTGGCGTAGAGGCGTCCAACGCGCAGCTGTTCCGCCGTCACAAAGTTATTCTCACGCCATTGCCCGAAACCGATTCGACGGCGCTGGCGCTGGTTGACCGGATGTGGTCCGAGCTTGGTGCCGACGTCGAGCACATGCAGGTCGAGCGCCATGACGAAGTGCTGGCGGCGACCAGTCATTTGCCGCACCTGCTGGCCTTCGGCTTGGTGGATTCGCTGGCCAAGCGCAACGAAAATCTGGACATCTTCCGCTACGCGGCGGGCGGCTTTCGCGACTTCACCCGCATTGCCGGCAGCGATCCGGTGATGTGGCATGACATCTTTCTGGCCAACCGTGAAGCGGTACTGCGTACGCTGGATACCTTCCGCCATGATCTCGACGCGTTGCGCGATGCGGTAAATGCCGGCGACGGCCATCAGCTCCTCGGTGTGTTTACCCGCGCCCGAGTGGCCCGCGAGCATTTCGGCAAAATCCTCGCGCGGCGCGCCTACTTTGATAAAGTCGCTGCCGATGATCTGACGTTTGTCGCTCAGCCAGGTGGCAGCGTGCGCGGTCAGATTCGCGTGCCGGGTGACAAATCCATTTCTCATCGCTCGATCATGCTCGGCTCGCTGGCCGAGGGCACGACGGAGGTCGAAGGCTTCCTCGAAGGCGAGGACGCGCTGGCGACTCTGCAAGCATTCCGCGACATGGGGGTGGTCATCGAAGGGCCGCATCATGGTCGCCTGACCATTCACGGCGTCGGCCTTCACGGCCTCAAACCCGCGCCGGGTCCGATCTACCTGGGTAATTCAGGCACCTCGATGCGTCTGCTTTCCGGTCTGCTGGCCGGGCAGACTTTCGACAGTGTGCTCACGGGCGATGCTTCTTTGTCCAAACGCCCGATGGGGCGCGTAGCCGAGCCTCTGCGACAAATGGGCGCTGTGATCGAGACCGCGGCCGAAGGTCGCCCACCACTGACCATTCGCGGTAGCAACCCGCTTCGTGGCATCCGCTACGTGATGCCGGTGGCCAGTGCCCAGGTCAAATCCTGTCTGTTGCTGGCTGGCCTGTATGCCGAAGGCCGTACGACCGTCACCGAACCTGCACCGACACGCGATCACACCGAGCGCATGTTGCGCGGCTTTGGTTATCCGGTATCGAGCAACGACGCGACGGCTGCAGTTGAAGCGGGTGCGAAGCTCACCGCCAGCCGCATCGAAGTGCCGGCGGACATCTCGTCGGCGGCTTTCTTTCTAGTGGCGGCGTCGATCGCAGACGGTTCCGAACTGCTGCTCGAACATGTCGGCGTCAATCCGACACGCACCGGTGTCATCGACATCCTGCGACTGATGGGTGCAGACATTTCCGTGCAGAATCTGCGCGAAGTAGGTGGCGAACCGGTCGCCGAGTTGCGCGTTCGATATGCAAGACTCAAGGGTATCGAGATTCCCGAAGCGCTGGTGCCGTTGGCCATCGACGAGTTCCCGGTACTGTTCGTGGCAGCGGCGTGTGCCGAAGGGCGTACGGTGTTGCGCGGGGCACAGGAATTACGTGTAAAGGAATCCGATCGCATTCAGGTCATGGCCGATGGTCTGGCCGCCCTGGGTATCAAGGTTGAGCCGACCGCCGATGGTCTCATTATTGAGGGCGGCAGCATCGGTGGTGGCGAAGTCGATGGCCATGGCGATCATCGCATTGCCATGGCTTTCAGTATCGCGTCGTTGCGTGCGTCGGCCCCGATTCGTATCCGGGACTGCGCCAATGTGGCGACTTCTTTCCCAAATTTCCTGGCGCTGTGTAGCCAGGTGGGTATTCGTGTAGCGCAAGAGGGGCAATCGTGAAAGCTCAAGCTCCGGTCATTACGATCGACGGACCAAGCGGTTCCGGGAAAGGGACAGTAGCTGGTTTGCTGGCCAAGCGTCTGGGTTGGTGCCTGCTGGATTCTGGCGCGCTGTATCGTCTGCTGGCATTCGCTGCCCGCAATCATGGCGTCGACCTGACCAATGAAGAAGCGCTCAAGCTTCTGGCTGCGCATCTGGACGTGCAATTCGAGGCTGCGACCGGCGATCACGGTCAGCGCATCGTTCTCGAAGGCGAAGACGTGACGCTGGCGATTCGCAATGAGCAGATCGGCAGTGGTGCTTCGCAAGTGGCTTCCTTGCCGGCGGTGCGTGAAGCATTGCTGCAGCGCCAACGCGCGTTTCAAGAGTTTCCGGGGCTGGTCGCAGACGGCCGCGACATGGGGACCGTAGTGTTTCCGGCCGCGCCGCTGAAGGTTTTTCTGACGGCCAGTGCCGAGGAGCGTGCCCGACGCCGATATTTGCAGTTGAAGGCGAAAGGGGACGATGTTAGTCTGTCGAGTCTGCTAGATGAGATACGTGTCCGCGACGAGCGCGACACCCAGCGAGCGGTAGCCCCGCTCAAACCGGCGCATGACGCCATCCAGCTGGATTCCACCGAATTGTCCATAGAGCAGGTGTTGGAACGCATCCTGAGTGAAGTCGCACTTCGCGATCTCGCCGGATGATCAGAAAGCCATGTGGGAGACCAGTCATAGTCCCGCAGGCTTTCTTTCATATGAACGAAACCCACGTTGTCTGGAGCGTGGCAGATGGGCGTATTCTTCGCCCTTATCAACAGGAATTAAAATGAGCGAAAGCTTTGCTGAACTTTTCGAAGAAAGCCTAAAGACCCTTAACCTTCAGGCCGGTTCGATCATCACCGCTATCATCGTCGATATCGATTATCAGGCTGGTTGGGTAACCGTACACGCTGGTCTGAAGTCTGAAGGCCTCATCCCGCTGGAACAGTTCCACAACGATGCTGGCGAGCTGACCATCAAGATCGGCGACGAAGTTCACGTTGCGCTGGACGCGGTCGAAGACGGCTTTGGCGAAACCAAACTGTCCCGCGAAAAAGCCAAGCGTGCTGAGTGCTGGATCGTTCTGGAAGCGGCTTTCGCAGCTGAAGAAGTGGTCAAGGGCGTTATCAACGGTAAGGTTAAAGGCGGCTTCACTGTCGACGTTAACGGCATCCGTGCGTTCCTGCCAGGTTCTCTGGTTGACGTCCGTCCAGTGCGCGACACCACGCACCTGGAAGGCAAAGAGCTGGAATTCAAGGTCATCAAGCTGGACCAGAAGCGCAACAACGTTGTCGTTTCCCGTCGCAGCGTCCTGGAAGCCGAGAACAGCGCCGAGCGCGAAGCTCTGCTGGAATCCCTGCAGGAAGGTCAGCAAGTCAAAGGTATCGTCAAGAACCTCACCGATTACGGCGCATTCGTCGATCTGGGTGGCGTCGATGGCCTGCTGCACATCACCGACATGGCCTGGAAGCGCATCAAGCATCCTTCGGAAATCGTCAACGTTGGCGATGAGATCGATGTAAAAGTCCTGAAGTACGATCGCGAGCGCAATCGTGTATCCCTGGGCCTGAAGCAACTGGGCGAAGACCCATGGGTTGCTATCAAGGCACGTTACCCAGAAGGCACTCGCGTGACCGCGCGCGTTACCAACCTGACCGACTACGGCTGCTTCGCAGAGCTGGAAGAAGGCGTGGAAGGCCTGGTACACGTTTCCGAAATGGACTGGACCAACAAGAACATCCACCCTTCGAAAGTCGTACAAGTCGGCGACGAAGTGGAAGTTATGGTTCTGGACATCGACGAAGAGCGTCGTCGTATCTCCTTGGGCATCAAGCAGTGCAAATCTAACCCATGGGAAGATTTCTCTGGCCAGTTCAACAAGGGCGATAAAATCTCCGGCACCATCAAGTCGATCACCGATTTCGGTATCTTCATTGGTCTGGACGGCGGCATCGACGGTCTGGTTCACCTGTCCGACATCTCCTGGAACGAAGTTGGCGAAGAAGCTGTTCGTCGTTTCAAGAAGGGCGACGAGCTGGACACCGTTATCCTGTCGGTTGACCCAGAGCGCGAGCGCATCTCCCTGGGTATCAAGCAACTGGAAAGCGATCCGTTCTCCGAGTACGTTCAAGAGAACGACAAAGGCGCAATCGTTAAAGGCACTGTGAAAGAAGTTGACGCCAAA
>NZ_JBOICF010000035.1:0-6877 GCF_050739935.1 Pseudomonas sp. | reverse complement strand
TGTAGGAGCCGGCTTGCTGGCGAACGCGGCGAGTCAGCAGAAGCTGAGTTATCTGACCCGCCATGTTCGCCAGCAAGCCGGCTCCTACAGAATTGGTCATCGCCCCGATAACCAATGTCGAAATCGAGCCGATCCGCAAAGGGCTTGCGTGTTCCCCAGCCCAAAACGCTACTATCGCCCCACTCATCGATCCCATCCAAAACACCGCCGTACAGCCGAGCCCGTCCATGGACAGATTTCAGGAAATGCAGGTCTTCGTCGCGGTCTGCGAAGAGCGCAGCTTCGCCACCGCCGCCCGACGTCTGGAAATGTCCGCGCCCAGCGTCACTCGCGCGGTGGCGGCGCTGGAGAAGCGCATCGGCACGCTGCTGCTGTCTCGCACCACTCGCAGCGTGCACTTGAGCGAGGCCGGGCAGCGTTACCTCAGCGACTGCCGGCGCATTCTCAGTGAGCTCGAAGAAGCCGAAGATTCCGCAGGAGGCAGCATCACCACCCCGGTCGGGCAACTAACGGTCACCGCATCGCTGTTATTCGGCGAGTTGTTCGTCATGCCGCTGGTGGTGGGTTATCTGCAGCAACATCCCGGCGTCAGCATCAACGCGCTGTTGCTGGACCGGGTCACGCAGATGGTCGAGGAGGGTATCGATGTCGCGGTGCGCATCGGCCATCTGATGGACAGCAGCCAGCATGGAATAAAGGTCGGCGAGGTGCGGCGCGTTCTCTGCGCGTCGCCGGCCTATCTGGCCGCCCATGGGCATCCTCGGCATCCCAACGACCTGAAGCAGCATCGTCTGGTGGTGTCATCGGCCAGCACTCTGGTTCGGCGCTGGGAATTCATGGAAGCGGGCAAACCCTTGCAGGTGGACCTGCTGTCCCGATTGACCGTGTCCGCCAATCAGGCAGCGATCACTGCCGCGACCCTGGGCTGGGGCGTGACGCGGATCTTGTCCTATCAAGTCGCAAGTCAGGTAGCGAATGGCGAACTGAAGCTGATTCTGGAAGATTTCGAAGAGCCGCCCTTGCCGGTGCATGTCTGCCACCAGGCCGAGCGCAAGATGTCGGCCAAAGTGCGTACCTTCATCGATTATTGCGTCGAACGCATGACTCAAGACCCTGCCATCAAGGCAGCCGGGCGGAGCCGGGATTGATGGAGCGCCACCGGCAGATGACGATCTTCGATGCCGTGGCCAGCGGGGCCGGGCTGGCGGCTGCGTCCCGTCGGCTAGGCATTTCCGAAGCCACGGTGGGCCGTGCGCTGGCTGCGCTGGAACGGCGTTTGGGTACGCGGCTGTTAAAGCGCAGCACCCGCGGTGTGACCCTGACCGAGCCAGGTCGACAGTTCGCCGCCGATTGCGCGCGTCTGCTGCGGGCGGCGAATGAGGCCGATGCGTCGGCCAACGGCCTGCATGTTGAGCCGCGCGGATTGCTGACGCTGGTCACGCCAGTGCTGTTCGGCGATCAGTTGCTGATGCCCGTTATCCTCGATTACCTGGACGCCTGGCCGGGTATTCAGATGTCCGTCGCCTATCAGGAGCACTTTCCCAACCTGCACGAAGAGGGTGTCGATGTCGCGGTCTTCATCGGTGATCTGCCCGATGGATACATGGTTGCGCGCAAAATTGGCACGGTGCGCCAGATGATCTGCGCCAGTCCGGATTATCTGCAGCGCCACGGCGAACCGCTGACGCCCGGCGAGTTGTCTGCACATTCACTGGTGGTTTGCAGCGCCGACAACCGAACCCTGGACTGGCGGTTTCGGGTCCAGGGCGTGACCCGCAACCCAGCGTTGAAACCGACCCTGCGCTGCACCACTCAACTCGCGGCGATCAATGCGGCTGTCAGCGGCGCCGGGCTGACTACGTGCCTGAGCTACCAGATTCATCAACATCTCGACGCGGGGCCGCTTGCAACCGGTGCTGCACGCGTTCGGACAGGCGCCGCTGCCGGTGCATCTGGTCTATCGCGAAGGGCTGCGCGCATCGGCGCGGGTACGCAGTTTTGTCGACTTCGCGGTTGCGCGACTGCGTCGGCATCCGATGCTGAGCCTGTAGAGAGGTTGTTGGACAGGCCTATAATTTCAATTTCTGAAACGCTGGATTGCTTTTGGTGAAGATTCTGTTCGCCGGCGTCGTGCCCCATGATTCATCCCATCAGCACGCAAACCCGTTGGCGACAACGCCCCCGCGCTGATTCGAATCCACGACAGCCTCAGGAGCCAATCCCATGAATGCCATCAAGCTGTATCACTTCCCGACGTCCGGCCACTCCCATCGTGCGCAGTTGATGTTGTCGCTGTTAGGGCTGGAATCGGAAATTCACTTAGTCGATCTGGCCAACGGTGCGCAGAAGTCGGCAGAGTTTTTGGCGCTCAACGCCTTTGGCCAGGTGCCGGTCATTGATGACAACGGCACGATCGTCGCCGATTCGACGGCGATTCTGGTTTATCTGGCGAAAACCTATGATGCCTCCGGTAAATGGCTGCCCGCCGATGCCGATGGTGCCGCGCAAGTTCAACGCTGGTTATCGGTAGCCTCGGGGCAAATCAACAACGGCCCGGCGCGCGCCCGCCTGATCACCGTATTCGGTGCGGGCTTCGATCCCAGGGACACCATCGACCGCGCCCATGCGGTGTTGCGAGTGATGGACACGCACCTGACCGGCCGCCAATTCCTCGCAGCCAACCACGCCACCATCGCCGACGTCGCCGCTTACAGCTACATCGCCCATGCGCCGGAGGGCAATGTGTCGCTGGAGGGTTACCCGAATGTGCGTGCCTGGCTGGCGCGCATCGAAGGGCTCGAAGGCTTCGTGCCGATGCCCGCGACGAAGGCTGGACTGGTGGTTTGATCCGAGACCGCGATTGTCCTTCGGTTACCGGCAATCCCCGCGTCCTTACACTTTCGGGAGTCCGCACCATGAACGATATCCCCTCCGAAACCCCCTCGCCCTGGCACCCAGGCGAGATCCAGCTGCAGCTCCACGCCGGTGTCGCCGAACGCATGGACTTCATGGGCAGGAAGGTCATTCGCGACTACATGCCTGAGCAGCATCGCGAGTTCTATGAGCACCTGCCGTACCTGCTCATCGGCGCGGTAGATGAGCAAGGCTGGCCGTGGGCAAGTTTGCTGGATGCGCAGGCCGGCTTCATCGCTTCACCTGACCCTCGGCGGCTGGATATCGCCAGGCTGCCTGACGCTGATGACCCTATCGGTGAACAATTCGCTCCGGGCACGGCGGTGGGCATGTTGGGCATCGACCTGCACACCCGTCGGCGCAACCGTATCAACGGGCGTGTCCGGCAGGTCAGCGATCAGGGCTTCTCGGTGGTGGTCGAGCAGTCATTCGGCAACTGCCCGCAGTACATTCAATTGCGTGAACTCAGGCAAGTGGAGTTGCCGAAGGTTCATCAGCGTCCAGCCGCCGAACGCATGGACGCGCTGGACGAGGCTGCGGTCGCGACCATTCGTGCTGCCGACACCTTTTTTGTCGCCAGCTACGTGGATCTCAAAGGCGATCGGCCGCACCGTTCGGTGGACATGTCCCATCGCGGCGGGCAGGCAGGATTTGTCCGGGTCCGAGGGGATGTGCTGACCATTCCAGACTTCGCCGGAAATCTGCATTTCAATACGCTAGGCAATTTCCTGCTCAACCCGAAGGCCGGTCTGCTGTTCATCGATTTCACTACCGGGGATCTGCTGCACGTGGCGGGAAGCGTCACGCTGATTCTCGAAGGTCCGGAAATCGCAGCTTTCCAGGGTGCCGAGCGGCTCTGGCAGGTCAAGGTCGAAGCGGTGGTGCGACGTCCTTCGGCATTGCGTTCGCGCTGGGAGTTCCAGGGTTTCTCGCCAAACAGCCTGATGACCGGCGACTGGAACCAGACTGCCGCGCGCTTGCAGGCCGATGCCCTGAGTGATCAGTGGCGGCCGCTGCGAGTGACACGGATCACCGACGAAAGCGCAGGTATTCGCTCGTTCTGGTTCGAACCTGCCGATGGCGCCGGCCTGCCTGGATTCAAGGCCGGTCAGCATTTGCCAGTGCGTCTGTCAGTCAAAGGGCAGGCCAAACCGATCATTCGCACCTACAGCCTGTCGAGCGCGCCGTCCGATGACTTTTTTCGCATCAGCGTCAAACGCGACGGGCTGGTTTCGGGACACCTGCATGACGAGCTCAAGGTGGGTGATCTGATCGAAGCGCGGGCGCCGCAGGGTCGTTTCGTGGTCGATACTCAGGAGCGCCGACCGCTGGTGCTGCTCGGCGCCGGAATTGGCGTCACGCCCATGCTGTCGATGCTGCGCGAGGTGATCTACCAAGGCAAACGCACACGGCGCATGCGGCCAACCTGGTTCATTCAAAGTGCACGTCGTCTGGTGGATCTGGCTTTTCGCGAAGAATTGGACACACTGATTGCCAGTGCCGGAAATCAACTGACGGCCGTCCGCCTGCTGAGCCAGCCCGAGAGCCCGGCGCGCCCAGGCCAAGACATTCACCTTACGGGTCGCATTGACCTGGATCTGCTCAAGAAGCTGTTGCCGTTCAACGACTTCGATTTTTATGTCTGCGGGCCGGCGAGCTTCACACAGGGGCTGTATGACGAGTTGAGGGCAATGCACATCCGTGACGAGCGGATACATGCGGAAACCTTCGGCCCATCGACGCTCAAACGCACAGGCGATCAGCAGCCGATCGCCGTGCAACAGCCGCCCGCTGCCACGATTTCGGTGCCGGTGGTGTTCGAACGATCTGCCAAGCAAGCACGCTGGCAATCGGACGGCGGCACCTTGCTGGAACTGGCCGAAAGTCGCGGCCTGGCCCCCGAATACAGCTGTCGTGGGGGTTCATGCGGCACCTGCAAGACCCGGCTCATCAGTGGCCAGGTGCATTACCCGGTCCCGCCCGCCGAAATGCCGGCGGCCGACCAAGTGCTGATCTGCTGCGCAGTCCCGGCCTCAGGGCCGTTGGTGCTCGATCTGTAAACATCCGTGCGTGTGATGGACATGTTTTTACGGGAGTCACTGCGATGAGTGAATGGCCAGCGTTCGAGAAAGAAGACGATCCCAATCTGTGCCATGCCACCGAGCAAGAGGTGTCCTGGCTGTTGCCGCAATCTTTGGCCTCACTGGCCGGAGAACTGGCGGCCAATCATGAGGAGCATGACAACCCGGCGACTCTGCGTCTGATCACCTGGGTGCGTTCGGTCTCCACGTTCAGTCGTCACCGATGATTGCCGGTGTCGATATCCAGACGCATGAAGGCGGGAAGTGGTTGAAATGAGGTGGCATCAGACCGGATGATGTGCGGCAGTTTAACCCTCACATATAAGGTCAAATGACATGAAAGTCAGCGCTCGCAACGTCTTCAAAGGCGTCGTCAAACAGATCCAGGAAGGCGCGGTCAACGCCGAAGTCGTGCTGACCCTGCCGGGCGGCGAAGAGCTGGTGGCTGTGGTCACCCTGCAAAGCGTCAAGAGCCTGGGCCTGGCGGTCGGCAAAGAGGCGGTGGCATTGATCAAGGCGCCGTGGGTCATGCTCATGACTGACTCCAGTGGTTTCCGCCTCTCGGCACGCAACTGCCTGGAAGGCAAAGTCACGCGCGTCAGCGATGGCGCGGTCAACGCCGAAGTGATCATCACGCTCACCGGGGGCACTGAGGTCTACTCCATCGTGACTCGCGAAGCGGTGACCGAACTGGGTCTGACGCCAGGCGTCAGTGCGACTGCCGTGATCAAGGCCTCGCACATCATTCTGGGCGTGCCTGCCTGATTCGATTGATCGCCGTTGGATAGCAACCGCCGTGGCAGGCGGTTGGTTCCGGCGCATGTTGTTCAACTGCCACGACAAGGAAGTGTATTTTGATTACACGCAGAACCCTGATCGGCGCTTCGCTCATGACGATCCCTGCGCTGTGGACCCTCCGACCGCTGGCTGCCGACTCTGGCAGTCCCTCCAACACCCCCATCGAGCAACGACTGGCTGAACTTGAACTTCGCCACGGCGGGCGCCTGGGCGTCGCCATGCTCGACACGGGCAGTCAGCGTCTGATCAGCCATCGCGGTGATGAGCGTTTCGCCCTGTGCAGCACCTTCAAGGCCTTTGCCGCCGCCCATGTTCTGGCCCGGGTCGATCGCAAGGAAGAGGACCTCTCCCGCTTGATCGTCTATGGCAAGGAGCAGTTGGTTACGTATTCGCCGATCACGGAAAAACACACGGGCGAGGGTGGGCTAAGTGTTGGCTCAATCTGCGAAGCGGCGATTACACTCAGCGACAACACTGCAGCCAACCTGTTGCTGGACAGTTTCGGAGGCCCGAAGGGTTTGACTCAGTGGCTGCGCTCGACGGGGGACAATGTCACTCGTCTGGACCGTCGCGAACCCGATCTTAACGAAAACCTCCCCGGTGATCTGCAGGACACCACGACCCCCGTTGCGATGCTGCAGACCCTGCGCACTTTGGTGCTGGGTGATGTGTTGTCGGGTGCCTCCCGGGATCAGCTGATCGCCTGGCTGGTCAGCAACAAGACCGGCGACCACAAACTGCGTGCCGGGCTGCCGGCAGGCTGGCGGGTAGGGGACAAGACCGGATCAGGCGCCAATAACGCCAGCAACGACGTCGCCGTCATTTGGCCTCCCAACCGCCCGCCACTGATCGTTACGGTTTACTACACCGATGCCAAAGCCAACGGCGAGCAGATCAATGGGGTGATGGCTGAAATTGGGAAGCTGGTTGCGTCGTTTTCGGGGTAACAGTAGCGAGCTTGCGAAACCACTCTGTAGATACTCTATTGGCGATCTCGTTCTTCCAGCCGCCGCCTGCCTCTGTAGGAGCCGGCTTGCTGGCGAACCGGCTGTGTCAGGTACTGTAGATTTTGACCGATATATCGC
>NZ_JBOICF010000034.1:0-54322 GCF_050739935.1 Pseudomonas sp. | reverse complement strand
GGCGAAGGCTGTGTGTCAGGTACATAAATGCCAGCTGACACACCACGTTCGCCAGCAAGCCACTCCTACGATGGCCCAGTGAAGCCTCCAACAAAAACGCCGACCCTGAGGTCGGCGTTTTAGTAGCAGCCCGTCTTACCTGGCTTTGACGCCTTCGAACGTGATGTCCAGGGTCATGGTGTCGGACTGTGGACCCAGGTCCATCATCTTGCCGAAATCAGAGCGTTTGATGGTAGTGGTGCCTTCAAAGCCTGCGCGGTAGCCGCCCCACGGATCGTTGCCTTCACCCAGGAAGGTGGTCTTGACGGTAACCGGCTTGGTCACGCCGTGCAGTGTCAGGTCGCCGATCACGTCAGCGGTGGTCTTGCCATCGGCATTCTTGCCAACGTTGGTGATCTTGGTGGAAACGAACTTGGCGTCAGGATAGGTCACGACGTCCAGGAAGTCCTTGCTGCTGATGTGCTTGTTACGCTCGGCGTGGTTGGTATCAACGCTGGCGGTTTTCACATCGATGCTGATCTTGCTGTCTTCAGGCTTAGCGGCGTCGAAGCTGAACGTACCGCTCCAGTCCTTGAACGTGCCGTAAATGAAGCTGTAGCCCAGGTGGCTGATCTTGAAGTTGATGAAGGCGTGCTGGCCTTCCTTGTCGATGGTGTAGTCAGCAGCCATGGCCTGACCGGCCGACAGCAGCGCAGTACCGAGAGCCAGTGCAGCAAGGGTCTTTTTCAACATACGTCGTCTTCCTGTTTGAGTTGAATTGAGCATCAGGCCTTGCGGCCAAGCATACGAATAAACGTTGCATCACGATCGATGAAGTGATGCTTCAGGGCAGCCAGTCCGTGGAGTACGGAGAAAATCACCAGAATCCAGGCCAGGTACAGGTGCACTTCACCGGCAACGTCCGCCTGGTCGGGCAGTCCGCTGATCAGCGCTGGCACTTCGAATAGTCCAAACACCGGTATCCCGACGCCTTCAGCGGTGGAAATCAGGTAGCCGGCGAACATCACCAGAAACAGATCCAGATAGAGAAACGCGTGTCCCCATTTGGCGGCGAGCCGCACGAAACGGCTGTGACCGACCGGAGATGGCGGCGGTGGGCTGACGAAGCGCCAGACCACACGGATCAGCATGAGGAGAAACAGCACGATACCGACGCTCTTGTGCAGATCAGGACCGGCCTTGCGCCAGCTGTCGTAATAGCCGAGGCCGACCATCCACAAACCCAGGGCGAACATTCCGAACACAGTCAGCGCGACGCCCCAATGCAAAACGATGCTGACCCAGCCGTATCGAGAAGAAGAGTTGCGTAACTGCATGATTGATTTCCCTGTAGAAGCTGAGCGAAAGACTATCGGTTTACCTATCGAAAGAAAGCGCAAAATTTCGCTTTGAAATATCAGAAAATACGATAGAAATTTTCTGTCATATTTTTCTTCACAGTGGATTAACGCAACGTTATGCGGGGTCTGGGCCTAACAATTCACCGTAGGAGCGAATTCATTCGTGATGCAGCAGTACAGCCGATAAAGATCTAGCGGATGTACCGGCCAATCACGAATAAATTCACTCCCACAGGTTGTGGAACACCCAAGCCCCCGCCGTTATTCACCAGACGAAAAAAAAGCGCGGTATTAACCGCGCCTTTTCATTTCAGCAGCTCAGTATCAGTTCTTACCATCGGCCGCTGGGGTTGCAGCCTTATCGCTTGCCGGCTTGGCCGGGGCTTTCTTCGCTGCATCGGCTTTGGCAGGCGCCTTGTGTGTGGCTGCCGGTTTGGCCGGAGCCTTTTTAGCGGGCTCTTTCTTGACCGGTTCTTTTTTCGCTGGCGCCCTCTTCGCAGGTTCCACCGCGGGCTTGGCAGGTTCGACCACCGGAGCAGGCGGTGGCGTAACAGGCGCAGGCGCTGGAGCCGGTGCAGGGGCTGGCTCCGGTGCCTTCTCGACCGGTTTGGGTTCTGGCTTGGAGCCGCCGAACATGTTGGAGAAGAAGCCGCCGATACCGCCGCCACTTTCTTTGGCAGGTTCAGGCGCTTTCGGTGGCGCAACCTTCACAGGCTCGAACGATTTACCCGCTGCCAGATCCTGCACTTGGCCTGCCGCGCGCTGACCCGTGCGCAATGCTCCTTCGAGCGTGCCAGGGTACAGGCTGTCGGTGTGTTCTCCAGCAAAGGCGACACGCTGCAGCGGCTTTTCCCACAAGCGCCAGTATTTGCTGATCTGGCCCGGACCGAACGCCAGATACGCCCCGCCGGTTGAAGGATCGACACTGGAGCGACGGATTTCATAACCGGTAAACGCACCGCGAGCCTGCGGATAGAAAGCGTGCAGACGAATCAGCACTTGGTCCACCAGCTGTTTGTCGCCAAACGCCTGCATGATCCGTGCGTTGTCGCCCGACAGGTTGATCACGGCATTGGCACCGCCTTTCAACGCAGGCTCGATCCAGAGCATGCCCAATCCGGTGTTGCTGTAGATCTCACCGGACATGCGCGCCTTGCTGTCCCAGACCGGCGTCTTGAACTTGAGCATGATCTGGTCATGCCAACCATAGTTGGTGCTCTTGATCGCGCCCTGATGCTGCGCGTCCAGCGCCGGGGTCAGTTGAATCCTGCTCAGCGCGCGCAGCGGCACGGCGAGGACCACGTACTCGGCTTCATAACCCACCGAGCCGACCTTGACGGTCACGCCATCCTTGTCCTGATTGATGGCCGATACCGGTGAGTTGGTCTTGATCACTTTCAACTGTTTGACGAATTCCTCGGCCAACACTGCGCTGCCACCCGGCAGGCGTGCAGCACGACGATCACGGTCGTCGATATCGCGATTCACGCGAGACTGCTGAGCCAGATACAGCAACGACAGGCGCGAAGGCTCGTCATAACGGGTGCGAATCTGCTGATTGATCAGCTGTCGCGCGGTCGGCGGCAAGGCCAGACGATCCAGCCAGTTGGCGACGTTGATCTGGTCCAGCGCGAACAAAGTGCTGTTGGCCGCCGGGTTTTCCGGATCGGTGATCGAACGGGCCATGTCATCCAGCGCCGCTTCATAGCGCTTGATCGCTTCGGCGGTTGCAGGTTGTTTGGTGGCCAGATCCGCAGCAGAGAAATACTCGCCCTCGATCAGATAGCCGGGAGTGCGCACGAATTCCGGGGCAGGAACGGCTTTGAGCTTGAAGCGATCCAGGTACTGATTGAGCACTGGCTGCGCCTTGGCATTGCCGATCCACTCGCCACCTGCCAGGCCCGAACGGCCGCCGACAGCAGGTTTGGCTTCCAGCAAGGTGACTTGCCAGCCCTTGTTTTGCAGCTCATAAGCCGCCGTCAGACCCGCCAGGCCACCACCAACGACGATCGCCGTATGCGGTTTATCCACAGCGAGCGCCGAAGCGCTGACCAGCCCAACCATCACCAGCGCACAGGCGCGCAGCCAACCAGAAAGCATTCAGCAAACTCCGGATTAAACGAGGGAATTGTCGGATTTTATTGTCCGATTCTTCGAAGAGCGCGAAGGATACGCCAGCCGTGATACGCCCGCCAGCAATGTCCGTCGGGCTTATTTCTGGCGCCAGTCATGCGCTAAAGGTTGTCCCGCTGCCATGCATTGCATAGGCTTGCGCGATTGTTTCGCCCTCGCCTTGCGCGAGCCGTTAGCTGGAGATTACCGATGGGCCTTAATAACGACTGGATGCAGCGCGACCTCAAAGTCCTGTGGCACCCCTGCACCCAGATGAAAGATCACGAAAACCTGCCTCTGATACCGATCAAGCGCGGTGAAGGGGTGTGGCTGGAGGACTTCGAAGGCAAGCGTTATCTCGACGCTGTCAGCTCTTGGTGGGTCAACGTTTTCGGCCACGCCAATCCGCGCATCAATCAGCGCATCAAGGATCAGGTCGATCAGCTGGAGCACGTGATTCTGGCCGGCTTCAGTCATCAACCGGTAATCGAGCTGTCGGAACGTCTGGTGGCGATGACCCCGGAAGGCCTGACCCGCTGTTTCTATGCCGATAACGGTTCTTCGTGCATCGAAGTCGCGTTGAAAATGAGCTTTCACTACTGGCTCAATCGCGACAAGCCGAACAAGAAACGCTACGTCACGCTGACCAACAGTTATCACGGCGAAACGGTGGCGGCGATGTCGGTCGGCGATGTGCCGCTCTTCACCGAAACCTACAAGGCGCTGCTGCTGGACACCATAAAGGTGCCAAGCCCTGACTGTTACCACCGCCCCGAAGGCGTGAGCTGGGAGGAGCACACCCGCACGATGTTCGCGGTGATGGAGCAGACCCTGGCCGAGAACCACGACACAGTCGCGGCAGTGATCATTGAGCCGCTGATTCAGGGCGCGGGCGGCATGCGCATGTATGACCCTATCTACCTCAAGCTGCTGCGCGAGGCTTGCGATCGTTATGGCGTGCATTTGATTCACGATGAAATCGCCGTCGGTTTCGGTCGCACGGGAACGATGTTCGCCTGCGAACAAGCCGGCATCCGCCCGGACTTTCTGTGTCTGTCCAAAGCGCTGACTGGCGGTTATCTGCCGCTGGCGGCGTGCCTCACCACAGATGACGTCTACGATGCTTTCTATGACGACTACCCGACACTGCGCGCCTTCCTGCATTCGCACAGCTACACCGGCAACCCGCTGGCCTGCGCGGCAGCCCTGGCGACGCTGGATATCTTCGAGCAGGACAACGTCATCGAGAACAACAAGGCCCTGGCCCAGCGCATGAAAACCGCGACGGCGCATCTGGTCGATCACCCGAACGTCGCCGAAGTCCGTCAGACCGGTATGGCTCTTGCCATCGAGATGGTGCAGGACAAGGCCAGCAAAACGGCTTACCCCTGGCAGGAACGTCGTGGCCTGAAGGTTTTCGAACACGCCCTGACCCGCGGCGCGCTGCTGCGACCGCTGGGCAGCGTGGTGTACTTCCTGCCGCCGTACGTCATTACGCCCGAGCAGATCGACTTCTTGGCGGAAGTGGCCAGCGAGGGCATCGACATCGCAACGCGCAGCAGCGTCAGCGTGGCAGTGAGAGAAAACTTCCATCCGGATTTTCGCGATCCGGGTTGATTGAGATAGCAAACCAACCTGTGGGAGCGAATTCATTCGCGAACAATGGTAAGTCCGATAGAGATGTGTCGGCCGTCCAGCCCTATCGCGAATGAATTCGCTCCCACAGTGCGAATGCCGCAACTGAAGAATTCACAGAGAAACAACCATGAGACTCTCCCGCTTTTTCATCGACGCCAACCTGAGCATTGGCGAACACGAACTGCCCGAAGCCCAGGCGCATTACATCGGGCGGGTGTTGCGCATGGCCGAGGGCGATGCGGTGCAGTTGTTCGACGGCTCAGGCATGGAGTTCCGCGCCACATTGGTGGAAGTCGGCAAGAAGCGGGTACGTGTTCAGGTGACCGAAAGCTTTCCGGGCTTGACCGAATCATCGCTGCAGATCCATCTGGGCCAGGGTTTGTCCCGTGGCGAGCGCATGGATTGGGCGATTCAGAAGGCCACCGAGCTGGGCGTAACGCAAATCACCCCTATCGTCAGCGAGCGTTGCGAAGTGCGCCTTAAAGACGAGCGAGCGGAAAAACGCCAGGGCCATTGGCAACAGATCGCGATCAGCGCCTGCGAGCAATGCGGCCGTTCCGTGGTGCCAGTGGTCAACCCGCCGGTGACGCTCAGCGACTGGCTGAAACACACCGAAGCGGATCTGAAACTGGTACTGCATCCGGTGGCCGAGCCGCTGGTCAGCCATGAAAAGCCGGCGACCCTGGCGTTTCTCATCGGCCCGGAAGGCGGTTTGAATGATGCCGAGGTGGATCAAGCGCAGGACGCAGGCTTCCATGCCGCCCGCCTCGGCCCGCGCGTGCTGCGCACAGAAACCGCACCGGTCGTGGCGCTTAGTGTCGCGCAGCAGTTGTGGGGCGATTTTTAGTCCCAGGTGACGCAAATCATCCTGTGGGAGCGAATTCATTCGCGAGAGAGCGCTACATCCGATGAGGATGTAGCGCCTGAACTATCGATTCGCGAATGAATTCGCTCGCACAGGTTTTGTGGCCGCACACTACACATCTTGCGGGAGCCGGCCTGCTGGCGAACGCGGTCTATCAGACACATCAATGGCGACTGGTACTCGCGTCGTCAGCAAGCGACTCCTACAGTCAGGCCCGCGTTGACAATCCCCGTCGGCCGGTCAATGCGTTTGAATCCCGGCATTCATTCCGGCAATTCCGACTGCCTCCGCCGTGCCTTCGCCGGTTCAGGCCGAGCGCAGGGCAGAAACTCACCCCTGCCCGGCGCACCCAGCGCGCTGCCATCCCAGACCGGTTCCCCGCGTGCGAAAGTCATCGCGGGCCAGGCACTCAAACGCATGCCCTGATAGGGGGTGTAGTCCACGTTGTGGTGCAGCCGCTCGTTGGTCAGCTCGAAGTCCAGGCCTTCATCCCAGATCACCAGATCCGCGTCGGCGCCAATAGCGATGCTGCCTTTGCGCGGGTACAAACCGTACAGCCGCGCGGCATTGGTAGCGGTCAGCGCGACAAACTCCTGCGGGCTGATTCGTCCCTTGCAGACGCCCTCGGACCACAACAACGCCATGCGCGTCTCGATCCCGGGAATGCCGTTGGCGACCTCGGAAAACGGCGCATCCGCGCCATGGGCGCGCTTGCCGTCCGAGCCTGCGTAACGAAACGGCGCGTGATCCGATGAAAACACCTCGAACGAGCCATTCTGCAGGCCGTCCCAGATCACCTGCTGATTCCCGGCGTCTCTGGGAGGCGGACTGCAAATGCATTTCGCGCCTTCAAAACTGTCATCGCAGCCCAGCGAATCCGCCGTCAGAAACAGGTACTGCGGACAGGTTTCGCCATAGACCTTCAGGCCATGACTCTGCGCCCAGCGAATTTGCTCGATGGCTTCGCGACCCGACACATGCACGATGAGAATCGGCACATCGATCAGCTCGGCCAGCGCAATCGCGCGATGGGTGGCTTCTCGCTCGACCAGCATCGGTCGTGACGTGGCGTGATAACGCGGCGCGCTGTGACCGGCAGCCAATAACCGCTCGGTGAGCCAGGCAATGCAGTCGCTGTTCTCGGCGTGCAACATCACCATCGCGCCTTCGGCACGGGCCACCGAAAGGGTTTCCAGGATCTGCCGATCATTGAGTTTCAGCGCGTCGTAAGTCATGTAGATCTTGAACGAGGTGTAGCCCTCTGCGATCAGCTCCGGTAGTTCGCGGCGCAGAACGTCTTCAGTGGGATCGGTGACGATCAGGTGAAACGCGTAATCGATCAGCGCACGGCCTTCGGCGCGGCGGTGATAGTCCTCCACCGCGGCGCGCAGGCTTTGTCCCTTTTGCTGGCAGGCAAACGGAATCACCGTTGTCGTCCCGCCGCAGGCCGCAGAGCGTGTTCCACTTTCAAAATCGTCGGCCATCACTGAACCATCGCCGGTCGGCTGATCGAGGTGAACGTGGCTGTCGACGCCGCCCGGCGTCACGCTGCGGCCCAGCGCATCGACTTCTCGCGCCGCGCCCTGCAAACCCAGACCGAGCGCGGTGATGCGGCCGTCCTGCACGCCGATATCGCACAAAAAACTGTCCGCGGCAGTCACCACATTGGCGTTGCGGATGATCAGGTCGAAAGCCTGCATGTCGTGCTCTCCCTCAGACGCGGGTCAGCCAGGCCCTGGCGATTTCTTCGCGGGTGGTGAACCAGACGCCGCCGTGGCTCTGGGCATACTCAATGAAGCGTTTGATAGCACGCACCCGGCCGGGACGCCCGACCATGCGTGGGTGCAGCCCGATCGACATCATGCGCAAGCCGTCGGCAGCCTCTTCATACAAAACGTCGAAACTCTCTTTCATGTATTCGAGAAAATCCGAAGCCTGGGACAACCCCGGCGAATTCCAGTAACGGAAGTCGTTAACGTCGCTGGTATAGGGCACGACCAGATGTTGCTTGCCCTCGACATCGACGAAATACGGCACGTCGTCGTTGTAGGCGTCGGAGTCATACAGAAAGCCGCCCTCCTCGGCCACCAACCGCCGCGTGTGCACGCTGGCGCCGTAACGGCAGTACCATCCCACCGGGCGCTTGCCGCAGGTGCGCTCGAAAGACTCGATCGCCAGACGAATGTGCTCGCGCTCTTCGGCCTCGCTCAGACGGAACACCTCTTCCCAGCGATAGCCGTGGCTGCAAATCTCATGGCCCAGTTCAACCGCTGCTCTGGCGACATCCGGGTTCTGCTCGAAGGCCACCGCGCAGGCATGGAAGGTCGCCGGGACGTTGGCCTGTTGCAGGATGTCGAGAATGCGCCAGATACCGACCCGGGCGCCGTATTCGTACATCGACTCCATCGCCAGATTGCGCACGCCATCGGGAAACTGATAGCTGCCCCATTCGGTCATGCTTTCCTGATCGGGGTCGCCCATCGCCAGCGAGCGCTCCGAACCCTCCTCGTAGTTGATGACGAAGTTGATGGCCAGTCGCGCGCCGTTTGGCCAAGTGCCTTGCGGGCGCTGCCGGCCGTAGCCGACCAGATCTCGAAGAGGTAAAGCCATGGAACCAGTCTCCTGCAACGTCAGAACATTCGGCAAAAACCGCCAGGCGACGCCTCAGCAGTCGATATTTTTCAGGGCATCGTGATCAGGGCCGTCGAGGTTCTGGCCGTCGCGAAATGCCAGGCCCATCGCCAGCGTCTGGGCAATGCAGAACGCGGCGGTCAGCGAACGAAAACCCAGGAGTTCGGCGTCGTTAACCTCGATCATTACCGATGCCTTCTGCCCGACAGGGCTGAGAATGCTGTCGGTAATTGCCACGATCGGCGTCCCGGCAGCGACCGCCTGCTGGCACGCATCGATGGTTTCCTGCGCGTATGGCGGAAAACTCACCGCCACCAGCACGTCATCGCCGTGCAATGCGCCGACCTGTTCACGCAAGCTGCCGCCCAGGCCGCTGATGTGCACGGCACGACGCCCTACACGACTGAGGGCATAGCTGAGGTAGGAAGCCATCGGAAACGAGCGGCGCATACCGACCACGAACGTCGTGCGCGCCTGCTGCAGCAGTTCGATGGCCTTCTCGATGGCCTCGACCTGTTCGCCTTCGGCCAAATGCTCCAGCGAGACGATGTTGGCCCGACTGAACGCGGTAAGCATGGCGCCGACATCCGTCGGATCGTCCAGCAACTGCTCGCCGCGATAGTGACGAATACGCTCCTTGAAGCTGCCCTGTCCGGCCTGCTGCAAAGGCTGTTTGAACAGTTTCTGCAGGTCGCTGAATCCACCGAATCCCAGGCCTTGCGCCAGCCGAATGAATGCCGAAGAGGGGATCCCGGAAATCTTCGCCAGCGCGGCCACGGTGTTAAGCGCAACGTCGTGCGGGTGCTCGGTCAGGTAATGCGCCGCATCACGCTGCCGGGCCGTCAGCCGCTCCTGATGTTCGACGATGGCTGAACGCAGCTCGGCGAGGGTTTGAGGTACAGGCATAAAGTCGCTCGATAAAAGTCAGGATGGACGCAGTTCAGTGATCGCCTCGCCCAGGTGCTGAACCAGACGATTCAACTCATCGACGCTGTTGTAGTGGGCAATCGATACACGAACCACGCCGCCGTAAGGGGTCAGCCCAAGCTGTTCGATCAGCCTGCGGGCATAGAAGTCACCAAAGCGGATACCCATGCGATGGTCATCGACGCGACGCACGATGGCTTCGGACTGAACGCCCTCGACGATGAAGCTGATGGTCGGCACACGGTCGCCATGGCTCACGCAGGATTTACCGATGATGCGTACGCCAGGTGTTTCCCGCAGGAATGCAAGCAAGGTCTCGGCCAGCAGATCTTCCTGCACTTCGAACGCATCGAACGCCGCCTGCATCAACTCGCGTTGGGTGCCGCTGGCGCCGAGGCGTCGGCCAATTTCGATCAGGTAGTCGCTGATGCCGATACAGCCATAGGACAGCTCGTAGTTGAGATTGCCCGGCTGCAGCTTGTAGGGAATGACCTCCTGACCGATGAAAAAGTGGTTCAGGCTTGGTAGCTCCAACAATGCCTCGCGTTTGCCCCACAGCACCGCGAAGTGCGGGCCGAAGGTCTTGTAGAAGCTGAACACGTAGTAATCAGCGCCACTGGCTTGCACATCGACCAGGCGATGTGGCGCATAGGCCACGGCATCGACGCACAACTTGGCACCCACCGCATGGACCTTTTGCGCGATTTCGGCCACGGGGTTGACGCTACCCAGAATGTTCGAGGCGTGGGTCATGGAAACGTAGCAGGTCTTTCCATTGAGCAACCCATCGAGGTCGGCCAACTCCAACTCCATGCTTTGCGGGCTGACTTCCCACACGCGCAGGGTCGCGCCGCGCTCTTCGCAGAGCCGCACCCACGGACCGATATTGGCTTCGTGGTCGCAGTTGGTGACGACGATTTCATCCCCCGGCTGAATCGATGGCGCAATCGCGCGGCAGAGGATTTGCAGTAGGTGCGTGGTCGAGCCGCCCATCACGCACTCTTCCGGGTAGCGGGCATTGATCAGCTGCGCCACTGATTCACGCGCGGCCATCACTCGCGCCCCGGCGTCCACAGACTCGCTGTAGGACGCGCCCAGTTGCACCGCGCTGTTGAGCAGATAATCAGTGATCCGGTCGGCTACCGGTTTGAGCACGGCAGAACCGCCTGCGTTGTCCAGATAGGCATAACCGCTGCTCAGCGCGGGAAATTGGCTGCGTACGTAATCGATGTCCAAGGCATTCAAGGGAGTGTTCTCCAAGGTCTGATCAGTGATGCAGGATGGCCTGCAAAAACGCGCGCGTTCTCGGCTCTTGCGGGGCCGTGAAGAAATCGTGCGGATTGTTCTGTTCGATGATTCGGCCGTTTTCCATGAAGATCACCCGATCGGCGACCTTGCGCGCAAAGCCCATTTCGTGGGTGACCACAACCATGGTCACGCCGGAGCGAGCAAGGTTCTGCATGACGTCCAGTACTTCGCCGACCATCTCTGGATCAAGCGCCGAGGTGGGTTCGTCGAACAGAATCACCCGAGGCTCCATCGCCATGGTGCGCGCGATGGCAACCCGCTGCTGTTGACCGCCCGACAACTGGCCGGGGTATTTGGCGGCGTGGGCGCCCATGCCGACCTTTTCCAACAACAGTCGTGCACGCTCGTTGGCATCCCGGCGCGACATGCCTCGCACGCGCACCGGCGCCAACGCCACGTTGGCGAGCACGGTCAGGTGCGGATACAGATTGAAATTCTGAAAGACCATGCCAACTTCGCAGCGAATGTTCGCCAGTTTCGGTCCATTTTCGACGCGCTGACTGGCCACGCGGATGTCACCCTGCTGGTATTCCTCAAGCAGGTTGATGCAGCGGATCAGTGTCGACTTGCCCGAGCCAGACGGCCCCAGAATCACCACCACTTCGCCCTGATCGACCGTCAGGTTGATGTCGGTCAGCGCCTGAAACGGCCCATAGAACTTGTCGAGGCGTTCGATCTCAATGACGGTGCTCATGCGCTTTTCCTCCCTGCGCCGCTGCGCCGCTCGTTCCAGCTCACCAGTTGCACCAGCGGCAACAACAGCAGCAGATACATGACCGCCGCGCCTACCAGCGGCGTGGGGTTGGCCGCCAGCGCTTGGGCTTGCGTGGCTTGTTTGAGCAGATCGGGCATTGCCACCACCGATGCCAGGGCAGTGTCTTTCATGACGTTGATGCAGTTGCTGGTCATCGGTGGCATCACAATGCGCATGGCCTGGGGCAGGATGATGTCGCGCATGGTGTTGAAGAAGCTCATGCCCTGGGATGCCGACGCTTCGAACTGCCCTCGCGGGATGGCTTCGATGCCTGAACGAAAGATTTCCGCCGAATAGGCGCAGGACACCAATGACAGCGCTGCCGTGGCCGCGGCAAACGACGACAGCCGAATGCCCACGAAGGGCAACGCGTAATAGATCAGTACCAAGAGAACCAGCAGCGGGATCGAACGCAGCACATCGATGTAAACCCGCGCCAGCGCACGAATGGGCGCGTAGGCATAGAGGCGCAGCATGGCCAGCAACAAGCCGCCAACCAGGCCGAGAATGATGCTGATCACGCCCAGCATCACTGTCACGCCAAGGCCGCGCAGCATCAGTGGCAGCGCATCGACGAAGACGCTCCAGTTAAAGAAAGTCTCTAACAACTCCATTGCGATTCCTTGGTGTCGGGCAGCGGCTGGCGCGGACGTTGAAGATCAGACGTTACTTGAGCACATCGACCACTTTGACGGTGCTCGACTCAGGGTCTGCGTCAGCGCCGAACCATTTCTTGTGCAGGTCGGCGATCACGCCTTCCTTCTTCATGGTGGAGATGATGTCGTTGACCTGACCGGCGGACGCCCAGCCCTTGGCATGCATCAGCGAATATTTTTCGCCTGTGGGAATGCGCGCGACCACTTTGTACTGTGGCTTGTCCTTGATGTAGTACAGCACCGCAGGAATATCGCTGATGTAACCATCCATGCGGCCGGACGCGAGATCGAGCATCGCAGGAGACAGACCTTCGTAACGTGAGACTTCCTTGAACTTGTACTCGGCCTGATGGGCATTCACCCACATATCGCCCGTTGAGCCGGTGTCGACCCCAACGATCTTGCCATCCATGTCCTTGAGGTCCGTGATGTCGGACTTGGCCAGCACCGACAGCGATTGGTCACTGTCGTAGTACGGTTGGGCGAAGCCGACCGATTCAAGGCGTTTCGGGGTGATGGTGATCGAAGAAATGGCGATGTCCGCGCGTTTGGACTGCACCGCGCTGAACAGGCCATTGAATGGGATGTTGACGAATTCGACCGTCTTGCCGGCGCGCTTGGCGACTTCCTTCACGACATCGACTTCAAAGCCTACGATATCGCCCTTCGCATCCTGAAATTCCCAGGGGACGTTGCCGACGTTGGCGCCGACGGTCCAGTCCGCAGCCCAAGTGGAAGCGGAAAATGCGGTCGCCACGGCCATGCTCAAGAGTACTTTCACATTCATGTCTTGCTCCCCGATTAATCAGTCAGTCCAAGAAGGCCGCCTCACCACTTGAGCAGGCGTTTCGAGGCTCAGACTATGATGACGAATCAAATAATTCAACAAATAAAACAAATGAATTAAATGCTTCAATCAGGTGCGAAAGTATTCAGCTTTGGTGCGACGGCGCTAGCACATACAGGCTGTGGGATGAGCAGAAAGTGATCAGTGAATGTAAGACCTACATGCACTGAAGGAGCGCATGAATGTGCAGATCACTCTGTAGGAGCCGGCTTGCTGGCGAACGCGGTGGGTCCGATGCGTCAATGTCGACTGACACTCCGCATTCGTCAGCAAGCCGGCTCCTATAGACCTATAGAAAAGCGGCAGCGCTACAGCACGTACCAGGTAATCGCCACGAAATGCAGCAGACTCCCGGCGATCACGAACAGATGCCAGATCCCGTGCCAGTGGCGGAAACGCTTGTCGTAGGCAAAAAAGATAATCCCCACCGTGTACAACACCCCGCCCAGTGCCAACCAGGTAAACCCGGCGGTTCCCAAGGCGGCCGTCAGCGGCTTGACTGCCACCAGCACGATCCAGCCCATCACCGCGTAGATCACGATGGACATCACTCGGGCTTCTGAACGCGGTTTGATTTCTTGCAGAATGCCGATCACCGCCAGTCCCCAGACGATCCCGAACAGCGTCCAGCCCCAAGGCCCGCGCAGGGTCACCAGGCAAAATGGCGTGTAGCTGCCCGCGATCAACAGATAGATCGAAAAGTGATCGACCTTCTGCATGATCGCTTTCGCCCGGCCACGCACGCTGTGATAAACCGTCGAGGCGCTATAGAGCATCACCAGCGCCACGCCATACACCGCCACGCTGACGATCTTCCACACATCACCGGCCAGGCTGGCGATCACCACCAGCCACACTGCGCCGATGGCCGCCAGAACCGCGCCCACAAGGTGGGTCCAGGCGTTGAATTTCTCTCCGTAGTACATCCGCAAAAACCTCTCTCAGTTGCACGACATTCGACAAGGCTCCAGTTTATGACCCGAAAGCGCAATGCGTGTGTCAGGGTTAATGAGAATTTAATGCAGCCAGCGTTGTTCGAGTTCGGCACAATCGGCCATTCGAATAACAAAAATCCGCCGCGGAAACACACGATGCAGATCGACGAAGAACTGACCCTGAAGAAGCTGGAGATTTTTCTGGCATTCATGCGCACCGGCAATCTGGCACGCGCGGCAGTGGACTTGCAGACCAGCACCGTCAGCGTTCATCGAGCGATCCATTCACTGGAAAACGCGTTGCGCTGCCCGCTGTTCAAACATGAGGGGCGCAATCTGACGCCGCTGGAAAGCGCTTATGTGCTGGAGGAACGAGCACAGAAACTGGTGCAGGAAGTGTTGAGCACGGTCGAGCAGACCCGAGCCGCCGCCGGATTCTCTGCCGCGCGTTTCAAACTCGGCGCGTTGTACTCCTTGACGGTCAAGACCGTGCCGCAACTGATCATGGGCCTGAAGATCCGCCGTAGCGAGCTGAACATCGACTTGATTCTGGGCTCGAACATCGACCTGTTTTACAAGCTGAAGAACATGGAGGTCGACGCGATCCTGGTGTCACTCAACGAGAGCGTCAACGATCCGGATTGCGAGCAACTGCCGCTGTTTTCCGACGACATCTTCCTCGCTACCCCCGCCGACTCGCCCTTCGCGAGACAGAGCGAGGTGGACCTGAGCGATCTGCGCGAGGCGACGTTCATCACCCTGACCCAGGGTTTCGCCACCCATCGCGACGGTGCGCGTGTGTTTCAGCAAGCGGGGTTCGAGCCGAAAGTGGCGATGCAGGTCAACGACATCTTCACGTTGCTGAGCATGGTCAGCTCCGGGGTGGGGTATGCGCTGCTGCCCGGCCGGATCGCCGCCGTGTACGAAAACCGCGTACGTCTGATACCGCTGCAGGCGCGTTATCGCATGTTGCAGCATATCGGGCTGGTCTTCCTCAAGGCGCGGGAGCGCGATCCGAATCTGCTGGCGTTGCTGGCGGAGTGTCGGATGTATTCGAATCGGTTGGAGCAGGGTTAGCCCCTGCCTCATGTGCGATGCGCGGTTCGACCTGTGGGGGCGAATTCATTCGCGAGAGGCCGGTACAGCCGACCCACTTACATCGACTGAAAAACATTCTGCGCGAATAAATACGCTCCCACAGTGAATGCAGCACGCACACGTATTTTTCCATATCCGCAAAAACTGGGCTTCTTATCCCAAAATCCCGCGAACGATGAAATACAGCAGCGAAGGCCCGAGCAAGCAGCCTAATCCGGTGTGAAACGTCGCGGTCAGCGCGCCGTACGGCACCAGGCGTCGATCCGTTGCCGCAAGCCCTGCGGTCACGCCACTGACGGTCCCTGCCAGCCCGCCAAACACCATCGCCGAACGCGGGTTGTCCAGGCCCATCCAGCGTGCGGCCATCGGCGTGCCGACCATCACCAGAATTGCCTTGATCAGGCCGGTCGCGATCGACAGCGCCATGACATCGGACGTAGCCCCCAACGCGGCACCTGTCACCGGTCCAACAATGTAAGTCACCGCGCCCGCGCCGATGGTGGTGATACTCACTGCATCGCGATAGCCGAACGCGTAGGCCACACAAGAGCCGACGATAAACGGCAGCACGGTGCCGAGAAACAGCGAAATCGCGCCGATCAGACCGGCTTTCTTCGCCTCGGTAGCCTGCACCTCGAAGGCCGTGGCGACAATGGCGAAGTCACGCAGCATCGCGCCGCCCATCAAGCCGATCCCGGAAAACAGCGCCAGATCCGCCAGCCCCTTCTGCCCGCCGGTCATGACCCCGCCGACCCAGGCCAGCACAAGGCCGATCACGATAGCGATGGCCGAGCCGTGAATACGGCCGAAGGTCAGTCGCTTGGACAGCACCACGGAAATCCACATCACCACCCCCACCACCGCGAAGGCAGTGACCAGGCCCTGGCTGATCAGGTCTTTCTGAATGAGATCCCACATATCAGCGGCCTCCGGCTGGCGAAACGGTCGGCGCGATCGCCGAAGCCTGCTCTACGGGTTCGTCTTCGCGGGGCAACGGTTCGCCCTTGTTGGTGCGACTGATGACAGCGATCGTGCAGGCGCAGATCACTACCGAACCAATCGCAGCAATCACCGCAATCGGGCCACCCTTCAATGCTGTAACGACGTTCTGTTGTGCGGCCATGGCCACGACCACCGGAATGTACATCGCGCCCCAGAAGCCGACGCCCATTTCGCAGCCTTCGCTCATGCCACCGCGTTTTTGCATGTAGAGGCGGGCGCAGATCAGCAGGATCATCGCGATCCCGACTCCGCCCACGTTAGATTTGACGCCCAGTAGCACACCGAGCAGATCACCGAGAATCACCCCCGCGAGGGTGCAGATTGCCAATAACGCAACGCCATAAATAACCATTGTTCTTATCCTCAATTTGCATCGTCGAAGTTGTTGTTTTTGTGTTCCTTCGAAAGCAGCAACCGGTTTATGAGTGGCGACGTTCCTCCTCTCGCGACAGCGCGCTCAGCGTATCCAGCCGGGCGCCCTGAAAGGCGACTGCGGATCCTTGTTCGAAGACTCGTCGCGCCAGCCCGGTGAGCACGGTGCCGGGCGGTAATTCGATCTGCAGCCGGGCGCCGCGCTCGTAGGCGGTTTGCACGGTGCTGCGCCAGTCGATGACCCGGCACATGTTGAACGCCAGGTCTTCACGCAATTTGTCGGCCGTGAACAGCGGTCGAGCCGTGCTGCCACTCAGATATCTCAGCTTCGGCGCCTGGACAGAAACCTTCGCCAGGGCATCGGCGAGAACCTGCGCGGGTTCGCTCAACAGCTCACAATGTGACGGCACGCTGACCGCCAGCCGTTTGGCCGTTGCAGCCCCCTGCTCTTTGGCCAACGCGGCGATTTCGGCCATCGCCTGATCACTGCCCGCAACTACGAATTGATTCTCGGCATTGATGTTTGCCAGATAAACCGGCGTGTCCTCGCTATGGACTCGCTCGACCAGCGCTTCTACCGTGCCCTGATCCAGTCCGATCAATGCCGTCATGCCATAGCCCTGCGGATAAGCGTTTTGCATCAGTTCACCGCGCAGCGCCACCAGCCGCACTGCGTCGGCGAAGGTCAGCGCACCAGCGACCACAGCTGCCGGATAAGCACCAATCGACAGGCCGGCGACATAGGCCGGCGTACTGCCCTGAGCCATCAACATGCGAGAACAGGCCACGCCAGCGATCAACAGGCACAGCTGAACGGCGCGGGTCGACTGCAAAGCCTCAGGAGTATCCAGATCCATGACGTTTTCATTCAGTGCATCGCCGGCTTCGCGCAGGCATTCGGGTATCAAAGGATCATTCGGCAGCGCGTGGAGCATGCCCGGCTGCTGCGCGCCCTGACCCGGAAACACCCAGAAGCTGCTCATGCCGCGCGCTCCTGAAGTTGCCACGGGTTGCTCACCAATCGCGCGCCATCATCGGCCTTGAGCAACACCTGACGCGCCGACCCGGCCCACTCACGCAACGCCACGGCGCCGGCCGGGGTTTGCAGTTGCAGGTCGATACGACAGACCGCGCTATCCAACACTCTGACCAGGTCAGCCGCCTGCTCGCGGCTGAAGAATTCGTCAGTGCGCAGGATCAAATCCAGATCGCTGTCCTGATGCAAAACCCGAACGCCGCTCGCCAGTTCAAAACCGACACTGCCTGCTACGCCCCACGGCAACGCTTGCGCATGCATGATCGGACGAATCTGCCGCAGCGCGTGCAAAGCCGGCCAATCAGCTGCTGCGTTATCCGCCGCGTCGATCAACTGTTCAGGCTGAACCCGTCGCGTGATATCGGCCATCTTCATCAGCGTTGCAAAACGCTGATCCCGCGAATACCCACGCACGCCAACTGCCACCCGACCTTCTACGACCTGTGCCCGACGGACTACCACCGGACGCCCCAGCGTCAACACCTCTAAAGCCCACGTCGGAGCGTCGGCAGGCAAGGCCGCCACAGGCATGCCCCACAACAGATCATGGGGCCGCACCGGCAGCTCGATGCGCATTACCACTGCGCCCGCAGCAGTTCACGCACTTTCGATGAGGCGCTGCGATTGGCCGCGCCCAGTCGCGAACTCAGGTCATTGCCGCCGCGCTGAACGTCCTTGACCGCTGCGATCAGGCATTCCTTTATAGCGGCGATATCTGCGGCGGACGGTTGCTCGATCTGACTCACCGACAGTGTTTCCCAAAGCAAGCCAAGCCCTGCGTAGCTGTCGATGTCGTAAGCCATTGGCGCAATGCTCGCGGCGAGCTTCTCCAGTTCCTCCACGCTGCGCATCGTCACCCGCGCAGCCGACGCTTTGCCCATCGCGTGTACCATCACGCCCGGATCACGCAGGGCAATCAGCCGATTGGCCTGATAACCGTGGGCGAGAAACGCCCCTGACATTGCCTTGCCCACCAGCAAGCCAATCACCGGATGCCCGGCCAGACGCGCGCGAGCATAGGCGTCGACCGCGCCAGCCAGCGCCTGATGAATGCCCAACGCTTCTTCCCGACGACCGTAAGCCTGGCTCGGCACGTCGATGATCGCGACCAGCGCTCGCTTGTTCGGATTCTGTCGATCCAGCTCGATTGCAGCGTCGACGGCTTTTGCCAGGCCCCAGCCCTCCAGCAACCCGACTTCACCGCTTTGTGCGCGAGGAAATCGGTTTTCAGGATCGGCGACTACGGCCAGAAAGCGCGCGGGTTGATCGCCGAGTGTGCCGTCGGCGGCCTTCACTGAAGTGGGCAGACCGACGACTTCCGCAGCGCCGGCACTCAGCGCGTTGAACCAGTTCAAGCCACGGATGGAATAGCTATTCACGGCTGCTCTCCTTGATACAGGCTACGCACAGCGGCGGGATCGATCTGGGTAGTCGTGTCCAGCTCGGCCAGACGTTGCAGGAACACAGCGTATTGGCTGCTGCGCTCTTGCTCGGGTTTGCCCTGTTGCAACAGGCCTTCAACCTGCTGCTGAATCGCCTCGATGTCATCGGCGACGTACGCGTCCACCAGGCCGCTGGCAAAGCGTTGCTCACCGCCAGTCAGGCTCCAGATGAAGGGCCGGTCGCGGGAATCGTATTCTTCGATGCCCGCCTCCTGCTCAATCACTTGCGGGCCGTTCAAGCCCAACCGCGCTTCCTGAGTGACCACCAGATAACTGCACAAGCCGGCGGCGATGGACATGCCGCCGAAGCAACCAACACTGCCCGCCACCACGCCGATCACTGGTTGGTAGCGGCGCAAGTCAACGATAGCGGCGTGAATTTCAGCGATGGCGGCGAGACCCAGATTGGCTTCCTGCAAACGTACGCCTCCGGTCTCCAGCAACAGCACGGCTGCCGTGGGAATGCCTTTGCGATTGTCTTCGGCCGCGAGCTCCAGCGCGCCGGCCATTTTCGCACCGCCGACCTCGCCCATGCTGCCGCCCTGAAAAGCGCCTTCGATGGCGCAGATCACCACCGGCTGACCACCGATCGAGCCTTTGGCGACGACCACGCCATCATCGGCTTGCGGCACGACGCCCTGCCGGGCGAGCCAGGGCGACGTGATGCGTGCGAACGGATCGATGAGTTCACGAAAGCTGCCTTCGTCGAGCAGAGCGCGGGCACGCTGCCGGGCGCCAAGCTCGACGAAGCTGTGTTGTTTCAATAGGCGAGCGCTGTCAGTCATGGCCGATCTCCTCGAAGCCTTGCTCCAGACGTAGGCGAACCACGCCAGGCGTCGCGCCGAAATCGTGGATGTCGATGCTCAGTGCGGGAGGCATTTGCCCATCGAACATACGCTCGAACAGATGCTGCCACCGCGCTGAACTGCCGTTGACCGAGGTCAGCACCTGGATGGTCAATTTGCCCGGCAAGCCAGGTTCAAGCAGTACTTCGAGGTCACCGGAGCCGACACAGCCCACCAGCGCACGCCCTATAGGCGGCTGACCGGCAGGAAATTCAAAAGACAAAGTTTCCATTTCAAATAGTCCTCGCTTCATCGCCGAGCGCAGGCTCAAGGCAATCGATAAACAGGCAAGCGGCAAGCAGATCGGCAGCGCCACCGGGGGATGCGTTCAAGCTCAGTAATTGCCGATCAAGCGCGTGCAGCGCGCGACGACCGCTGAGAGTTGCGCTACCACCTGCATCCAGAACCCGTTGGGCGCCCAGCTGCATGGTGCGCAAGCCTTGCTCGCCTGCGCGATAGAGCACGCAGGTGTCCGAGAGTGTGGTCATGATCGCCAGCAGCGCATCGAGCCGCGCGTTCTGTTCGCCATGACGGGCAGCGCGGCTACGTTTGAGTTGCGGTAGGCCGGTTTGAGTGACCGCCGGGAAGCCCATTTGCGCTTGCTCGCGCGCGCCCATCGCGCCGAACCTGCGAGCAACCTCAGCGCCATGGCTGTTGAATGCGGGCTGCTGACGATCTTCGATCAGCGCCAGACAACCCGCACGCAGGCCGAGTCCGGCAGGCGACAGATCCGAAGGATCCAGTGCCGCCGCCGTGACCAGCAAACCAAGCGCCCAGATCGCGCCGCGATGAGTGTTCACGCCGTCGGTGGTGCGCATCATCGCCGCTTCGCCTTCGCGCCCGATGCGGCCGATTGCTTCTCGCAAAGGCTGGCCAATCTCGCCGATCTGGATCGCGGCTTCGGCCATTTCCTTGAACGCGGGCCACAGCGACAGCGCCGAAGAGTGCATCAAACCCAGATGCAAATCCTGGTGCGCACCACTGCTGCGGCGATCGACCAGCGCGGGTTTGGGCGAGAGATCGGCTTCGTCGATCAGCGCATCCACCGCCAGATCGGCCAAGCGCTCGGCCAGGGACAACGCAGGTGGCGCGTCCGTGAACGCTACGTTAGTGAAAGCTACGTTGAGTGCAGGCATCACCAGCTCCTGAATTTCGCGGGCGGGTTGTACAAACCACCGGACCATTCCACCAGCTCGGCGATGCTTTTGGCCGCCAGCAGTTCTCGACTGGCGTCGGTGCGGCGAATGCCCAGATCCTCAGGCAACGCGATCAACCCTTCGCGACGCATGCGCGCCGTGTCCTTGGGGTTGTGGCGCAGGCCGATGGCAGTCACGCCAGCCACGGCAGCAATCATTGCCTGACGCTCTTCCAGACTGCGTGCCTTGTACAAATAAGCGATGCCTTCTTCGGTCAACAGGTGGGTCACGTCATCGCCGTAGATCATGATCGGCGCCAGCGGCATACCGCTTTTCTTCGCCACATCGACCGCATCAAGGGTTTCGACGAACGTGGGTTTGCCGCCCTCCTGGAATGTCTCGACCATCTGCACGACGAGCTTTTTGCCACGCTCCAGATAGGCGTCGGTGTCGGGATTCTGCTGGCGCATATCCAGCCAGGCGGGCGTGCTGTGACGACGACCGTGAGGGTCATGCCCCATGTTCGGCGCGCCCCCGAAACCGGCCAGGCGCCCGCGGGTCACGGTCGAGGAATGGCCGTCGCCGTCCACTTGCAAGGTCGCGCCGATGAATAGATCCACCGCGTACTGCCCGGCCAGCTGACACATCATGCGGTTGGAACGCATCGAACCGTCGCGGCCGGTGAAGAACACATCGGGCCGCGCCGCGATGTAGTTCTCCATACCCAGTTCGGTGCCGAAACAATGCACGCTCTCGACCCAGCCGCTTTCGATGGCGGGGATCAGAGTCGGGTGCGGATTGAGCGTCCAATTGCGGCAGATCTTGCCTTTTAGTCCAAGGGATTCGCCGTAAGTCGGCAAAATCAGCTCGATCGCGGCAGTGTTGAAACCGATGCCATGGTTCAGCGACTGAACGTTGTGTTTCTCGTATATCCCGCGAATCGCCATCATCGCCATCAAAACGTGGACCGGCTTGATGTGGCGCGGATCGCGGGTGAACAGCGGCTCGATATAAAAAGGCTTGTCAGCCACCACCACGAAGTCGACCCACGAAGCAGGGATGTCCACTCGTGGCAGGTCGCTCACGTCGTCGACCAACTGATTGACCTGCACGATAACGATGCCGTCGCTGAACGCGGCCGGTTCGATCAGGGCCGGGGTGTCTTCGGTGCTGGCGCCGGTGTAAATGTTGCCGGCGCGGTCGGCCATGAAACCGGCGGACAGCACGACGTTGGGAATCAGGTCGACCAGCAGGCGGGAATACAGCTCGATGTACGTATGAATCGCCCCCACTTCCAGCAGGCCGTCTTCCAGCAACTGGCTGATGCGCAGACTCTGCGTACCGGCGAAAGAGAAATCGAGTTTGCGGGCGATGCCGCGTTCGAAGAGGTCCAGGTGCTCGGGACGACCGACACTGGGCATGATCATGTGCAAATCATGCAGCTTGCCCGGATCGGCCTTGACCAGCGACCGGGAGAGGAAATCCGCCTGCTTCTGGTTGTTGCCTTCAAGCACCACACGGTCACCCGGCGCAATCAATGCCTCCAGCGCCGCGACGATCTTGTCGGTGGGCAGAACCACGCCATCGGCGAGGGAACGCACTTGCTCGAGCCGCCGCAGCTTTTCGCTGCGACGACGCGACCAGCGCGGGTCAAGTTTCGTTGTTGTAGTCATGCTGACTCCACGAGTTCGCTGTCGTGGGCCACATTAGGAGTTATGAGCTGGAGGTATCAATCAAGCACAAGGTTGGATCGTTACGGTTGGAGTAATGATTGCTCACCAGTCGATTTGATAACGTGTACTACGCCCCCCGCCAGGCAGCTTCAGCAAGCAGCGCTTCTCCAGCAAATCTGCCAGATGACGGGTCGCGGTGGCTTTGCTGACCTTGGCGACGGCTTGATACTGCGCCGCGCTGATACCCGCTTCGAATCCGCCGCCGGCCTTTTCGGACAATAGATCGCCATTGAGCAAACGGTTAAGCACTTTGATCTGTTCCGCAGACAAACCGTCGTCTCGATGTTTTTGCCAGAAGCGCGCCTTGGCCAACACCCGGTCAACTCGCTGCATGGCTTGCTCCAGCGTATGGAGCAGGGTTTGCAAAAACCAGGTCAGCCAGGGCGTGAGGTTCAAATCGCCACGTTGAGTGGACTCAAGAATCTGGTAATAGCCTTGTCGGGTGCTGAGGATGCTTGCAGACATGGCGTAAAAGCGGATCGCTTGATTTTCGGCCTGAGCCATTGCGAGATCCGTTATGGCACGAGTCAGGCGGCCATTGCCGTCGTCGAAGGGATGCAAGGTCACAAACCAGAAATGCGCGACGCCAGCGCGAATGAGCGGGTCCAGCGTAGGGTCGGACCGGCTGCTATTGAACCATTCGAAGAAGTCGTTCAGCTTCTTTTCCAACCCATCACGGGGGGGAGCCTCAAAGTGCACTATGGGTCGATCGATACGGCCGGACACGACCTGCATGGGTTCTGCGCCCCTGAGCGCTCCAACCCGCATGCCATTGCTCAGTAACGATTGTGGGTCAGGGAACAGCAGGCTGTGCCAGTACATCAAGCGGCTGGGGTCCAGGGGTTTCTCGTGCCGCTGGGTGGCATCCAGCATTAATTCTGCAAGCCCTTCACTGCGCGCAGTGACTCGTTCACTGCTGGCGAGCCCCAGCCGTTTAGCCAGCGAAGAACGCACCGAGCCGACGTTCAGCTGCTCGCCCTCGATGGCGGACGAAGTGATGACGTTCTGCAGCAAGGCATCAAGTTCGGTTTGCGCGCTGTCACCTACGTCCGATGCGCGGATCATGCCCAACAGTTGCCCCTGTGCCTGGGTGCATGCCCTCAATAACGGCGCCAACGGCTCTACGTCCCATGTAAACGTGGGCCAGCCAGGGTGTTGCCAGATCCATTTGATCGAGTCGTTCACCGGGACCTCTGGGCTATATGAGCCGAATGGGAACATATTCGGCTCGCTTAATGAGCCGAATATGCAGATTATTCGGCTCATAGTCCAGTATCGGGGCTTGGGGGAAGCGGTAAATATTTACCACTTTTAGGCGATATAGCCAGATAGCCTATGGCCTCGCCACTGCCTCAAATCCCCGGCCCCACCACCTGCACCAACCCCGCATCCACCAACCATTGCTCAAGCGCCACAAGATCCGGGATCTTTGCCACGGTCTCGCCCACTTGCACCGCCGCCAGTTCCAGCTCGGCGAGCGGTACATCGACGTAGCTCAATTGGCTGTCGAGCTTGCAGGAGCGCGGGATGCCCTGTGTCAGCAAGGCGATGAATTTCAGGTCCGGGCGCCCACCCAGCGCGTTGAGCACCACGATTCGGGCGCGGCCGCCCACGCGTGCGCGACTTCCGCAGGCCGCCTCGAAGCTCAGTAACGGCAGGCTGCGATGGCGCCAGTTGATCGGGCCCAGGTACCACTGCGGTGCAGCGGGATCGGCGATGCTGTCCTGATAATCGATCAATTCCGCGACAGCGACGTTGGGCAGCAACAAATGCCGATCGCTCAGAGGTATGAGCAGTCCAGTCAGGCTGGTCAGGCGCGTGGTTTGGGTGGTGGTGTCAGACATGCACGTGGCTCCAGTGGGCAATGCTCTCCAGCAGAGCCGCTTCCTGATAAGGCTTGCTCATGTAATCGTTCACCCCAAGCGCCATGGCGCGGTCGCGGTGTTTCTGGCCAGAGCGCGAGGTGATCATGATGATCGGTAAGTGCTTGAGCGCTTCGTCTTCGCGAACTTTGCTGGCGACTTCAAAACCGTCCATGCGCGGCATTTCGATGTCCAGCAACATCACGTCCGGGGTGTGCTCCTGCAACAGCGCCATGGCGTCAACCCCGTCCTTGGCGGTCAGTACGTTCATGCCGTTACGTTCCAGCAGACGCCCCGTCACCTTGCGCACGGTAACCGAGTCGTCGACCACCATCACCAGCAACGGACGCGCCTGTTCAATCTCGACATAGCGGGACGGCGCCTGCCCTGAAACCAGCAACGCCAGCATCCGCGCGTGCAGACGCCGGATGTGGGCGAACAGATCGAGAATCAGCACCACGCGACCATCGCCAAGAATCGTCGCGCCGGAAATCCCCTGCACCCCGGCGAATTGCGGGCCAAGGTTCTTCACGACGATTTCCCGCGAACCCGCCAGCGCGTCCACTTGCACCGCCACCCACTGATCATGCACGTGAACCAGCAGCACCGGTAGCGGTTGGGTCTGGCCGATCAGCTTTGGTGGCTGGCCGTTGTTGAGCAGCTCACCAAGGTAACGCAGTTCATAAGTTCGCCCGCCGTACTGATAGCGCGGCGGCGTGGCCTGGTACCAGCCTTCCAGCTCGCTGGGCATAACGCGCACGATACCTTCAACGCTATTGAGTGGCACGGCGTACTGCTCTTCGCCGCACTGCACCATCAGCGCCCGGTTAACCGATACCGAGAACGGCAGACGAATACGAAAACGCGCGCCCTGCCCCGATGTCGAGTCGATGATCATCGAGCCGCCCAGCTCCTTGACCTCCGCATGCACAACGTCCATGCCCACGCCCCGCCCGGAAATCTGAGTGATGGTTTCGGCGGTGGAAAAGCCAGCCTGCAGAATGAACTGCAAGGTATCGTGCTCGCTCAGCTCGGCGTCAGGACCGATCAGGCCGCGCTTGATTGCCTTGCGCCGCACGGCTTCAAAGTCCACCCCGGCGCCGTCGTCGCTCATTTCGATGACGATGTCGCTTCCTTCGTGAGCCAGGCTCAGCGTGATGCGCCCTACCTCGGGCTTGCCCGCCGCCACGCGTTTTTCAGTGCTTTCCAGACCGTGATCGATGGCGTTGCGCAACATGTGCTCCAGTGGCGCGACCATCCGCTCCAACACGTTGCGGTCCATCTCGCCCTCGGCGTTGACCACATCGAAGTTGACCTTCTTGTTCAGCTCACCCGATACCTGCCGCACAATCCGACGCAGGCGCGGCACCATACGCTCGAATGGCACCATGCGCGTGCGCATCAGGCTTTCCTGCAACTCGGTGTTGACCCGCGCCTGTTGCAGCAACAGGGTTTCGGCGTCATGGGTTCGGGTGTCGAGGGTTTCCTTGAGGTCCATCAGGTCGGATGCAGATTCAAACAACGCACGGGACAGCTGCTGAAGCTGTGAGTGACGATCCATTTCCAGCGGGTCGAATTCTTCGTAGCCCAGTCGCTCAGTGTGATGATCGCGACTGAGAATCCGGCCCTGAGTCTCGATATCCAGCCGCCGCAACTGATCGCGCATCCGCTCGATGGTGGTTTCCATCTCGGCGAGGGTGATCTGGGCGTCGCTGACCTGCTGTTCGATACGGCCGCGGAAGATCGAAGTTTCACCTGCCAGGTTTACCAGATCCTCCAATTGCTCGGCCGGCACCTTGACCGTTTCCGGTCCCGCACGCTCGCTGTCGGCGTCCGGTGCCGCCGGAGCGGGTTCAGCGGCAATCTGCGCGTCAAGCGTTGGCGCTTCCGGCGCTTTGGCTACGACTTCCTGAACGCTGCCCGATGATGAATAGTGCGTGATGCTGTCCATCAGCAGCGCCGGGTTGGGCAGCGGCTTGTACCCGCGGACGGCGTCGACCATGTCGGCCAGCATGTCGTGGCCGCTTTGCAGCAGGCCGTTGAGCAGCGCACTGTTTTTCAGCTTCCCGGACGCCAGGCCCTCGTACAACGATTCCAGCTCATGGGCCAGATCACCGATGGGGACAATTTCCACCATGCGCGCGCCGCCCTTGAGCGTATGCAGATCACGCAGCAGGTTTTCCACTTCCACGGTGTTTTGCGGATCGGCCTGCCAGCGTACCAATGCGGCACTCGAGCTTTCGATGATGTCGTCGGCTTCTTCGAGAAAGATCTCCAGCAACTCGGGATCACGTTCGTCCAGCGACTGAATCATCGATCCGACGTTACGCGGTTCGACTTCGGCAGCGGCGACACTGCCGCTGGATTGGCGGAATTGGCGAATCGACTCGATCAGCGCCTCGGGAGGCGCCAATTTGGTTCGGTTCTGCAGCTGTTCGAGCATCATTGCCAAGTGATCGTGGCTTCGCATCAGCAAATCGGCCAGCGCGGGCGTGTAGCTGCAGCGCCGATCGATCAAGCCTTCGTAAAGCGATTCGAGCTCATGCCCCAGATCGCCGACCGGCCCGATTTCAGCCATCCGCGCGCCGCCCTTGAGGGTGTGCAGATCACGTTGCAGCGACGACAACGGCAGCGGGTTTTCCGGGTCATCCAGCCAGCGCTGCAAGGCGTGGCCCGCACTGTCGAGGATATCGACGGCCTCTTCGAGGAAGATATCGACGATTTCCTGATCGATCTCATCGCGCGGCGGCTGCTCGATTTGCTCAGGCTGGCTGTCGAGGCTCTCGGTGGCCTGGCTCAGCTCTGTGACGCTGGTCGCCAGCCCGCCATCGCTTTTGATGACTCCCATCGCGTCGGGGTCCAGCGCCTCTTCCAGTAACTCATGCAACGCCCGCACGCGCTCCGGACACGGATCGACCTGCTGTCCGGCGGCGACCTGATCGAGCATGTTGATCAGTGCTTCATGGGCATTTTCGGCTTCATGAAAAAACCGCTCGCTGACCGCAAGGCTGCTCTCTTCCACTGCGCCATACAGATCGAGCAAGGCTTCACACAATTGATCCATTTGAGACAGGTCGGCCATGTGCGCACCGTGGCCGAGCATGGTCAGCTCATCGAGCAGCGCATTGAGTTCCTGCCGCTCGCCAGGATGCTGCTGCCAGCGTTTGAGCAGGTTTTCGGCGTCCAGCAGGATGTCCATGCCTTCGGCCAGGAAGCTGGCGATCAACTGCGGATTACGACGTACACGCAGGCCATTGTTGTCAGCGCTCAGGGCTGCGGCCATACGCTCGTCGAGTAGATCGTGGGCGGCGGCGATGAGCTGCGCGGCACCTTCGATAGGCATCAATGGGTCGACGTGCAGCTGCGTCAGCCCTTGATGAAACAGCGGCTCGGCCGAACGCAACAAGGCGATCTCGGATTGACCCACGGCAATCAGATTGGTCTTGAATTCACGCACCAACTGATCCAGCGGGCTTGCCAGTTCCGCTATCGGGAGCACACCCGCCATGTAGGCGCTGCCCTTGAGGGTGTGCAGCGCGCGCAGCAAGTCATCGCTAAAGGACGGCGATGGGTCATGCTGTGCCGCGTCAAGGTAGCGATCGAGAACGTCCAGATGGGTCTGGGCTTCCTGGCGAAAAATCTCCAGCAACTGCGGGTCGAAGCCTTCTTCTTCGGCTTGCGTCTGCACTGTTGGCGCAGGTTGCGCAGGCTCGTCGCTTTCCCCTTGGGCCAGCGCATGGGCGCGTGCGGCTAATTCATCCACATCATCACGCTGGCGTTGAACGTCTTCGGCAAAGTCACGAATCACGTCCGGCAGCAGGGCCAGCACGTCCTGCAGCACTTGCTGAACCTGCGCATTCGGCTCGACGCTGCTCTCCAGCACGCGATTGAGCAGGTTTTCCACCGACCAGGCCAGTTCGCCGAGCACCAGCGCCCGAACCATGCGCCCGCTGCCTTTGAGGGTGTGGAAGGCTCGGCGGATTTCACCCAGCGCCGAGAGATTCCCGGTATCGGCCAGCCAGCGCGGCAGGTATTCAAGCAGCGCCTGGAGTACCTCGTCGGCCTCTTCGAGAAACACGTCGCGCAGCTCATCGTCCACCGCCTGCTCGCCCTTGGGGGGTGGCAGCAGACTGGCGGGCACGTGGCGCGCGGGCGGGTTGACAGCTGACAGGGGGCTGGCCAGCACTTCGGCGATGCTCGGGTTGAGACTGGCATTGAGCGTGGCCTGCTGCTCGCGCAGCTGCTGAAGCTCCTCCTGGCTGACGACCTCGTCGAGTACCGGCACATCGGCCGTATCGGCGACCGGGGAATAACCGAGTTTGGCCAGGCTGTCCTGCGCCAGATCAAGCACATGTTCGCCGGGCGCTTCCGGGTCTTCGGCCATGCGTTCCAGGTAATATTCGATGCCGATAATGACATCGGCCAGATGGTCCAGTTGCGACCAGGCTGGACGCTCATTGTCGTTCAATAAATGCTCGACGATGTATTCATTGCAGGCTGCCAACAGGCCGGAAGCACGGGCCAGCGGGATCATTGCCAGCGCGCCACGCACCTGTATGAGTTGCTCGGTTACCGGTGCCAGACGCTGATGGTCGAGTTCGCCGTCGATGTAATCGTCGATGACATCCTTGGCTTGCTGCAGCACGGCGCGCGCTTCCTTGATCACCAACTGATGAATCTGGCTCAGATCGGTGGTGGGCAAGCGGCTTTCTTCCGGGCTGCTCTGATCGACGGTCCCGGCCATGCCCGCCAGCGTCGCCTCGACATAGAGCAAGGCCCCGGCGACATCCATCAGGGTCGGGTCGCTGGGTTCGCGTTGGCCTTGAGCCATGCCTTGAACCACCGCCAGCTGGTCGATGATTACCTTTCGCGGCTGGCCGAAACCCAGCACCGCCAGGGTATCGGCGATCTGCCGGAGCGGCGGCAGGAGAGCGTTGAGCTCGCTGACATGCAGGCGATCGCCACGCACGAAAACATCGAGCCGTTCCTTGGTGCGTACCAGTTCGTCGCACAGCGCAACGATCACCGAGCGCATGGCATCGCGATCGGGGCCGGCCATGCGCGCGCGCTCTTCATCCACCAGCGCGCTTTCCGGCAACGCGTCGGCCAGGCCGTACTGATCCTTCAATTCCATCATCCTATGGGCCTGGCTGTCGGATTTGGCGATGTAGAACAGCAGGCTTTTGAGCAGCTCATCCGGCGCTGGCTGATTGATCCCGGCGATGCCCTGCTCCAACAAGCGCTTGAGTTCCTTGTCGGCATCCTTGAACAGACTGCGCAACGCAGGGCCGTTGGTGAAATTGCCGCTGGCCATGGTCTCGACCAGCGCCGAAGCGATACGCCACAAGGGCTCCAGTGGCGCGTCCTTGCACAGCGCTTCGAGCCGCGCGAACACCTTGGTCATGTAACCCAGTTGCGTCTGCACATCCTGTTCACGCAACAGACCGACCAGTGCGGTCTGCAGCGTCTGGCGCAGCTTGCGCAGTTTTGCCGGCAATTCCGGGCTGTCACGCTCTGCGAGGGTTTGATCATCGAGTGCGGGGATTGACAGCAGTTGGGGCGAAAACAGGCTGGTTTCCGAGAGCAGGCTCTCGCCCCGGGCGCTGCGCAGGTCGTTGAGCAAGGGCAGTACCACCAGCGGCAGGTCGCGGCGGGCCGAATGCGCGCGGTCCAGATAGATCGGCAATTGGGTCATTGCCTGATCCAGCAACTGAATGGCTTCGGTTTCCTGAACCACATGCCCTTGCTTCAGGGCCAATGCCAGCTGTTCGATTTCTTCGGCAAACAGGGCCGCGCCGTAGAACTCGATCATCTGCAGGCTGCCATGAACCTGGTGAATGAACTCCAGGCAGACATCCATAGACGCAGGGTCGTGCGGGCGCGCGACGAAGACGTCCAGCGCCTGCCGGGCATGCTTGAGGGTTTCGGCTATTTCACCCTTGACCCACTCCAGGGCCACATAGTCGTGACGGTCAGGCATGGTAGCTCCCGTTGCCCAAATCTTGTGACCTGACGATCAATGCTGATCCCGCGAAGGCGGCAGTTTAAAACCGGACACCGAACGACGCATCTCGCTGGCCATCTTTGCCAGATTGCCCATGCTCTGCGCAGTGGCCGCCGTTCCCGATGTGGTCTGCGTGGTGGTCTGCTGGATCACCGTCATGGTCGCGGAAATCTGCTGACCCAGCGTCGCCTGCTGCTGAGCGGCGTTGGTGATGCTCTCGACCAGCGCAGCCAGCACCTTGGAAACACCTTCGATTTCTTCCAGGGCAACACCGGCATCCTGCGCCAATCGAGCACCTCGTACCACCTCAGTGGTGGTTTGCTCCATCGAGATTACCGCTTCGTTGGTGTCATTTTGAATGGCGCGAACCAGCGTTTCGATCTGCTTGGTCGCCGACGACGAACGCTCGGCCAGACGCTGCACCTCGTCTGCCACGACTGCAAATCCCCGACCGGCATCGCCCGCCATCGAGGCCTGGATCGCGGCGTTGAGAGCAAGAATGTTGGTTTGATCGGCAATGTCGTCGATCAGGCTGACAATATCGCCAATTTCCTGGGAAGACTCACCCAAGCGCTTGATCCGCTTCGAAGTGTCCTGAATCTGTTCACGAATGTTGTCCATGCCGTTGATGGTGTTGTGCACCACCTCGTTGCCTTTATTGGCAATCGCCACGGAACGCTCGGCAACTGCCACCGACTCCGACGCATTGGCCGACACCTGCTCGACCGAACGGGACATGTCATTGACCGCATTGGACGCCGCGGCGATCTGCAATGCCTGATGCTCGGAGGCCGCAGCCAGCTGGGTGGCGGTGCTTTGGGTGTCCTTGACCGCTCCAAACACCTGCTCGGCCGTGAGGTTGATGGTCGCAACCAGTTCGCGCAGCTGATCGATGGAATAGTTGATGGAGTCTGCAATGGCGCCGGTGAAGTCTTCGGTTACGGAAGCGGCTACGGTCAGGTCGCCATCGGCCAGGTCTTCGATTTCGTCGAGCAGGCGCATGATCGCGGTTTGGTTGCGCTCGTTCTTTTCGGCGGTTTCACGCAACTGTCGATTGGTTTCCCGAACCATGACCAGACCGATCAGGATGATCGATGCCAGCGCCAACAAGCCCAGCACGTAACCCACGTAGATATTCGCGGCACGACCACCCGCCATGTGCTCGAAGCTGTTGGCAAGCACCGACGCTTCATCGAGCAGGGTCTGGGAGAGCGTGAAGATGCTCCCCGCCGACTCGCGCACATCCAGCAGTTCCGGCGACGTTTCCAGAATTTCGTCGACCGATCCCGAAACGAACTGGAACAGCTCGGAAATTTCGGCCAATCGCGCCCGGGCGTCGCGGTCTTCGACTTGAGTGATTTTCAGAGACGCGTTGCCCTCAAGCATGCCGTTGAGCACGCGACCGAACTGGCTGGCGTCGCGACCGAAGGCATCGGCTGCCTGAACCGCGGTTTCATCGCCCGACAGCACAGTGTTCACTGCACCGAGAATCCGCTCCGCCAGCAGCGACTGACGCTGAGCGACGGCCACTTGGCTCGCGGGCGCGCGGGTTTGCAGAAGAATATCGACGACCTTTTCCGACTCGATCTGCAATTGCGGAATGGTCTCGGCCAGGGTCGCCGCGACTTGGTGCAGGGACAACACGGTCTGCTCGCGAGCAAGGATGACATCGGTGCTTTTGCGCAAGTTTTCCCAATCGATCTGCACGGCTTTCAGTTCATCGGCAACAGCGGAAGGCGCCGCTGGCAAGCCGGTGTTCTTGTCGCCCTTCTTCAGATACCCCCAGCGCGTGTCGAAATCATTGCGCGCATCGGCCAGCAGCTTGAAAGCGGCGGCCTTGCCAGCGGCGGCTTCGGTGGCGTTCTTGGCGATACGCTGGGACAGCACCCGCAACTCGCCCGCGTGACCGATGTACTGCTTGTCGTAGTTGGACTGCGTGCTCAGGTACGCAAAATTGACGAACAGCAGCATGATGAAAACGATCAGTCCGACGAACAGGGCGATGATTTGCGAGCGGCTGCGTGCGCCCTCCAGTGACTTGCCGGTATTACTCATTTCTCAGGGCTCCGCCTGAAGATCAGTGTGCATTGCGGACGCCTGGATACTCGCGATCCGAAACTGTGGGAGCGAATTCATTCGCGATATGGTCGTACAGCCAATAAAGATGTGTCGTCCGAACTGCCGACTCGCGAATGAGTTCGCTCCCACAGAGTGATCTGCGGTGTCGGATGGAATCACAGTGCGACATCCATGAAACCCGGCGACTGCACAAGGGCTCTGGGGCTGAAAACCCGCCATGCCTGCTCGCGCAGGAAACGGCCTTGAATGTACGGGGCGATATCGGGTTCGCTGTCGTTCGGCGACTCCGGCATCAGGCTGCGCTCATTGAAATGCTGCATGCCCAGCACTTCGTCGACCAGCAAGCCGGCGAAGACGTCCTGATGATCGATTACCAGCACGCGGCGCTGCTTGCGCAAGGGCGACAGCTCGTGGCCGAAAAAGGCGTAGAGGTCCATGATCGGCAGCAGCCGTCCGCGCAGGTTGGCGATGCCTCTGATCCAGGGTTTGACTCCCGGCAGCGCGGCATAACGGGGTTCATGGAGGATTTCATCGACCTCACCCATGGGCGCGACGTAAAAGCGCTCGCCCATGCGAAAACCGATGCCGCTCCAGCCCTGTTGCCGAGTTTCCTGCAAAGGCAGACCGGCAGCCAGCGAGCGGCACCGCTGATCGATGTCGAGTAGCAGCTGAAAGGCGGTCTGTGACTGAGCCATGGTCGCTTGCCGGGCTTCAGCCCGCCAGAACCGCGTTCAGGGTTTTCATGAGGGTTTCTTCGTCCACCGGCTTGGTCAGGTAATCCCGCGCGCCCTGGCGTTTGCCCCAGACCTTGTCGGTTTCCTGATCTTTGGTGGTGATCATGATCACCGGGATCATGTTGGTGTCGGCATCCTTGGTCAACTGACGAGTCGCCTGGAAGCCATTGAGGCCGGGCATCACGATGTCCATCAATACCGCATCGGGTTTTTCCTGACGCGCCAAGGCCACGCCGTCGGCACCGTTTTCGGCCTTGAGGACCTGATGGCCGTGCTTTTCCAGCATCCCGGTCAGCTTATACATTTCGGTCGGCGAATCATCGACGATCAGAATTCGAGCCATGGTGCTTCCCCATAGAAACAGCCGTCCTCGATTAAAGGAGCGGCATCAAGATAGTTGTTGTTCTACTGCAACGAACCCCGGCACGTGAGCCTTGATCGCACTGAGCAGTTCTTCCTTGCTAAACGGCTTGGTCAAAAACTGATCGGAGCCGACGATACGCCCCTTGGCCTTATCGAACAGCCCGTCCCGGGAGGACAACATGATCACCGGCGTAGACTTGAATGCCCGGTTGTTCTTGATCAACGCACAGGTCTGATACCCGTCGAGTCTGGGCATCATGATGTCGACAAAAATGATTCTCGGATGATTATCAGCGATCTTGGCCAGGGCATCGAAGCCATCTACAGCGGTGATCACTTCGCAGCCGACGTTCTTCAACAGGGTCTCGGCGGTACGACGAATCGTTCGGGAGTCGTCGATGACCATGACTTTCAATGGGGCTGAATGCTGTTCCATATCTGCTCTACCATCGCCACGGCGATTCAGATGGGTTTGCCTTCTGCCTGGCTTGTGGTGCTGTTCGAAACGCTGCCCCCCATTTAGAGGGGTCTAGGACAACCAGCGTGACGCCGGATGCCGAGCCTTTTTAGCACACTCCAAGCGCTCAATCCATAAAGCATCTACGCCACTCTTGCCCCTTGACCGCAAGCCAGCGCAGCGCCACCCTGACGCCTGTTTTCAGGCCCGCCCGGGCCATTACCGGACAGAGGATATTACCCATGAGCGTTCGCGTTGGAATTGTCATGGACCCCATCGAGCGCATTTCCTACAAAAAGGACAGCTCGCTGGCCATGCTCCTGGCGGCGCAGGCGCGCGGCTGGTCGCTGTTCTATATGGAGCAGCAGGATTTGTATCAGGTTGCCGGTCAAGCCCGCGCTCGCATGAAACCGCTGAAAGTCTTCGCGAACCCTGAGCACTGGTTCGAATTCGAAGCTGAAACAGACAGCGGGCTGGACGATCTGGACGTGATCCTGATGCGTAAGGATCCGCCGTTCGACATGGACTTCATCTACACCACCTACCTGCTGGAACAGGCAGAGCGCGCGGGCACGCTGATCGTGAACAAGCCGCAGAGTCTGCGTGACTGCAACGAGAAACTGTTCGCCACGCTTTTCCCGCACTGCGCGCCGCCGACACTGGTGAGCCGTCGCGCCGACATCCTCCGCGCTTTCGCTGTCGAGCATGGCGACGTGATTTACAAGCCATTGGACGGCATGGGTGGAACCTCGATCTTCCGCCACCGCGCTGAAGACCCGAACCTGTCGGTGATCCTCGAAACCCTGACTGTCAACGGTGCGCATCAGATCATGGCTCAGGCGTATCTGCCGGCAATCAAGGACGGCGACAAGCGCATTCTGATGATCGATGGCGAGCCGGTGCCGTATTGCCTGGCGCGCATTCCGGCCGCTGGCGAGACCCGTGGCAATCTGGCCGCCGGTGGCCGTGGCGAAGCACGCCCGCTGACCGATCATGACCGCTGGATCGCCGCTGAAATCGGCTCGAGCCTGCGTGAAAAGGGCCTCTTGTTCGTGGGTCTGGACGTGATCGGTGAACATCTGACCGAAATCAACGTCACCAGCCCAACGTGCATTCGTGAAATCGACAATGCGTTCGGCACGGATATTGGCGGGATGTTGATGGATGTGATCGAGAAGAAGCTTAAGGCGCGCGCATAAAGCCGCAAGCAAAGCTCACCCTGCGGGGGCGAATTCATTCGCGATGCTGGGCCACATCCGATAGAGATGTATCGGATGCAGCGCCCTCTCGCGAATGAATTCGCAACCACAGATGGTCATGGGCGCTACAAGTCCTACTCACCGCCCGCTAATCGGCCCACAAACATCAAAAGCCCGAGAAGCCGCTGACATTGCGTTATCATGCGCGGCCTGAATTTCGCCTTAGGTTGGTTGTAGCAATGCTGGCTCAAGTGATTGCGGAGCGTCGATGAACGCTGCGGTCGACAGTGATCTCCCGATGGCCCTGACCCGCACCCATGTGCGCCCGGCCGATCGTCTGGGGTTTACCCTGATGATCGCAGCGCTCGTGCATCTGGCGGTGATCCTCGGCGTGGGCTTTACCTACGTCAAACCGGAAAAGATCAGCCAGACACTGGAAATCACCCTCGCCCCCTTCAAAAGCGACAAAAAGCCCAAAGACGCGGATTTCCTCGCTCAGGAAAACCAGCAAGGCAGCGGCACTCTCGACAAGAAAGCCGTGCCCAAGACCACCGAAATCGCGCCGTACCAAGACACCCAGATCAACAAGGTGACGCCGCCTCCGGCCGCCAAACCGGTGGTCAAGCAGCAAGCGCCGAAGACTGCCGTGGCCACAAAGGCCCAGGCGCAGCAGAAGACGGTCGCCAAACGCGATGAAGTCAAAGCGGACGAACCGAAGAAAGCCGCGCCGACCTTCGACAGCTCTCAACTGAACAGCGAAATCGCCAGCCTGGAAGCCGAACTGGCTGATGAGCAGCAGGCCTACGCGAAAAGGCCGAAGATCCATCGTCTGAGCGCGGCTTCGACCATGCGCGATAAGGGCGCCTGGTACAAAGAGGACTGGCGCAAGAAGATCGAGCGCATCGGTAACCTGAACTATCCCGAAGAAGCCCGGCGCAAGCAGATTTACGGCAGCCTGCGGATGATGGTGTCGATCAACCGCGACGGCTCTTTATATGAAGTGCTGGTGCTTGAGTCCTCCGGCCAGCCGTTGCTGGATCAGGCCGCGCAGAAAATCGTCCGCCTGGCAGCGCCTTTTGCACCGTTCAGCGGTGATCTGGCTGACATCGATCGGCTGGAGATCATCCGCACCTGGAAATTCGCTCGCGGCGACAAGCTGTCCAGTAATTGATCGGACACGATCCAGCAGGCACCACACATCTCCTGGGGGGCCGAATTCATTCGCGAGGCGGCAGCCCATCCAATACAAACGTGTTGGTCGTACAGGGCCAATCGCGAATGAATTCGCTCCCACAGACCCTGCATTCCAAAACAACATCCGACTCGCTCGCTGCCCCCCCCGCCAACATGAAACCCGACCCACGTCGCGATTTATCCACCGACGCGTCGGTTCTGCCAGTTGTCACATCAGCCCCACGGCGCCACACTAGGGCTCATGAAAAACGTCACTCCGTCGTACCTCAAACATCAATTTCTGATCGCCATGCCCCACATGCACGATGAGAACTTCGCTCAGACCTTGACCTATATCGTCGAGCACAATGCCAATGGCGCCATGGGCCTGGTGATCAACCGGCCACAAAGCCTGTCGCTGGCGGACATTCTCGAGCAACTGCGCCCCGAACTGCCGCCTCCGGCTCGCTGTCAGCACATTCCCATCCATGTCGGCGGTCCGGTGCAGACCGATCGCGGCTTCGTGCTGCATCCGACCGGCCCGCTGTTTCAGGCAACGGTCGATCTGGGCGGCATTTCGCTGTCGACCTCGCAGGACGTCCTGTTCTCCATTGCCGACGGCTACGGACCTGATCAAAATTTGATCACCCTCGGTTACGCAGGCTGGGATGCCGGGCAACTGGAGGCAGAATTTGCCGCCAACGCCTGGCTGAACTGCGCCTTTGACCCAGCCATCCTGTTCGAACTCGAGAGCGAACAGCGCCTGGACGCCGCTGCCGCAAAACTGGGCATCAATCTGAACCTGCTGACCAGTCAGGCGGGCCACGCCTGATGGCCGGATTGCGCCTGCTACTGGGTTTCGACTACGGCAGCAAACAGATCGGCGTTGCGGTTGGCCAGGTCGTCACCGGCCAGGCCCGTGAGCTGTGCACCCTGAAGGCCCAGAATGGCGTGCCGGACTGGGACAAGGTGCAAGCCCTGATCACCGAATGGAAACCGGACGCCATCGTCGTCGGCCTGCCGCTGAACATGGACGGCACGCCCAGCGAAATGAGCGCCCGCGCCGAGAAGTTCTCGCGCAAGCTCAATGGCCGCTTCAACCTGCCCGTCTACACCCACGACGAACGCCTGACCACTTTTGAAGCCAAGGGCGAACGCATGTCCCGCGGCGGTCAGCGCGGCAGCTACCGCGACAACCCGGTGGATGCCATCGCGGCAGCGCTCTTGCTGCAAGGCTGGCTGGAAGAAAACAGCGCACTGTTCGACACCTGAGCGATTTACACTGCATCGAATTGAATTAGAGCTTTAGCCCGCGCCACCAAGGAATACGGCCGAGCCTCTGAAGGAGCAACCATGACCCTGCCCAACCCCGCCGAACTGATCAGCCAGATGGCGATCGATCTGAAAACGCATCTGAATAAACGTGGTATCAGCGAGCCTCGCTTCATCGGCATTCGCACCGGCGGCGTGTGGGTCGCGCAGGCCCTGCTCGAAGCGCTGAACAGCCAGTCGCCGCTGGGCACTCTGGACGTTTCCTTCTACCGCGACGACTTCAGCCAGAACGGCCTGCACCCGCAAGTGCGCCCCTCGGAACTGCCGTTTGAAATCGAAGGCCAGCACCTGGTGGTGATCGATGACGTGCTGATGAGCGGGCGGACCATTCGCGCGGCCCTCAACGAACTGTTCGACTATGGCCGCCCGGCCAGCGTGACTCTCGTTTCGCTGCTGGATCTGGACGCCGCCGAGCTGCCGATTCGTCCGAATGTGACCGGCGCGACGCTGAATCTGTCTCCAACCGAGCGCGTCAAGCTGTCCGGCCCGACACCGCTCACGCTTGAACTGCAAGACCTTTCCACCGATTCCGCCGCCCTCTAAGAGTCCTTCGATGACGCCTCCAGACGCCAAGCGCCCGCTGCAGCTGAACCATCAGGGTCAGCTGCAACATTTTCTCTCGCTCGACGGTTTGCCCCGCGAACTGCTCACCGAAATCCTCGACACCGCCGACTCGTTCCTTGAAGTCGGCGCCCGGGCGGTGAAAAAAGTCCCGCTGCTGCGCGGCAAGACCGTGTGCAACGTGTTCTTCGAGAACTCCACCCGCACTCGCACCACGTTCGAACTGGCGGCACAAAGGCTGTCGGCGGATGTCATCACCCTGAACGTCTCGACCTCTTCGACGAGCAAGGGCGAGACCCTGTTCGACACGTTGCGTAACCTTGAGGCCATGGCCGCCGACATGTTCGTCGTACGTCACGGCGACTCGGGCGCGGCACACTTCATTGCCGAGCACGTATGCCCGCAGGTGGCGATCATCAATGGCGGCGACGGGCGTCACGCGCACCCGACACAAGGCATGCTCGACATGCTGACCATCCGCCGCCACAAAGGCGATTTCAAGGATCTCTCGGTGGCTATCGTCGGCGATATCCTGCACTCCCGTGTGGCGCGCTCGAACATGATCGCGCTCAAGGCGCTGGGCTGTCCGGACATCCGCGTGGTCGCACCGAAAACCCTGCTGCCGATTGGCGTCGAGCAATATGGCGTTACGGTCTACACCGATCTCGCGCAAGGGCTGAAAGACGTCGATGTGGTCATCATGCTGCGCCTGCAACGCGAGCGCATGTCCGGTGGCCTGCTGCCGAGCGAGGGTGAGTTTTATCGCCTGTTCGGCCTGACCACCGCGCGACTGGCCGGTGCCAAGCCGGACGCGATCGTCATGCACCCCGGCCCCATCAACCGGGGCGTGGAAATCGAATCGGCGGTGGCCGACGGCGCGCATTCGGTGATCCTCAATCAAGTGACCTACGGCATCGCCGTGCGTATGGCCGTACTGTCCATGGCCATGAGTGGCCAAACCGCACAACGCCAGTTCGAGCAGGAGAACGCGCAGTGAAGTTCAGCATCCTCGGCGCTCGCGTCATCGACCCTGTCAGCGGTCTGGATCAAGTCATCGATGTTCACCTGGAAGCCGGCAAGATTCTCGCCCTGGGCGCAGCGCCTGACGGCTTCACTCCCTCGCAGACCATCGACGGCCAGGGCCTGGTTGCAGCGCCCGGCCTGGTGGACTTGAACGTGTCCCTGCGTGAGCCGGGCTACAGCCGCAAGGGCAGCATCGCCAGCGAAACCCGCGCAGCAGCGGCCGGTGGCGTGACCAGCTTGTGCTGCCCGCCGCGGACCAAACCCGTTCTCGACACCTCCGCCGTGGCCGAGCTGATTCTGGATCGCGCCCGCGAAGCCGGCCATAGCAAAGTGTTCCCCATCGGCGCGCTGAGCAAAGGCCTGGAAGGCGAACAACTGGCCGAGCTGATCGCCCTGCGTGATGCGGGCTGCGTGGCGTTCACCAACGGCCTGACCAACTTCACCAGCAATCGCACGCTCTGCCGCGCGCTGGAGTACGCCGCGACGTTCGACCTGACCGTGATCTTCAACTCGCAGGATCATGATCTGGCCGCCGGCGGTCTGGCGCATGACGGCGCGACGGCAGCGTTCCTCGGTTTGCCGGGCATCCCGGAAACCGCTGAAACCGTAGCCCTGGCTCGCGATCTGTTGCTGGTCGAACAAAGCGGCGTGCGCGCTCATTTCAGTCAACTGACCAGCGCCCGCGGTGTTGCCCTGATCGCTCAGGCCCAAGCCCGCGGGCTGCCGGTGACGGCCGATGTGGCGCTGTATCAGTTGATTCTGACTGACGAAGCACTGATCGACTTCTCCAGCCTCTATCACGTGCAACCGCCGCTGCGCACTCGCGCCGACCGCGACGCCCTGCGTGAAGCGGTTAAGTCGGGGGTGGTTCAGGCGATTTCCAGCCACCATCAGCCGCACGAACGCGACGCCAAGCTCGCACCCTTTGGCGCGACAGAGCCGGGCATCAGCAGTGTTGAATTGCTGCTGCCACTGGCGATGACATTGGTGGAGGATGGCCTGTTGGACCTGCCGACGCTGCTGTCGCGCCTCAGCGCTGGCCCAGCCGCAGCCCTGCGCCTGCCTGCGGGGCGTCTGGCCGCTGGCGCCGCAGCGGATCTGGTGCTGTTCGACCCGGCCGCTTCGACCGTGGCGGGCGAGAAGTGGCTGTCCAAAGGCGAGAACTGCCCGTTCCTCGGCCATTGCCTGCCGGGAGCGGTGAAGTACACCTTCGTCGATGGACGGATCAGCTATACCGCTTAGTCCTTAATCGAAACACCAACCTGTAGGGGCCGGCTTGCTGGCGAACCCACTGGGTCAGACACCTCACAGTGACTGGCCTGACGCATTCGCCAGCAAGCCGGCTCCTACAAGTAGCACGGTGTAGATCAGGCACATCAACAGTGGCCGGCCTGACGCATTCGCCAGCAAGCCGGCTCCTACCGTTGTTAAGCGGCGCTATCAGCGACGCTGTGCGTTCTTCACCGAAATCTGGTCATTCAGCGTCCAGAAGTCATACAGCACGCCCAGAAAGAACAGGCCGCCTGTCAGCAGGTAAATGATCCCGCTGATCCATTTGCCCTGATACATGCGGTGCACCCCAAATACGCCGAGAAACGTAAGCAGAATCCAGGCGAGGCTGTAGTCGGTGGGACCAGCGTTGAATCTCATGTCCGCTTCGCGATCCATCGACGGGATCAGAAACAGGTCGATTAGCCAGCCAATTCCCAGCAGTCCCAAGGTGAAAAACCAGATCGTTCCGGTCACTGGCTTGCCGTAATAGAAGCGATGAGAGCCTGTGAAGCCGACGATCCACAGCAGATAACCCATGACTTTGCTATGGGTGTCCGAACGCTGACCGTCAGGGTAATAGGTGTTCATTGGTTACCTCTTTCGTACCGATAGAAAAAAATATGCGGAACTTTTGTGACTTTGATGACGCTCTCCGACGTATGGTTTGAACCTCTGCGCGTTCGTGCAAACCCTTGTTCTGTAAGGTGAAGGCCACAGTGATGTGACAGTTTTGCGGTCAACTTTGACTTTGGGGCCAATAAATTGTTCGACAAATGGGCTCGGAAATCATGAAAAAGCTGTTATAAAGTTGCGCGCTGACCAACATGAGCCCTGCCTAATGCGTCCATTTTTCAAGACATGGCTAACTATTTGCCTATTTATGCCATTGGCCGCCCACGCCACCAATCGTGAGCAAACGCTACCACCGAGCTTCACTGGCTTTACAGCGAAAAATCATTCTTCGCTAACGTCGCCAACTTCATCAGCTTCGGTAGCCAGCAAAACAGTCACCCAAGAGGCCCTCGAAGAAACGGCAATGCCGCTCGAGATCTCAGGCAAGAAAAACCGGGCGACCAAGGGCAAGAAAGCCCAGAGTTCCCATAAGATTTCGCCGAACACCGTCGCCCTCGCCACGCCAGGGTTGATGGGAAACAAACAGAGCAGCAACGTGGTCAACCGGGCCGTCAAGGCCATTGGTACTCCTTATCGTTGGGGCGGCACCAGCCCGACAAAAGGTTTTGACTGCAGTGGTCTGGTGAAATATGCGTTCAATGACGTGAGCGAAGTGGATCTGCCGCGTACTTCCAATGCCATGGCCGAAGGTCACGGGCAGAAGGTCGATCGCAAGGATCTGAAACCAGGCGACTTGCTGTTCTTCAACATCAAGAGCCGTCAGGTGAACCACGTCGCCATTTACCTGGGTGATGATCGCTTCGTGCACGCGCCTCGCCGTGGCAAGTCGGTGACGATCGATACATTGAAGAAGCCCTACTGGGACAGCCACTACGTGGTCGCCAAGCGCGTCCTGCCGAAACAGCCGCCGAGCAAAAAAGGCACGGTGCGGATCGCGCAACGCTGACAGCAGGCGGTTTGTCTGACGACACTAGACCTGCGTAATGCAATACCTGTGGGAGCGAATTCATTCGCGATACGTTGGTACAACCGATGGAAACTCATCGAATGTACAGACCAATCGCGAATGAATCCGCTCCTACGGTTGTTTGTGTCGCCTGGCAGTTAAAAGTTATCCGGTGTCTTCGCTTTCTCGCGAGCGCTCTCCCGCGTGATCAGCCCTTTGGTCAGCAGATCTTTCAGACACATATCCAGCGTCTGCATCCCCAACGAACCACCGGTCTGAATCGACGAATACATCTGCGCCACTTTGTCCTCGCGGATCAGGTTTCGGATCGCCGAGGTGCCGATCATGATCTCGTGGGCCGCGACTCGGCCGCCACCAACCTTCTTCAGTAGCGCTTGGGAAACAATCGCGTGCAACGACTCGGACAGCATCGAGCGAATCATCGATTTTTCCTGAGCCGGGAACACATCCACGATCCGGTCGATACTTTTCGCCGCCGACGTGGTGTGCAGCGTGCCGAACACCAGGTGCCCGGTTTCCGCTGCGGTGAGCGCCAGGCGGATAGTTTCCAGGTCGCGCAGCTCGCCCACCAGAATCACGTCCGGGTCTTCCCGCAGCGCTGAACGCAAGGCTTCGGCGAAGCCGTGGGTGTCGCGGTGGACTTCACGCTGGTTGATCAGACTCTTCTTGGATTCGTGGACGAATTCGATCGGGTCTTCAATCGTCAGGATGTGGTGATGCTTGTTGGCGTTCAGGTAATCGACCATCGCCGCCAGCGTCGTCGACTTGCCTGAGCCGGTGGGACCGGTGACCAGCACCAGTCCACGAGGGACGTCTGTAATCTTCCGAAATACTTCCCCCATACCCAGATCTTCCATGCTCAGGACCTTCGAAGGAATGGTCCGGAATACGGCACCTGCACCACGATTCTGGTTGAACGCGTTGACCCTGAAGCGCGCAACGCCGGGCACTTCGAAGGAGAAATCGGTTTCCAGATCTTCCTCGAAGTCCTTGCGTTGCTTGTCGTTCATGATGTCGTAGATCAGCGCCTGGACTTCTTTCTGGTCCAGCGCTGGCAGGTTGATCCGCCGCACGTCGCCGTCGACACGAATCATCGGTGGCAGCCCGGCAGAGAGGTGTAAGTCCGACGCGCCTTGCTTGGCACTGAAGGCAAGCAGCTCGGTAATATCCATACAGCTCCTCATCACATAGAATGCCGCAGACTTTAGCCCTGCTGGCGCAAATCAATGTCCACGATAGCAGAGAACATTTCAACGCTCGCTGAGCGAATTCACCACGCAGCACAGGCCGCACAGCGCGACCCGGCGTCCGTCGGCCTGCTGGCCGTGAGCAAGACCAAACCGGCGAGCGATCTGCGCCAAGCCCATGCCGCCGGATTGCACGACTTCGGCGAGAACTATTTGCAGGAAGCCCTCGGTAAACAGGCCGAATTGAGCGATCTGCCCTTGATCTGGCATTTCATCGGCCCCATCCAGTCAAACAAGACTCGCGCCATCGCCGAGCACTTCGCCTGGGTACATTCAGTGGATCGTCTGAAAATCGCACAACGTCTGTCCGAACAACGTCCCGCCGAACTGCCCCCGCTCAACATCTGCATCCAGGTCAACGTCAGTGGCGAAGCCAGCAAGTCCGGCTGCAGCCCCGAAGACCTGCCTGCGCTGGCGCAAGCCATCAGTGCCTTGCCCAATCTGAGATTGCGCGGCTTGATGGCAATTCCCGAGCCGACCGAAGACAGCGACGAACAGAACGCTGCATTTGCCGCCGTGCGCAGCTTGCAAGACCAATTGAATCTGCCGCTGGACACTCTTTCCATGGGCATGAGCCACGACCTGGAAGCCGCCATTGCACAAGGCGCGACCTGGGTGCGGATCGGCACTGCCCTCTTCGGCGCCCGTAACTACGGGCAGCCTTAACCTTTGCCTCAAAGGAAAATCGTTCATGAGCAAGACCCGTATCGCGTTTATCGGTGCAGGAAACATGGCTGCCAGCCTGGTTGGCGGCATGCGTGCCCAGGGCGTCGAAGCTGACTTGATCCGCGCCAGCGATCCTGGCGCAGAAAGCCGCGAGCGCATCGCCAGGGAACACGGCATCAAAGCCTTCGCGGACAATGCCGAAGCCGTCGAGGGCGCCGATGTGGTGCTGTTGGCGGTCAAGCCGCAGATGATGAAGACCGTCTGCGAAGCACTCAAGCCAGCCTTGAAGCCCAATCAACTGGTGGTTTCCATCGCCGCCGGCATCACCTGCGCCAGCATTAAAACGTGGCTGGGCGAACAGCCTCTTGTGCGCTGCATGCCCAACACCCCAGCCCTGCTGCGTCAGGGTGTGAGCGGTCTGTATGCCACCGCCGATGTGTCCGAAACCCAGCGTCAGCACGCCGAAACCCTGTTGTCCGCGGTCGGCATCGCGCTGTGGCTGGATGAAGAAAAGCAAATAGACGCGGTGACTGCCGTTTCCGGTAGCGGCCCTGCGTATTTCTTCCTGTTGATCGAAGCGATGACCGCAGCGGGGGTGAAGCTGGGCCTGTCGCACGAGGTCGCCGAGAGACTGGCCGAGCAGACCGCCCTGGGCGCCGCCCGGATGGCAACCAGCAGCGATGTCGATGCGGCTGAGCTACGTCGCCGTGTCACTTCGCCTGCGGGCACAACCGAAGCCGCGATCAAATCGTTCCAGGCCGACGGTTTCGAGGCGATCGTCGAGAAGGCGCTGGGCGCCGCAGCGCATCGCTCGGCTGAGCTTGCCGAACAGCTGGGCAAATAAGGAGCAATTCATGAATGCACTCACCGGCGCTACGATTTTCGTCATCCAGACGCTGATCAGCCTGTACCTGACCATCGTTTTGCTGCGCTTCGTGCTGCAACTGGTCAAAGCTAACTTCTACAACCCGCTCAGCCAGTTCGCCGTGCGCGCGACCCAGCCGTTGCTCAAGCCCATCCGGCGCATCGTCCCGAGCGTCCTCGGTCTGGACACGTCTTCTCTGTTGCTGGCGATCGTGGTTCAGGCATTGCTGATGGCGTTCGTGCTGATGATGACCTACGGCACCATCGGCGATGTGCCGCATCTGCTGATGTGGTCGATCATTGGCATCACTTCGTTGCTGTTGAAGATCTTCTGGGTGGCAATGATCATCATGGTGATCGTGTCGTGGATCGCACCCGGCTCCCACAACCCGGCCGCCGAACTGGCCTACCAGATCAGCGAGCCGATTCTGGCGCCATTCCGCCGCATCATCCCGAACCTCGGCGGCCTGGATATCTCGCCGATCTTCGCGTTTTTGGCGATCCAGGTGCTGCAGTCGTATGTCATGCCGGAACTGGCAGCCTACGCGGGTATGCCGCAAGAGTTGTGGCGGTTGATTTAATTCCCCGGCACGGAGTCGCCCCTGTGGGAGCGAATTCATTCGCGATTCGGTCGTATATCCGGCGGATATCCATTGGATGTACCGGCCTCTCGCGAATAAATCCGCTCCCACAGTAAAACCCCGCACATCTGCAGGCTTTGCGGCGGCTTATCGATGGCATTCGTGAGCAAGCTCACTCCCACAGAGGCCACGTTTGTTCAGCAATAGCGCGTCGCGTCAGCAAACGGGAAAACCCCTCAGATCCTCATATGGCCAACCGGCCCGTTGTTTGCTTGCCGCTACCCTGCGCGATCTTTAGACTTACGCCTCATTTCAGCGAGAGCAGGGTCGATGTCCACGGTCTTTCCCGAAGATTCTGTCGGTCTAGTCACGCCGCAAACGGCGCATTTCAGCGAGCCACTGGCTCTGGCCTGCGGTCGCTCGCTGGCTGCCTACGACCTCATCTACGAAACCTACGGTCAACTTAACGCAGCCAAAAGCAACGCGGTGCTGATCTGTCACGCCTTGTCCGGGCATCACCACGCCGCCGGCTACCACAGCGCCGAAGACCGCAAGCCGGGCTGGTGGGACAGCTGTATCGGCCCCGGCAAGCCGATCGACACCAACACCTTCTTCGTCGTCAGCCTGAACAACCTCGGCGGCTGCAACGGCTCCACCGGCCCGAGCAGCATCAACCCGGAAACCGGCAAACCCTTCGGCGCCGACTTCCCGGTCCTGACAGTCGAAGACTGGGTCCACAGCCAGGCGCGTCTGGCTGACAGCCTGGGCATCCTGCAGTGGGCAGCCATCGTCGGAGGCAGTCTGGGCGGCATGCAAGCGCTGCAGTGGACCATCACCTACCCTGACCGTGTGCGTCACTGCCTGGCTATCGCGTCGGCGCCCAAGCTGTCGGCGCAGAACATCGCGTTCAATGAAGTCGCGCGTCAGGCGATCCTCACCGATCCGGAATTCCACGGCGGCTCGTTCCAGGAAATGGGCGTGATCCCCAAGCGCGGCCTGATGCTGGCGCGCATGGTCGGCCACATCACCTACCTGTCCGATGACTCCATGGGCGAGAAATTCGGTCGTGGCCTGAAAAGCGAAAAACTCAATTACGACTTCCACAGCGTGGAGTTTCAGGTCGAAAGCTACCTGCGCTATCAAGGCGAAGAGTTCTCCGGGCGTTTTGACGCCAACACCTACCTGCTGATGACCAAGGCGCTGGATTATTTCGACCCGGCGGCCAACTTCAATGACGATCTGGCGGCAACATTCGCCAACGCCACATCGAAATTCTGCGTGATGTCGTTCACCACCGACTGGCGCTTCTCGCCGGCCCGCTCGCGGGAGCTGGTGGACGCTCTGATGGCGGCGAAAAAGGACGTTTGCTATCTGGAGATCGACGCACCGCAAGGCCACGACGCCTTCCTGATGCCGATCCCGCGCTACCTACAGGCCTTCACCAGCTACATGAACCGAATTGCACTCTGAGGACACCATGAGAGCCGACCTGGAAATCATCCAAGACTGGATACCGGCAGGCAGCCGCGTGCTCGACCTCGGCTGTGGCAACGGCGAATTGCTGGCCTGGCTGAAGGACCACAAACAGGTGACCGGCTACGGCCTGGAAAACGACGCCGACAACATCGCGCGCTGCGTGGCGCGGGGCGTCAATGTCATCGAACAGGACCTGGACAAGGGCCTGGGCAACTTCGCCAGCAACAGCTTCGACATCGTGGTCATGACCCAGGCGCTGCAAGCCGTGCATTATCCTGACCGGATTCTCGACGAAATGCTGCGGGTCGGTCGCCAGTGCATCATCACCTTCCCCAACTTCGGTCACTGGCGCTGCCGCTGGTATCTGGCGAGCAAGGGCCGGATGCCAGTATCCGAGTTTCTGCCCTACACGTGGTACAACACGCCCAACATCCACTTCTGCACTTTCGAAGATTTCGAAGAACTGTGTCGGGGCCGCTCGGCGAAGGTCATTGATCGGCTGGCGGTGGATCAACAGCATCGTCATGGTTGGGCCAGCAAGCTATGGCCTAATCTGTTGGGTGAGATCGGCATCTATCGGGTCAGCAGCCCGGGTCTGCAGGACCATCAGATCGCCGTGTGATCCCGACACACAGGAGAATGATCATGGCTCGCCTGATCGCAATGTTGAGCGTGCTGATGACGCTGCTGGCCACGCCGTTGATGGCCGCTGACAGTGCCAGCCCGAACCGGCAGCAACAGGTCGGCGACGTGATCATTCACTACAACGCATTCGCTTCTAGCATGTTGCAGCCCTCAATTGCCGAGCAAGCCGGGCTGATTCGCAGCAAAGGCCAGGGCGTGATCAACATCACCGCTATCCGGAACGGCAAGACCGTTCCTGCCAGCGTCAGCGGCACGATCAAGGATTTGACTGGCCGTGAAAAGCCTCTGAGCTTCAAGCCCTTCAACGAAAACAGCGCGGTGAATTACCTCGCGCAATTTGCGGTTGAGCCGGACAGCTCGGCGACCTACATCTTCACCATCAACGTGAAGGCCGGTGACGACGACGCGCACACGCTCAGCTTCAACCAGGAAATCTTTTCGGATCAATGATGAATTTCACCCAACTCGTACTGGCCAGCCACAACGCCGGCAAACTCAAGGAACTCCAGGCCATGCTCGGCGGCAGCGTGCAGCTGCGTTCGATTGGCGAGTTCAGTAGCGTCGAGCCTGAGGAAACCGGTCTGTCGTTCGTCGAGAACGCCATTCTGAAGGCGCGTAACGCGGCACGTATTTCCGGACTGCCAGCGCTGGCCGATGATTCGGGACTGGCCGTGGACTTCCTCGGTGGCGCGCCGGGCATCTACTCGGCGCGGTACGCCGATGGCAAAGGCGATGCGGCCAACAACGCCAAACTGCTCGACGCGCTCAAGAACGTGCCTGAAGAACAGCGTGGCGCTCAATTCGTATGTGTATTGGCGCTGGTTCGGCATGCCGACGATCCGCTGCCGATCCTCTGCGAAGGCCTGTGGCACGGGCGCATACTGACCGCTGCCAGCGGCGAGCACGGCTTTGGCTACGACCCGCTGTTCTGGGTGCCGGAGCGCAATCTGTCCAGCGCCGAACTGACCCCGGCCGACAAGAACCAGATCAGCCACCGCGCCCGCGCAATGGCGATTCTGCGTCAGCGTCTGGGATTGAAATGAGTCAGGACTCCACCACCCGGCCGCTGATTCTCGGCGCGGCCGGTTTCAGCTCGGAGCAACCGAGAAACCCGTTGCCCGAGTTGCCTGCGCTGTCGCTGTACATCCATATTCCGTGGTGCGTGCGTAAATGCCCGTACTGCGACTTCAATTCCCATACCGCAAGCGCCGTACTGCCCGAACAGGAGTATGTCGACGCACTGCTGGCCGATCTCGATCAGGACCTGCCGCACGTCTACGGCCGCGAACTGAGCACGATTTTTTTTGGTGGCGGCACGCCGAGCCTGTTCAGCGCCGATGCGTTGGGTCGGTTATTGAAGGGGATCGAGCAGCGCATTCGTTTTGCTCCGGACATCGAGATCACGCTTGAGGCCAACCCCGGCACCTTCGAGCAGATCAAATTCAGCGCTTACCGTGGACTGGGGATCAATCGCCTGTCCATCGGCATCCAGAGTTTTCAGGAAGCCAAGCTCAAGGCGCTCGGGCGCATTCACAATGGTGATGAAGCCGTGCGCGCGGCCGACATGGCGCGTCAGGCCGGATTCGACAACTTCAACCTGGACTTGATGCATGGTCTGCCGGATCAGTCGCAGGACGACGCGCTGGGTGATCTGCGCCAAGCCATCGCGCTGGCACCGACGCACCTTTCCTGGTATCAGCTGACCCTCGAACCGAACACCGTGTTCTGGAATCAGCCGCCAACCCTCCCGGAAGATGACATCCTTTGGGACATCCAGGAGGCCGGTCAGACGCTGCTACGGGAAAACGGCTACGCGCAATATGAGGTCTCGGCTTATGCGCAGTCAGGCCGTGCGGCTCGACACAACCTGAATTATTGGAGCTTCGGCGACTTCATCGGCATCGGCGCCGGCGCCCATGGCAAACTCAGCCACCCCGATGGCCGCATCGTGCGCACCTGGAAGACCCGGTTGCCCAAGGATTACCTGAATCCTGCGAAGACATTTCAGGCGGGCGAAAAGCTGTTGCCGCTGGATGAAATGCCCTTCGAATTCCTGATGAACGCGCTGCGCCTGACAAATGGCGTGGACGCTGCATTATTTCAGCGCCGCACCGGTCTAAGCGTCGATTCGCTCGCCAGCGCGCGGCGGCAGGCCGAAGAGCGGGGCTTGCTGGAAGCAGATCCAACGCGGCTGGTGGCGACTGCGCGGGGTCAACTGTTCCTCAATGACCTGCTGCAGTACTTTCTTCTTTAAGGCTCAACCAAAGGAAACTGAATGGACCTCGTACTCGACCTGCTGGCCACTGTTTCGCGCTGGAGTCGCAGCAACCTTTCGGAAATCGCTCTGGCGTTGGTGGGGTGTTTGCTGATCCTGTTCGGCGCCGATATCAAGGGCTGGATCGAAGGTCGTCTGAGCAGCTTTGCCGGGGCCTTGCGCGTGCCGGTCATGGCTTTGCTGTGCACCATCGGCAGCGGCGCGGCACTGATCTATGCAACGCCCTGGGTGGTGCGCGGGCTGGGCCAGTTCAATAACTACAGCTTGGCGCCGGTGCTGTTGGTGGTGCTGATATTGATTGGGGTTGTGGCAGACAGGAAGTGATCGAAAAACGGTCGCGATTCAGACCTGCCGTTCCCACCCGCCTTGTCAGGCAGGTGGGAGGCCTCCATCAGCGGATGCTTTGGATGCTGCCTTTGTTACCCGTGACCTTCACGTTTACCTGCTTAAAGATGATGTAGTCGTTGACCGTCACTTCGTAGCGTGGAGCCACGATCAAGTCGGAGCCGGATGACTTGACAGCTTTGTAGGCTGCGGCAGCTTTAGCGCTGGCTATCGGGTCTGGCAGCGGCAGACCCATGCTGCTACCGCTGGCGCCGCCATAGGAAACACCATCGGCGAACTGAGTGTCGCCACCGATATTCAGCCAGCCGAACAGGACGTTGGTGGAGGATTCGCCACTGATGGTCTCACCGACTTTCACCTCCGCTTTCAGATCAGTTTTCACCTCGCCCGTCAGCGATGCGCTGGGCTGGCTCATGTTGTAGCTGACACAGCCACTGGTGGTGGCGATCAGCGTGGCTACCGCGGTCACTTGCCAAAACTTTTTCATTGTTACTTCCCGTTATCAATTGTTAATCGATGCGACGACGGGAATATAACGACGAGTTTTGGAGGGCGATGTCAGACCGTTCTGAAGGAGGTGTGGGCTTAGTCGCGAGATTAGCCCAGCGCCAACCACGCACGTCCGAAGGACCTGAACAAAGCGTTATCAGAGGCGCAAATCAGAGCCGTCGCGAATGTACGAGCAGCTCTTGATAGCGTGGGAATGGCGGGGTTGGCTTACGCCAGTTTTTCGAACTTCAAATCCCAAACCCCATGCCCTAGACGCTCACCACGGCGTTCGAACTTGGTGATCGGGCGTTCGGCAGGGCGCGGGACGCACTTGCCGTCTTCGGCCAGGTTGCGATAACCCGGCGCGACATTCATCACTTCCAGCATGTATTCGGCATAGGGTTCCCAGTCGGTGGCCATGTGCAGAATGCCGCCGGGCTTGAGCTTGCTGCGCACCAGCGCTGCGAACTCGGCCTGCACGATACGGCGCTTGTGGTGACGTGCCTTGTGCCAGGGATCCGGGAAGAACAGCATCAGACGATCAAGGCTGTTATCGGCCACGCAACGGTTGAGCACTTCGATCGCGTCGCAATCGTAGACGCGCACGTTGGTCAGGCCCTGCGTCAGCACGCCATTGAGCAGCGCGCCGACGCCTGGACGATGCACTTCGACTCCTATGAAATCCTGCTCCGGCGCAGCCGCTGCCATTTCCAGCAGCGAATGGCCCATGCCGAACCCGATCTCCAGGGTGCGCGGCGCAGAACGACCGAACACCTGGTCGAAATCCACGGGCGCATCGGCCAGCGGCAGCACGAACAACGGCTTGCCCTGATCCAGGCCGCGTTGCTGGCCTTCGGTCATGCGGCCGGCACGCATCACGAAACTCTTGATGCGCCGATGATGGCTGTCATCGCCCTGGGCTTTACCGTCTTCGTCGTTCATCACTTCGTCGTCCGGAAGTGGGTCGGGCAATTGCGAATCAATCATCAACAGGCTCTTACTTGATCAGACCATCCAGCGGCGAGGACGCGCTGGCATAGAGTTTTTTCGGCATACGGCCAGCCAGGTAAGCCATGCGGCCGGCCAGGATGGCGTGTTTCATGGCTTCGGCCATCAGCACAGGTTGTTGCGCGTGAGCGATGGCCGAATTCATCAGCACCGCTTCGCAGCCCAGCTCCATGGCGATGGTCGCGTCGGAGGCGGTACCCACACCGGCATCGACCAGTACCGGGACTTTAGATTCTTCAAGGATGATCTGCAGGTTGTAAGGGTTGCAGATCCCGAGCCCGGTGCCGATCAGGCCCGCCAGCGGCATCACCGCGCAGCAGCCGATCTCTGCCAGTTGACGCGCAATGATCGGGTCGTCGCTGGTGTACACCATCACATCGAAACCGTCCTTGACCAGCGTTTCAGCGGCCTTGAGGGTTTCGATCACGTTGGGGAACAGTGTCTTCTGGTCGGCCAGGACTTCGAGCTTGACCAGGTTGTGGCCGTCGAGCAATTCACGGGCCAGGCGGCAGGTGCGTACGGCCTCGATGGCGTCGTAGCAACCGGCTGTGTTCGGCAGGATCGTGTAGCGGTCCGGCGGCAGCACGTCCAGCAGGTTCGGTTCGCCCGGGTTCTGACCCAGGTTGGTCCGGCGCACTGCGACAGTGACGATTTCGGCGCCCGAGGCCTCGATGGCCAGGCGAGTTTCTTCCATGTCCTTGTACTTGCCAGTGCCGACCAACAGGCGCGACTGGAAAGTACGACCGGCCACGGTGAACGGCTTGTCGCTACGAACATTGCTCATCGGAAATCCTCTTTACGGTTGAGGTTCTTGCAGTTCTTCTGGATCGACTGCGGCTCTGGGCCTGAGCGCCTAGCCGCCGCCGATGGCATGCACCACTTCGACCTGATCGCCCTCGGTCAGCGTCGTGGAAGCATGCTGGCTGCGCGGGACGATATCCAGATTGAGCTCGACCGCTATTCGACGCCCGGTCAGGTCCAGACGGGTCAGCAACGCCGCAACGGTCTCACCGTCGGGCAGTTCATAGGATTCACCGTTCAACTGAATGTGCATGCGAATGGCAGCCATCATTTTTAGGGGGCGAGCATTCTAGCCCGATCAGCCGGGATGACCAAGGCAAAGGCGCGCCATTCGTCTTGGGGAGGATTTCATGGGATGAGCCCCACGACGCCAATGTTCGGTGGCGCGTCACAAGATCACCGGACTACGGACGGGTTCAGCGTTGACTTACAGCGTATCGACGCCCAGCCGCCACGCCGTCCACCCCAGAATGAACCAGCCAATTAGGAAGCACAGCCCGCCAATCGGGGTGATGATGCCCAGCTTGCTAACGCCGGTCAGGGTCAACAGATACAGGCTTCCGGAGAACAGCAAGATACCCAGCGTGAACGCGATGCCTGCGTAACTGACCAGCCGGCCCTGAATTTGCGTCGCCAGGACCGCCACGCCAAAGATCGCCAGGGCGTGAACCAACTGGTAAAGCACACCGGTATGAAAGATCGCCAGATACTCCGGGGTAAGGCGGTTTTTCAGTCCGTGGGCTGCGAACGCGCCAAGGGCCACGCCGGTGAAGCCGAAGAAAGCGGCCAACATCAGAAAGGTTCGTAACATGTGAAGCTCCAGGCAAAGTCGTTCAATGGCGCACGGTCTGTATAATGGCCCGCTCAACCGGTTCGGCCAAGCCATCTCTATGCTGCGTTTCCTCCTCCGTCGTATCGCCAAAGGCCTGCTCTGGTTCGCAGCAGCGAGTGTCGTGCTGGTTTTGATCTTCCGCTTCGTGCCCCCGCCTTTCACTGCGCTGATGGTCGAGCGCAAGGTCGAATCCTGGTTTGACGGTCAGCCCATCGATCTGCAACGTGACTGGCAACCGTGGGAGAAAATCTCCGACGACCTGAAAGTCGCCGTCATCGCCGGTGAAGACCAGAAGTTCGCAGAGCATTGGGGTTTCGACATTGAAGCCATTCGCGCCGCACTGTCTCACAACGAGTTGGGCGGCTCGATTCGGGGGGCCAGCACCCTGAGCCAGCAAGTGTCGAAAAACCTGTTTCTGTGGTCGGGACGCAGCTATTTGCGCAAAGGACTGGAAGCCTGGTTCACGGCGCTGATCGAAGTGTTCTGGTCCAAGCAGCGGATTCTCGAGGTCTACGTCAACAGCGTCGAGTGGGACGACGGCGTGTTCGGCGCGCAGGCTGCCGCGCAGCATCACTTCCACATCAATGCCAGCCAGCTCTCGACGCAGCAGGCCAGTTATCTGGCGGCAGTGTTGCCCAATCCTCGGGAATGGAGCGCCAGCCGTCCAAGTAGCTATGTATCGCGGCGTGCCGGGTGGATTCGCCAGCAGATGCGGCAATTGGGTGGGGACGATTACCTGGTGGGGTTGAATCATCGC
>NZ_JBOICF010000033.1:0-14579 GCF_050739935.1 Pseudomonas sp. | reverse complement strand
CAATTGTAGGAGCCGGCTTGCTGGCGAACGCGGTGTGTCAGTCGGTGCAAAGCTGAATGGCACACCGCGTTCGCCAGTAAGCCGGCTCCTGCAATAAGGTGGTAACCCGAAATTTGCGTCTAGAAAGCCCGTCGCCACCATAGTTTAGAAATCTCTGAACTATGCATTTGAGCTTTCCTATTCTTTCCGTTCATCGGCCGAACCTAAGATCGCCTCCAATAAAGGAGCCCGTCCAGTAGAGACACGGCCCGAAGATTGCCTTTTCTGATGTGACTGCCGCTGTAACCCGTCTCGGCCCGTATGCCGTGGCGAAGCTATGTCATGTGCCACGCAATCTTTGAGGACGTTCGATGAAACTGGAAATCTTCCGCACGATGTGGGGCTACGCCGCCAGCAAGGCTCAAGCGCTCGATGAACTGCTGGAGGCCGGGTTCGACGGCATGGAAGCACGGCTGCCGCTAACGCCAGTCGAGCGGGCCGAGTTCGGCGCCTTTCTGCGGGCCAATCACCTGCCTTACATCGCCACGGTTTTTACCGCCTACGACGTCCTGCCTGAACAGTCGGCGACCACCGCTGAACACCTGACCGATCTGGAAAAGAAACTCGCCTGGTCCTGCGAGCTGACCCCGCGATTCGTCAACGTGCTGGCCGGCAACGATCGCTGGCAGTTGCCGCAGCAAGTCGACTTCTTCGGCCAGGCGCTGGAACTGGCGCGCAAGCATGGGCAGAAGGTCACCTTCGAAACCCATCGCTCGCGTTCGCTGTTCAATCCTTGGGTCACCCTGGAGCTGATTCGCCAGTTGCCGGCCCTGCGTTTTACCAGCGACATCAGCCACTGGATCGTTACCTGCGAGCGGCTGCTCAACGACCCGGAAGACGACCTCAGCGCGTTCGTCGAGCGCGTCCATCACATTCAGGCCCGGGTCGGCTATGACCAGGGCCCGCAAGTGCCGCACCCCGCCGCCCCAGAGCGTGCCGCCGAGCTGGTTTTCCATCAGCAGCACTGGGAAGCAATCTGGAAATCCCAGCAGGCACGCGGTTATCAGGTCACCACCCTGACCCCCGAATTCGGTGCCGACGGTTACCTGCATCACCTGCCCTTCACCAACGTCCCGGTGGCCGATCTGTGGTCGCTGAACGTGTGGATGGGCAAGACCGAACGTGAACATTTTCAACGCCTGACCCATACCAAGCGCCTGCCACATACAACAAGCCGATAAGGAGCGTTTCGCCATGCCTGATCAGTCTCAAGCGGCTGCACCGAAAGTCGCCAACTTCAACAGCATCCCGGTGGTCGACATCGCCGGTCTGTTCAGCGCCGACATCGCCCAGCGTCAGGCTGTGGCCGATGAGCTGGGCAAGGCCGCGCGCGAAGTGGGCTTTCTGTACGTCAAGAACCACGGTATCGAACAGTCGTTGATCGATGGACTGCGCCAGGCGGCCAAGGATCTTTTTGCTCAGTCCCTGGACTACAAAATGCAGCACTACATCGGCACTTCGCGCAGCCACAAGGGCTTCGTGCCGGAAGGCGAAGAGGTGTATGCCAAGGGCAAGCCGGACCACAAGGAAGCCTTCGACATCGGCTTTGAAGTGGGCGACGAAGACCCGCTGGTGATCGCCAAAACCCCGCTAATCGGCGCCAACGAATGGCCCGACTTGCCGGGGTTTCGTCCAGCTGTCGAAGCCTATTACGCCGCGGTGTTCGCCTTGGGTCGTCGCTTGTTCGACGGCTTCGCCCTGGCGCTGGGCCTTGCGGAGGGCTACTTCGACACAATGGTCACACGCCCGCCTTCCAAGCTGCGCCTGATTCACTACCCGTTCGACGACGCTGCGCAGGATGCGCCCGGTATTGGTGCGCACACCGATTACGAGTGCTTCACCATGCTGCTGGCTGACAAGCCGGGGCTGGAAGTGATGAACGATCTGGGGCAGTGGATCGATGCCCCACCCGTCGAAGGCGCGTTCGTGGTCAATATCGGCGACATGCTGGAGGTCATGACCGCTGGTACGTTCGTTGCTACGGCTCATCGGGTACGCACCGTCAGCGAGGAGCGTTACTCGTTCCCGCTGTTCTTCGCCTGCGACTTCCACACCCAGATCAAGCCGTTGCCCCAATTTGCCCGTGACACTGCCGATTACGAAGAAATCACCATCGGTGAACACATGTTCGGCCAGGCCCTGCAGACCTATCAGTACCTGCGCCGCAAGGTTGAGAACGGCGAACTGAAATTGTACGAAAAGGCGCGCAAGCCCTCGAGCTTCGGCCACCTGAAGAATCAGGCACAGGATGCGTCCTGATGCTCCAAAAGACATCCAAACACACCGTGCCCTACCTTCCTGACGTGGAGTCACCAACGATGCGCAACACTTTGAACACTGTTGTCCGCTTGACCGTTCTTGGGGCCGCCGTGCTCGGCGGCTCCTGTTTAAACGCCACGTTGGCCCAGGCCGCCACCACAGTAACGCCCGGCCAATTCAAGGTCGGCATGGAAATCACCTATCCGCCGTTCGAATCCTATGACGAGAAGAAAAACGTCGTCGGTTCCGACCCGGACCTGTCGCGCCTGCTGGCCAAGCACATGGACCTCAAGCCCGAGTTCATCGACACCAAGTTTTCCAGCCTGATCCTGAGCCTCAATGCCGGTCATTACGACGCGATCATTTCGGGGATGTACATCACGCCCGAACGTCAGACTCAGGCGCAGACCATCGCTTACGCCAAGACCGGCGCAGCGATCATGGTGCTCAAGGACAGCACGATCAAACCCAAGGTGCCGGAAGACCTCTGCGGCCTGAAAGTGGGCCTGGAAAAGGGCACCACCTGGGTCGCCCAGTTCAACAAGCTGTCCACCGATTACTGCACGCCGAACAACAAGGGCGCGATCTCGGTCAGCGAGTTCCCGTCCGCCCCTGAAGTAACCCAGGCGCTGCTGTCCGGCAACGTTCAGGCGCAAGTGGAGATCGATGGCGCCGCCGGCATGATCGCCGAACGCACCAAGGGCCGCGTGGTGGTCAGCACCGAGCATTCGATCTACCAGCAGACCTTGGGCATCTATGTGAAGAAGGGCAACGACGAGCTGTATCAGGCGCTGCTCAAAGCCTTCGACGAAACCAAGAAATCCGGTGAGTACGCGGCCCTGCTGAAGAAGTACAACCTGGAAGAGCCGAGTAATTAAAGGCTGATGCTTTACCTCTGTGGGCGTGAGCTTGCTCACGAAAAGGCCCGTCCATCCAGCGCATTTCTCATGGCCGGAAGTCTGCCTTCGTGAGCAAGCTCACGCCCACAGGGAATCGTGTTTGACAAGGTATCCCCCGCAGGGACCTGCCCCCGCTGAGGTGTGTGTATGCAATTCGAATGGTCCTACTTTTTTTCGCTGTTCTCGGTCTCGGACTTCTGGGAGTCGTGCATCACGGTGATCGAGCTCAGCGCCCTGGGTTGGTTCATCGGCATGCTGCTGGGGTTTCTGCTGGCCTCGGCCAAGCTCTCGACCATGCGCTGGGTCAGCGTACCGGCGTCGATTTATATCTGGTTCTTCCGCAGCGTCCCGCTGTTGGTGCTGGTGGTGTTTACCTACAACCTGCCGCAGATGTTTCCGATCACCCGCGAAGTGCTGTCCAACCCCTTCTACTCCGGGCTGTTGGCGCTGGTCGTCACGGAAGCGGCGTACATGGCCGAAATTCACCGTGGCGGGCTGATCTCGGTCGCCAAGGGCCAGAAGGAAGCCGGGCGTGCATTGGGCATAGGCTTGATTGGCATGCAGCGTCTGATCGTGATCCCGCAGGCCTTCCGCATTTCCCTGCCGACGCTGATCAACGAATACATCACCGTGGTGAAACTGACGTCGCTGGTGTCGGTGATTTCCCTGACCGAACTGCTGACCGTTGGCCAGCGCCTGTATGCGCAAAACTTTCTGGTCATGGAAACCCTGTCGGCGGTGGCGGTGTATTACGTGATGATCGTTACGGTGTTCGGCTGGCTGTTTCACTGGCTCGAACAGCATCTGGAGCTAAACAACCGCAAGCCGCAAACCCTCGATGACAGCGCCCTTGGCCGCCTGCGTTCAACGCTGGTGGCGCAAGCCGTGAAACCGCGCCAAGCCAATGTCGGTCCGGGGTCGGCGCCTGCGTTGCAACTGGTCGACATTCATAAAAGCTACGGCCATCACGAAGTGCTCAAGGGCATCAGTCTTGACGTCGGCGCCGGCCAGGTGATTTCGATCATTGGCCCTTCCGGCTCGGGCAAGACCTCGTTGATTCGTACAGTGAACAGCCTGGAAACCATCGATAAGGGCGAGATCATTCTCTTCGGCGAAGGCTTTATTCATGCCGGCGACAGCCCCAACGCGCCGCAGATTCGGCGCGGCGTGCAACGCATCGGCATGGTGTTCCAGAACTTCAATCTGTTCCCCCATCGAACCATCCTCGACAACGTGACGCTGGCGCCCCGTTATCACGGTCGCGACAAGGCCACCAGCGAACAACGTGCCTACGCATTGCTCGACAAGGTCGGGTTGCTGGCACACGCGCATAAATACCCACATCAGCTCTCGGGCGGTCAGCAGCAGCGTGTGGCGATCGCACGTGCCTTGGCGATGGACCCGCAGATCATGCTGTTCGACGAACCGACTTCCGCGTTGGACCCGGAGTTGGTGGGCGATGTGCTGAAGGTCATCGGTGATCTGGCAGAGGAAGGCATGACGATGCTGATCGTCACCCATGAGATGGATTTCGCCCTGTCGATTTCCGACCGGGTGATCTTCATGGAGAACGGTGTGGTGCAGGTCGATGCCTCGCCACAGACCATCCTTGCCGACCAATGCGGCGAGCGGGTGCGCAAGTTCATGGGGTTGGATGGTATGGCTGCTCAGGAGCGGGTGCGCAAAGAGGCATGAGTGGTCCAATGGCCCCACCGCGCCCCATTCCCTGTGGGAGCGAATTCATTCGCAATGCGGTGGCACAGCCACCAAGTCTTCATCGAATGTACGAACGTCTCGCGAATGAATTCGCTCCCACAGGGAATCTGGCGCCAGCCCTGAAAACCTGGACCTATCGCCTCACACCTCCAACATCAACCCACTCAAGCGCTTGACCTTGCGTCGCAGCGCTTCTTCGAACACGCCCTGACGCGGTTCGATCAGGCTGAACCAGTTCTTCGCCCGAGTGATGCCGGTGTAGATCAGCTCCTTGGTCAGCACCGGATTCAAAGCCTCGGGCAGGATCAGCGCGGTATGCGCGAACTCAGATCCCTGGGATTTGTGCACGGTCATCGCGTACACCGTTTCCACGTCGTTCAACCGACTTGGCAGCACGAAGCGCACCCCGCCGCTGCCGTCGTTGCGCGGGAAGGCCACGCGCAGCGCCTGGCGATTTTCTTCTACCGGCCCCTCCGGCAAACGCAGTGCAATGCCGATATCGCCATTCATCAGTCCCAGGCCGTAATCGTTGCGCGTCATCAAGACCGGGCGCCCCTCGTACCACTGCTGATCGCTCTCGATCAACTGCGCCGCGAACAGCGTCTGCGTAATGCGCTGGTTCAAACCCTCCACGCCCCACGGCCCCTTGCGCACGGCGCAGAGCAGCTGGAACTCGTCGAACGCATTCAATACGTTTCGCGCCCAATCGACACAGCGCGGGTCTCCGATTGAGGTCAACTGCTGTGGTCGCTGCGCATGCATCACGCCCAGATAATGCCGGTAGCCCTGCGGGCCATTGCCGTGACCGTCCAGCAACAAGCGCGACAGGGCGCGGTCCTGCTCGCCCTTGAGTGCCAGCGAAAACAGGTCGGCGTAACTGCCTCCCGCAAGCAGCGCACGGGCATCCTGATCCTGCTGCTGGTTGACCAGCTTCGCCAGCTGCCCAATCCCGCTACCCGCCACGAAACGCCGAGAATGACGCAACATCACCACCTGCTGGGCCAAGGCATGCCGTTGATCATCGCCCTGGCGCAGCCCGCTCTTGCTCAAGTCCTCGCCACTCACCGACTCCAGCCACGCCTGAGTCTGAGGGCTGTACATGCCGGCTTCGGCGTCGCGGCACAGGTCACCCAGCACCGCTCCGGCTTCCACCGACGCAAGCTGATCCTTGTCGCCGAGCAGCACCATGCGCGCGTGAGGCGGCAAGGCGTCCAGCAGGTTGGCCATCATTTCCAGGTCGATCATCGACGCTTCGTCGATCACCAACACGTCCAGCGGCAACGGATTACCGGCATGGTGGCGGAAGTGCCGCGTGCCAGGCCGACTGCCAAGCAAGCGATGCACCGTAGTCACGTCGCTGGGGATTTTCTGCCGCACGTCTTCCGGCACTTGCAGCGACTGCACTTGATGACTGATGGATTCAGTCAGCCGCGCCGCGGCCTTGCCGGTCGGTGCCGCCAGACGAATACGCAGCGGCTTGCCACGCTCTACGGCGGGCGATTGCAGCAGCGCCAACAGCCGCACGACAGTGGTGGTCTTGCCGGTACCGGGGCCACCGGTGATGATGCTGAACGCGCCGCGAGTCGCCAGCGCGCAGGCCAGCTTTTGCCAGTCGATCAGCGCGTCGGGCGCAGGATTGGCCGGCCCGAACAGCGCATCCAGACGTTGCGCCAGATCCCCCGGCGTAGGCTCGGACTGCGCCAGCCGACGATGCAGCGCCGCATCGATCCGGCGCTCGTAAGTCCAGTAGCGGCGCAGGTACAGGCGCCGGTCAGATAACACCAATGGCTTCTGCGCCGCCGCTTCGCTGTCATCACCGGCCTTGGCCACCAGTAGACTGTCAGCCAGCGCCTGACACCAGGTTGCGCCGTCCAACGCCTTGAGCAACGCCGAAGGCAGCAGCATCGGGGTCGACAACACGTCGCCCTCGGGAGGCAGCGACAAGGCGAAATCAGGCTCTTTAAGCGTTTCGTAAAGGTCCAGACACACGTGCCCGTGTCCCAGTTGATGGCTGGTCAACGCCGCTGCCAGCAATACCAATGAGTCAGCGGCAGGGTCCAGATCCGCCAGAAACCCCACAAAGGCTTTGTCCAGTGCACGCAACCAGCCGCGCTCGACCCAGCGCTCAAGCAACAACAGTAGATCGTCGACGTGGCTCAGGGGCTTGAGCGCAGCGAGGCTGTCGGCGTCCAGCGGCGTAGGCAGCAAATGCGCGAAAGTGCGGTTCATGCGAGGTCTCCTGACAACACTGCTTCCTCGATTAAGGCCCGTCCCTGAAATAGCAGATCCAGACTTTCGATCAGCTCGCGGGGGGGTCGGGTAAACCATGCGCCCTGACTCGCCGCCCGGCTGCCACGCACGAATAGATACACCGCACCGCCCATGTGCCGGTCGTAGTCGTAATCGGCCAGACGCGCCTTGAGCTGACGATGCAGGGCCAGTAGATAGAGCACGTATTGCAGGTCGTAACGACTATCCAGAATCGCGTTTTCCATCGCCGCTTCTGTGTAGGCATCGTCGTCGACACCCAGCCAGTTGGATTTGTAATCGGCCACGTAATAGCGGCCCTGATGCTCGAACGTCAGGTCGATGAAGCCCTTGAACATGCCGTTGAGCGAGACGGTTTCCGCTGCCGCACGAGGCGCGCCATTGTGGGTATGACGACGCACCAGCGCGTCCATCTGCGCCACATCGACTTTCGAGCAGGCGAACCAGAATTCCATTTCGACGCGGTATTGATTGGGCTGATCCAGCTCGCTCAAAGCGACCGGTTGCACGTCATTGCCCAGGCGCAACGGCATGTTCAACAGATGCGCGAGCCAGTCGGTCAGGGTGTTGATCCAGCCCTTCCAGTCGCGTCGGTTGCAGCGTTGCGCGACGACTTTTTCCAGCGCTTGCGAATCAGCAGCAGCGGCCGCGAAGCCCTTCTCTCCTGCCCACTCCAGCAAGCCATGCAGGAAGGTGCCAGGATTGGGCCCGCGCGGGAATCGGTGGATGTCGCCGCCACTGACCAGAGTTTCGCGGGGCGCATCCGGATCGAGACGTTCATCGTCGAACAGCTTTTGCGCTTGCGGGCTGTCGGGGGACTGATCGCCGCTGTCGGTAATGGTGTCGCCAATGCGCAAGGCGCTGTAAGAAGCGATCCACCAGTTCTCCCGAGCGCTGCGTCGAGGGATACGCGGCTTGCTCAACGTGGTCTCGCTGCGCAGTGCGCTGAAGGTTTCAGCGGTCGGTGCAGGCATGGCTTCGACGTTTAGCGTCGGCTGATTGTCGGCCAGTAATTGCAGCCATCGAGTGAGTCCAGCCGATTCGGTCAATGCCTCTCCACCGCCGAGCAAATAACCCAACGCCGAGCGATGCAGAATCGAGCCATTGGTGTTGCCGCGCTTGATGTCGGCGACGCCCAGCCAGCAAGCGTGCTGCGCGCGAGTGAGGGCCACATACAACAGACGCAAATCCTCGGCGAGACGTTCGTCGTCGGCCTGTTCGATCAGCGCGGCGGTCGGCTTGAGGCTGATCTGCGCCTGGCCTTCGGGGTCATGGAAATGCAGCGGCAGGCGGCTGCCATCCACCGGTTTGGTCGAGCAGATAAAGGGAAGAAACACCAGTGGGTATTCCAGGCCTTTGGACTTGTGAATGGTCACGACCTTGACCAGTTGCTCGTCGCTTTCCAGACGCAGAATCTGATCTTCGCCCGCTTGCCCGGACAAGGCCAGATGTTCACCCAGATGACGAATCAGCGCCTGCTCGCCATCGAGTTCGGCCGCGGCCTGCTGCATCAGTTCGGAGAGGTGCAGCAGGTTGGTCAAGACCCGTTCGCCGTCGGTGCGCCGGATCAACGCCTGAGGCAGTTCGAAGTCGTGCAGCAGACGACGCAGCATCGGCAGTACGCCTTGGGTGCGCCAGATGCGGCGATAATCGCGGAACTGCATGACGCGGTTTTCCCACGCCAGTTCGTCTTGATTCAGCAGTTCAAGCTCGGCCAGTGGCAGGTCAAGCGTGATGCAGGCCAACGCGGCACGCAGGGTACGCTCGGAATCCGGCTCGGCACAGGCCTTGAGCCAGGCCAGCAGATCGTGGGCCTCCTGCGCAGCGAATACCGAATCCTTGTCGGAGAGGTAAACACTGCGCACGCCACGGGCCGACAGCTCGGCACGCACCGCTTGGGCTTCCTTGCCATCACGCACGAGAATCGCGATGTCGGCGGGTCGCAGGGCCTTCAGCGGCTCACCGGCTTTGGCAAAACCGGCTCGACCTTGTTGCCCGGCGTTGAGCAAGCGCACGATCTCACTGGCGCAGCTGGTAGCCAGTTGCTGACGATACACAGCGCCCGACACCGGCTGATCGCTTTCCAGTTGCCAGACGTTTAGCGCAGCGACGACATTGCCATCGAGTTGAAAGCTTTCCTTGCGTCCCTGGGAACCGACTGCAAGAAACGGCACCGGATTGCCATCGGCGCTGCGAAACAGAAACGCACCACGCCCGGTCGGGCTGTCTTCCGCACGCACGAACACATGATTCACCGCCTCGACCATCGCGTGGCTTGAGCGGAAGTTGGTGCCCAGGGTGTGCAGGCGCCCCGTGGTTGCGGAGCGCGCGCGCAGGTAGGTGTAGATGTCGGCGCCGCGGAAGGCATAAATCGCCTGTTTGGGGTCGCCAATGAGAAACAGCCCAGTCGTTTCTTCGTTGTCCTGCAAACGATAAATGCTGTCGAAAATCCGGTACTGCACAGGATCGGTGTCCTGAAATTCGTCGATCAGCGCGACCGGGAACTGTTCACGGATCAAGGTCGCCAGGCGCTCGCCACCCGAACCCCGCAGCGCGGCATCCAGGCGCAACAGCATGTCGTCGAAGCCCATTTCGGCGCGACGACGCTTCTCTTCTTCAAAGCGCGCACCGACCCACTGGGCAGCATGTTCAAGCACTGCGGCGTCGGGGGTTGGTAGCGTGTCGAGGGCGACTTTCAGCTCAACCATGGCCTCAAAAGCCGGGTGCGACGGCGGATTGTTTTTCCAGGCCTCGGCGATGCCGTCGGGGGTCAGGCGAGTGAAACCGGTGCCGAGATCCAACTGCTCTTGCTCGTCGTCGTTGGCCCAGGCGATCAGCTTGTCGAACCAGGGCCTGAAATAGCGCTCCTGCATCTTGCGACCATCGACGACCTTGCACGCCACGCCATCCAGACAGATCGCGTGCAGCTCGGCAGCCCAATTGGCCCACGGAGACTTGAGTGTCTTCAGGGTTTCGCGTCGCTTCTGAATCGATGCTTCAATCAGTTGCGTCGGAGATTGGGTGACAGTCGCGCGATCGCTGCCGAACAGGGCCCGAACCCGTGGCAACAATGCCGCTGGACCTCCCCAGTTATCGCGCACCCAGTTGAGCGCATCGCCGGTCATGGGGTAACAGAACTTGCGCCAGTAATCGCGCAGCACTTCGCCCAGCAAATCGCTGTGGTCGGTCTCCAGGCTCTGTGTGAACAGGCTGCCGCTGTCGAAAGCGTGCTCGCGCAACATGCGCTGACACCAGCTGTGGATGGTTGACACCGCCGCCTCATCCATCCACTGCGCGGCGATGTCCAGACGACTCGCGCAGCCGGCCCATTGCTCTTGCGCAAAGTCATCGCGCAGATCAGCGATCAAGGCGTCCGGGGCTTCGATCTCCTGACGGAAAAAGCGCGCGGCTTCAGCCAGACGTGTGCGGATGCGATCGCGCAATTCCTTGGTCGCCGCGTCGGTAAAGGTCACCACCAGAATTTGCGGGGGCAGCAATTCTCGACCGAAACCGGATACCTTGCTGCCATGGCCAAGTACCAGGCGCAGGTACAGCGCCGAGATGGTGAAGGTCTTGCCGGTGCCGGCACTGGCCTCGATCAGTTGGCTGCCCTTGAGCGGAAAGCGTAAAGGCAAGGGCTTTTGGATGTCACTCATGCTCCGACCTCCTCGCTGGACAGGGATTGCCAAGGCGCTTCGAAAATCGGTTTGTACAGTGACTCACACCAGCCAACGAATTCTTCACTGTCGAGCAGCGCATCGAAATCCGGGAACTGACGCGCCAGTGCCGTACTTTCCGCCCGCTCGCCATTGCTGTTCTGACCATCGCCTTCATAAGCTTTGCGCGCAGCCGCTCCGGCTTTGACTTCATCGCTCTGGCCCAACCAGGCGAAAGCGGTTTTCACAGCGATTGGCAGAGGGCGTTGCATGCCGTGTTGCCAAGCGAGGAGCAGGTCGTTGAGGGTTCTCGTTGCTGTGTCTTTGTCCAGCGGCGGTAGCAGCAGCGTCTCGTCGCTGGCGACCAATGCGGTGGTCAGTGGCAGGTCGCAGGCACAGGCGACCAGATGGTTGACCCAGGGTTTGGTCAATCGATGCCACTTGCGGGACTTCTTGCCACCGATAGCGTTCGGAATCGCGGTCACGGCCAGGAGTTGATTGTGGGCATTCTGGTAAAGACCATCGAGCCAGCCGTCGAGCTCGACGCCTTGATGCGCATAGGTCACAGGCAACGCGCTGTGCAAGCGCTCGGGCCATTTGAGCAACAGGTCGTGATAACGTTGAACCAGATTCGGCAACGGCTCGATCAACTCCTCTTGCAGCAGGGTGCCGAATCCGGCCATTGGCAGCAGACCACTGGCTTGTAGGCGAATCGCCTGACTCTTGAGGGAATCGTCCGGATTTTCAGGAGCAATCAACGCTGCTTGCAGCAGGCTATCGCTCAGCCCGTAACGCTCAAGGGCGTCGAGCACGAACGGTTCTTCATTGGCCAATGGCGCTTCGGCCACTTCGAAGAAGATTTTCAGACGCTGGCTGAAGAAGTGTTTGACCGGATTGCGTAGGAAATCCTGCAACTGCATCAGGCTCAGCGGCTCTTCCTGCTCGTGCCTTTCCAGCGCCTTGATTTCGCCCGCCTCGGCGACCGCCTCATGCAGCACCTGCCATTCGCGGGCGAAGCTGAAGAACTCCAGACTTTCTTGAAAGTACTTGGCGCTGAAGGGCTGCAGCGGATGTTCGAGGGTCAGCTTGTGCAGCAGTTGCTCGCCGGGATCGCGCTTTTTGTCGTCCTCGGGTTCGACCGCATTGGTCAGTCGCCAACCACTAGCCAAATGATCACGCAATTGACCGATAAGCACCGACGCGGGGCGCTCGGAGTTGTCCCGGATGCTGCGCCCTACCCAGCTGACATACAGCTGATCGCGCGCCGACAGGAGTGCCTCAAGCAACAGATAGCGGTCATCTTCACGGCGTGAACGGTCACCTGGGCGGTAATCGCTGCCCATCAGGTCGAAGTCCAGCGGAGGTTGCGCACGTGGGTAATCGCCGTCGTTCATGCCGAGCAGGCAGACGATCTTGAAGGGAATTGCACGCATCGGCATTAGGGTGCAGAAATTGACGGAGCCTGCGAGGAAACGCTGGGACAGGCGTCCCTGATCGAGACCGGCGAGCCAGGCTTCGCGCACTACCGTGAGCGGCAGCTCTTCGAGCAGACCCACGGCTTCGCAGGTTTCCAGCCAGGTTTCGCGCAGGGTTTCGAGCTGGCCGAGTAAGTAGTCATCGTGCTCGCTGTCAGCGCTGAAGAAAAGTTGCATCAGGGCTTGCAGACGCGCGCCCCAAATCGGCGGTGTGGCGGCTTCCGACAGCTCAGCGTGGGCCACTTGCAGCGCATCGATCAGCGCCACCAGTGGACCGATGAGCGCAGCGTCGAGCCCGCCGATCTCGTCGTAGGGTTCGATATCGTCGTAGGCTACGCCCGCCCCGACGGCGTAACCCAGCAGCATGCGGCGCAGGCCGAAGTGCCAGCTGTTTTGCTCCAGAGCCTCGGGAAGACCGAGGCCTTCACGCTGCCCGGCATTGAGCCCCCAACGTACGCCTGCGCCTTCGATCCAGCGATGCAGGGTCGGCAGATCACGCTCGTTAATGCCGAAACGTGCTCTCAGGGCCGGGACATCGAGCAAATCAAGAATCTCGCTGACCGGGAAGCGGCTTTCGGGGATCTTCAGCAAGTGCTCGACCGCGATCAGCAGGGGATCACGGCCGCGTTGGCCCTGGTCAGCCAATGTGAAGGGGATGAAGCGACGATCATCGCGATCAAGCTGACCAAATACGGCGCGAATGTGCGGCGCATAACTGTCGATGTCCGGCACCATCACGATGACGTCGCGAGGGCGCAGGTTCGGATCCTTGCTGAAGCGAGCCAGCAGCTGATCGTGGAGTACTTCCACTTCACGTTGGGCGCTGTGAGCCACATGGAAGCGGATGGACCGGTCGGTCGTTACGTCGACCGCGGGCCACAGTTCGCGGGTTTCGCTCAATGGGCGAAGCTCGAGGATGTCATCCTGCAGTTGGTTGAGAATGTTATGGGGGTCGCTTTCGCTAAACAGGTCGATGCGGCCGTCGCGGAAGATCGAGCGATAACTATTAGGGTCGTCGTGACTGTCCAGCAAGTTGATGTAGTCGCGACCTTGCTTGCCCCAGGCTGCGAGCAACGGATGGGCGTGCTGGTGCAGTGAATCCGGATTGAGCGTCACGGGCATCCCCGCCTTGCGCGACTGACGCTTGTATTCATGCCGCAGCAGATCCTTGTCGGCAACGATGTCTGCCCAGTGGTGGCGACAGGGGTTGTGCACGCAGAGCAGGACCTGACTGAAACGAGCCAGCCCGGCCAAAGCCTCTAGCGCCTGAGCGGGCAGTGAGGAAATACCGAATACGATGACTCGCGCGGGTAACCCAACGGGGGCTTCAGTCATGGCATTGATGCGTTCGATGTAGCGCTGGTGCACACCCGCCCGGCTTTGGGCCATGCCTTCCGCGCCGACGTCGTGGAGCAGCGCACGCCATAGCTCGGCCTGCCAACAGTTCTCGGACTTGAGCGGCTTGGCCTCCCCCCTTACGTTTTTCAGCTGATGGCGGCCAGCGGCCCAGTCTTCCAGCCAGTCGGCGCGATACACCTGGTATTGGTCGAACAAGTCGGCCAGCCGCTCCGACAGCTGATAGCGTTTGCGAAGGTCGGTGTCTGCCGTCAGGAAGCGTTGCAGCGGCTCGAAGTGAGGCTGATCGATCAGCGCAGGCAGCAGCCGCATCAGTCGCCAAGTCAGAGGGGCTTTATCGAGCAGGGACGTTTCGGGAATTTCATCTTTACCCAGCACAGCGCGGTACAGCTGCCACATGAAGCTGCCGGGGAGCTGAACATCGATCGCGGCTGCGATGCCGCATCCGCCTTGATCGTCATCCTGTGTGTCTTCCGCCAAAGCTAATTTCAACCACTGAGCGATGCCATTGCTTTGCACCAGCGCGACTTCGTTCTCCAGAGGTGTCAGCGGATAACGCCGCATCCACGACACCACAAGGCTGCGCAGTTCATCCAGGCGATTGCCATGAACCACCATGAACCCGGGATTGAGGTTGGATGTCACCGGCATGACTGCTTCCTTGGCGTTAAAGAGGGGAAAGACTAACAGAGGGGGCGCTGGTGAAGCACCAGAGAGTGGAAAGGGAGTTTTCCGCGCGCAAAAACAAAACCCCATCTGCTTTCGCAAATGGGGTTCTAGAATTTAATCTTGACGATGACCTACTCTCACATGGGGAAACCCCACACTACCATCGGCGATGCATCGTTTCACTGCTGAGTTCGGGATGGGATCAGGTGGTTCCAATGCTCTATGGTCGTCAAGAAATTCGG
>NZ_JBOICF010000032.1:0-2339 GCF_050739935.1 Pseudomonas sp. | reverse complement strand
TTCGCCAGCAAGCCGGCTCCTACAAGCGTTATGCGCCAGATGCTATGACAGGTTACGCCATTGCCCCTTCGCTGGCTCGCACCTACTCTGACCTTAATCACTCAGCCATCAGGAAGGCCCTCGCATGCAAGGTCCGCTGTCTTCGCTAAAAGTCCTCGATTTCTCCACGCTTCTCCCCGGCCCGTTCGCTTCGTTGTTGCTGGCAGACATGGGGGCTGAGGTGTTGCGTATCGAGTCGCCGACACGACTGGATCTGCTGCGCGTGCTGCCACCCCACGATCACGGCGTCTCGGCCAGTCATGCCTACCTCAATCGCAACAAGCGCAGCTTGGCGCTGGACCTCAAACAGCCACAAGCGGTGGAGGTGATCAAACGCCTGGTCGCCGAGTACGACATCGTCCTGGAGCAGTTTCGGCCGGGCGTGATGGATCGGCTGGGCATCGGTTATGAAACGCTCAAGGCCATCAATCCGCGGCTGATTTATGTCGCAATCACCGGCTACGGTCAGACCGGGCCTTACCGCGAGCGCGCCGGGCACGACATCAACTATCTGGCGCTGGCCGGGCTCGCCAGCCATACCGGCCGCAGGGACAGCGGCCCATTGCCGTTGGGCGTACAAGTGGCGGATGTCGCCGGCGGCTCGCTGCACGGGGTGGTCGGGCTGTTGGCAGCAGTGGTTGCGCGTCAACAGACAGGGCAGGGGCAGTTCGTCGATATCAGCATGACCGACTGCGCCTTCAGCCTGAATACGTTGGCGGGCGCTGGGGCGCTGGCGGCCGGTGTCGAGCCTCAGGCCGAGGGCAACGTGCTCAATGGCGGTAGTTTCTACGACTACTACCGCAGTCGCGATGGTCGCTGGTTTTCGGTGGGTAGTCTGGAACCGGTGTTCATGCGTGCGCTGTGCGAGGCGTTGGCGCGACCGGAGCTGGTCAAGCGCGGCCTGTCCCCGGATTACGCCGATCAGATGGGGCTCAAAAATGAACTGAAGATCGAGTTCGAACGACGCAGTTTCGATGAACTTGAAGCGTTGTTCGGCGGGGTTGATGCCTGCGTCGAGCCGGTGTTGAGTTTCTCTGAAGCCGTCCGGCACCCACAATTGCAGGCGCGACAGGTGGTGACGCAGGTGCCGAGGGAGGATGGCAGCCTTCAGCCGCAGATGGCCTGCCCGGTGAAGTTCTCCGATGGCCTGCCTGCGCCCCGGCATATTGGCGTTGCGGTGGGGGCGCACAGTGAACAGGTGCTGGCGGAAATGGGGTTCACTCTGCCTGAAATTGAGTCAATGCGGGATTCTGGGGTTATTGGCTGAAGGTTACGGCTTAGCTGCTGGCCCGTTCGTGAGCCGCTCGCTCAGACACAATGGACCTACGGTGTTCACTGAGGAGCGGTCACGCGCAAATCTGTGGGAGTGAGCTTGCTCACGAAGAGGTCGGCCGTGGCTATTGAGCGACCAAAGCTTTACTCAACCCTGGTCTCACCGCTGAACACCAATATCTCTCGACACCGACGACACAGGTACCTGCGTCCTTTGCGCACAAGCTTGTGGCGCTGCACCGAGAACGGGAAATCACTTTCCGGGCAGGGGCAGCGGTAGATATAGCGGGTCACGCTGCGGCGCTGGATTTCATAGTTGTGGCAGCGGTTGGGCGGCAATTCGTACACGCCGCGCATGATCAGTTGCCATTCTTCACCGTGGGGCGAGATGGAGTCGCCGAACAGTTGATGGGCCACCAGGTGCGCGACCTCATGGGCCACAGTCTGGCGCAGAAAGTCCTCGCTGTTTTCCCGGTACAGTTGCGGGTTGAAGCGCAGCATGTTTTCGTGCAGATGCGCGACCCCGGCCTTCTGGCCGCGCAACTTGAGGCTGACGACAGGGCGTTTGAAGGGACGTTTGAAAAAATCTTCGGCTTGTTGGTAACAGGATTCGACGCGGGTATTGAGTTGCTCGAGCATGCTTCATCGGTCTCCAGAGGACGCGAGTATGCCGCAAAGCGCGTGGTAGCCGAAAACCCGAGGCGCCGAATGGTCGTTCAGAGCACCCGATGCGTTGGCGTACTCAAAACCTGTGGGAGCGAATTCATTCGTGATTGGCCAGTGCATCCGATGGATCTATCTCGGATGTGAAACCGTCTCGCGAATGAATTCGCTCCCACAGGGGGCGTGTTCCAGCAATAGAAGGGTCAAACCCGTTCAATTGGTGTACTCAGGCCCAACGCCGACTCCCCACAGCACCACCGTAAACGCGATGATCGCGCCGAATGGTCGTTCAGAGCACCCGATGCGTTGGCGTACTCAACCTGTGGGAGCGAATTCATTCGCGATTGGCCAGTGCATCCGATGGA